>DATIYN010000111.1:0-7149 GCA_035517595.1 Burkholderiales bacterium
TCGACAAGGGCTTCGAGGCCTGGCTGAAGAAGGTTTCGACGCAAGCGTCGGACGACCGCTGATGCGCCGCGCGCTCGCCGCCTTCGTGCTGCTCGCCGCTCTGGCGCCGGCGGGCACGGGCGCGGCGCCGAAGGACCGGAGCCCGCAATGGGCGTCGCTCACGGTGGACCAGCAGCAGATCCTCGCGCCGCTCTCGGCCGACTGGGACAAGCACCTGTCGCGCGAGCAGAAGGTGAAATGGATCGGCATCGCCAAGCGCTACCCCAGGATGAAGCCCCAGGAGCAGAAGCGCGTGCAGGATCGCATGCAGAAGTGGGCCAAGCTCACGCCGCAGCAGCGCGACCAGGCGCGCGAGCAGTACCGCAGCCTCGGCAAGCTCGCGCCCTCGCACCGCGAGGAGCTGCGCCGCTACTGGGTCGAGTACCAGGCGCTGCCGCCCGAGCAGAAGCGCATGTTCGACGTGCCGCCGTCCTACGTGCGGCCGGCCGAGCGCCGCAAGCGCGCGCCCGCGAAGAATCCAGGCACCAGCACCGCGCCCGCCGTCACCCCGCTGTGAGCGGCGAGCCCGCGGCGAGCGCCGCGCCCGCCTCCGACGCGGCGCCTTCGATCCGGCGGCGCCTCGCGAGCATGCTCTACGAGTTCCTGGGGCTGTTCGCGCTCGGCTTCCTCGCCACCTGGCTGTTCCAGTTCGCCGCCGGCACGCTCGAGATCGCCGGCTGGCGGCGGCACCTGCTGCAGCTTTTCATCCTGGCGACGTTCGCGGTCTACTTCCTCTGGTGCTGGCTGCGCGGCGGCCAGACGCTGGCGATGAAGACCTGGCGCATCCGCCTGGTCGCCAAGGACGGACATCGCGGCCTCGCGCCGAAGGCGGCGCTGCTGCGCTTCGTCTGTGCGCTGTTCCTCGTGCCGACCGCGATCGGCATCTTCTGGGCGATGGTGGACCGCGACCGCCAGTTCCTGCACGACCGCCTGGCGGGCAGCCTGCTCGTTCCCGCAGACTGAGCCGAGCGCGTCAGCGCTGCCGGCCTCCCGGCGGTGCCGCCGAATCCGATCCCCATCCCCCTGCCGCGGGCGAAGGCACCGTATCGGCGAGCAGGCGATCGGCCACGTCGCGCTGCTCGGGCGCAAGCGCCCCGTAAAGCTTCGCCGCCGCGTCGTAGACGTCCTGCATCTGCATCCACCGGCTGCGGGCCACGCTAACCCTCTGCGCGACTTTCGCCAGCGCTTCGGGACCCTGGCTCGGTCCCGGCTCCGGCGGCGCCGACCAGGGCGACAGCAGCGCATAGACCTTGCTCTGGTAGGCATCGAACAGGGGGTTCTGCTCGGGCATGAGCTTGAGCGCGAACCGCAGGTCGGTGAGCTGTATGCGAACCCTGTCGTTCGCGCTCAATCGCGTGACGCCCGAGGCGTCGCCGCCGGCATCTCGCTGCGACCCGCCGCCCTCGCCCTGCGAGCCGCCACGGCCGTGGCGCATGCCGCCGCCGAATTGCGCGAGCGTCTGGCCGCTGGCGAGCGCAAGCACGGCCCAAAGCAGAACGATCCTTGTGTGCGGCGCCATGAGCGCTCCGTCAGAAAGCGCCCATTCTTACGCGGACCGGCGTTGGTCGCTGTATCAAAATGTTACGTCCGGAGCGCCTGCGATTTGCATTACACCAGTTCCGCCGCGATCCAGCTTCCGAGCCATCGACTGACGACGACGACAGACGCGCCGACCACGACATGTTTCGTCACTTCGTGCAGCACCGATGCGCCCCGCTCGCGCGCAATCCATGCGGTCAGCAGCGTGAGCAGAACGAAGCCCCAGCAGAGAACGGCGAGCCGCATGATCTCGCGCGGCAGCAGCGAGACCAACGCCACGAAGCTCAGGGCGAACGCCAGCCGTGTCGCGAAGTTGGCGAGCGTCGATGCAAATGCCTCCCGGCTGTCGAGCTTCTCCGCCTCCTGGTAGATGTGCACGCTCAGCGAATCGCTCAGATTGTCCGCGACGGCGATGATCAGCAGCGCGCTGACGATGGTCCGGCGCGTCGTTTCCGCGGCGTCCAACCCTAGGATCAAGCCCATGCTCGTGACGATCGCCGCCGTTCCGCCAAAGCTCACCCAGGTAGGCCGTATGGAAGGCATGTTTCTCCCGCCCATTCATCATGAAGCAATCGTGAAAACGATGCTTCGGCGCGCTCCCTGGGCCTAGCATCCGCCCCGGATTCGCGTTCTAGCCGCGCATCCGCACCCAGACCGGGCGCAGCCGCTCGATCCAGACCATCATCAGCACCGCGGTGGCGAGGAACAGGAAGCTCGGCACCGCGGCCGCCGCGATCGGCGGCCATTCCTTGAGCAGCCCGATGTGCGAGAACAGGCTGTTGAGCATGTGGAACACGATGCCCAGCATGATGCCGAAGAACACCTTGACGCCGACCATGCCCGAGCGCGCGTGCATGTAGGCGAACGGCAGCGACAGCGCCATCATCACCAGCGTCGCGAGCGGATAGAACAGCTTCTTCCAGAGCGCGATCTCGTAGCGCTCGGTCTTCTGCTTGTTGTCGGCGAGGTGGCGCAGGTACTTGTAGAGCTTCCAGGCCGACATGCGATCGGGCGTCACGATCAGCACGTTGAGAAGGTCCGGGCTCATCGCCGTGCGCCACTCGGCCTCGGAGTAGCGCGCGGTGGCCGGCCCGGCGGCGCCGAACTGCGTCTGCCGCACGTCGTACAGGCGCCAGACGCCCTTGCCGGCGTACTCGGCGCGTTCGGCCTCGGTCGCCTGCCGCAGCCGCGAGGCCGTGTCGAACTCGTAGATGCGCACGCCGGCGAGCTTGAAGGCCTCGCGCGCCTCGCGCACGTTGATGAACGAGCGCTCGTCCTTGAACCAAAGGCCCGAGCCCAGGCTGCCGCCGATCAGCGACTGCATCGAGCGCATGCGCACCTGCTGCGCGAGCTCCTCGCTGAAGGGCGCGATCCACTCGCCGATCGCGAAGGTGCCGACGACGAACACCAGGCCCAGCTTGGCAAGCATGGCGCCGGCGCGCCCCGGCGACAGGCCGGCCGCGCGCATCACGGTGTACTCGGAATTGCTCGACAGGTGCGCGAGCACGTAGAGCGAGCCGATCAGCACGGCGATCGGCAGCAGCTCGTAGGCATGGCCGGGCACCCACAGCGCGACCACCGTGAAGATCTGGCGCAGCTGGTAGTTGCCGTTGCCGATGTCGCGCAGCTCCGCGATGAGGTCGAAGAACGCGAACAGCCCGAGGAAGCCGAGCAGCACGAAGCCCACCGCCGCGTAGATCTGGCGCGCGAGGTAGCGCTCGATCGTCGGCAGGCGGGTGCGCGGCCGGTTCACGCGCGCCGCAGGCGCCAGTAGGGAGCCACGCGCTGCGCGAACAGCGCGACGAGCACGACCAGCATCACCGCGTGCACGAGCCACCAGCCGGTCGAGAACGAGAGCCTGCCCAGCGCCACGCGCGCCTGGCTGATCGAGAGCAGGTTCGAGTACACCATGTAGGTGAGCAGCGCGAACAGCAGGTTTACCGAGCGCCCCGCGCGCGGATTGACGAACGACAGCGGCACCGCGAGCAGCGCGAGGATCGCGGCCGAGATCGGAACGCCGACGCGCCAGAGCAGCTCGCCGAGATTGGCGCGCGTCGGATCCGCGATCAGGCCGAGCGTCGACAGGCTCTTGTGCGTCGCCTCGGGCTCGTCGCCCTCCCTGGTCTGGATGCGCGTCGCGTAGCGGTCGTACTCGGCGATGCGGAAGTCGGCGTCGCCCGGCACGCCCTCGTAGCGCCGGCCCGAGAGCATCACGAGGAAGCGGTCGCCGTTGGGCGCGGTCTCGGTGTAGCCGCGCTCGCTCATCATCACGCCCGTGCGCCGGTGCTCGATCGAGTTGACGAAGACGTTCTGCACCAAGGTCTTGTCGCCCGCGACCGACTCGACGAAGAACACGCGCCCCTTGCTGCGCGATTCGCCGAACGTGCCGGGATCCACGCGCGACAGGTCGTCGCGCGAGTCGAGCTTGGTGCGGTACTGCTCGGCCATCTGCGCCGACCAGGGCGAGATCACCAGCGACAAGAGCGCGATCACGAGAACCAGCGGCGCCGCGAAGATCAGCACCGGCCGCATCCAGGCCGTGAGCGACAGGCCGGCGCCGAACCAGATCACCATCTCGGAATCGCGCCAGGCGCGGTTCAGAGCGAGCAGCACGGTGATGAACAGCGTGAGCGACAGCAGCACCGGCAGCACGCCGAGCGCCGAGAAGCCGAGGAACGCGACCACCGCGTCCGACGGAATCTTGCCGCCCGCCGCGAAGCCGAGCAGCCGGATCAGGCGCGTGGTGATCGCGATCAGGAACAGCGAGAGGAACACCGCGGTGGCCAGGTTGGCGAATTCGCGCAGCAGCGAGCGGAGGAAGATCATGCGATACTTGCAGCGACGCTGCGGCCCGCGAATTTCATAGGAGAAACCAGGTGCAATTTAGCATAAAGGCGCAGTCGCCCGAGAAGATCCCGGCCGGCTGCCTCGTGCTCGGCGCGCACTTGCCGGGCGACGCGGGCGGCGCGCTCGCTCGCGCTGCGCAGTCGGCCGACCGGGCGGCGGGCGGCGCGCTGCGCCGCGCGCTCGCGCAGGGCGACCTCTCGCCCAAGGCCGGCTCGACGCTGCTGCTGCACGGCGTGCCCGGCATCGCGGCGAAGCGGGTGCTGATCGTGAGCCTCGGCGAGCGGCGAGAGTACGGCGTGGCGGCGTTCCGAGACGCGATCCGCGGCGCCGCGGGCGCCCTGAAGGGCATCGGCGCGAAGGACGCCGCCCTGCTGGTCGCCGATTTCGCCGTCGCCGGCCGCGGCCTGCCCTGGGCGGTGCGCAACGCCGTGCTCGGGATGCGCGAGGCGTTCTACCGTTTCGACCAGCTCAAGACGCAGAAGAAGCCGCCGGCGCCCGCGCTCGGCGCGCTCGCGCTGGCGCTCGCGACCGGCCCGGTCACGCTGCAGGCGCAGGCGGCGCTGAAGGAAGCGGTCGCCACCGCCGACGGCGTGGACCTCGCGCGCACGCTGGGCAACCTGCCGCCCAACGTCTGCACGCCTTCCTACCTCGCCGACGAGGCGAGGAAGCTCGCCCGGCAATTCAAGCTCGGCGTCGAGGTGCTCGAGCGCCGCGACATGGAGCGCCTCGGCATGGGCGCGCTGCTCTCGGTCACCGCGGGCTCGCGCCAGCCGCCCAAGCTCATCGTGCTGCGCTACGACGGCGCGGCGAAATCGAAGAAGCCGCGAGCGCCGCAGCTTGCCCTCGTGGGCAAGGGCATCACCTTCGACACCGGCGGCATCTCGCTCAAGCCCGGCGCCGAGATGGACGAGATGAAGTTCGACATGTCCGGCGCGGGCAGCGTGCTGGGGGCGCTGCGCGCCCTTGCCGGCATGCGCGCGCACGTCAACGTGGTCGGCATCATCCCGACCTGCGAGAACATGCCCGGCGGCGCCGCCACGCGCCCCGGCGACATCGTCACCACGCTCTCGGGACAGACCGTCGAGATCCTCAACACCGACGCCGAGGGCCGTTTGATCCTCTGCGACGCGCTCACCTACAGCGAGCGCTTCTCGCCCGAGGCGGTCGTCGACATCGCCACGCTCACCGGCGCCTGCGTGATCGCGCTCGGCCACGTCGCCTCGGGCCTGTTCGCCAACGACCAGGGGCTCGCCGACGCGATCAGGGCCGCGGGCGACGACGCCTGGGACCGCGTCTGGCAGATGCCCCTGTGGGAGGACTACCAGGAGCAGCTGCGGTCGAACTTCGCCGACATGGCCAACATCGGCGGGCGGCCGGCGGGCAGCGTGACGGCGGCCTGCTACCTCGCGCGCTTCACGAAGAAGCTGAAGTGGGCCCACCTCGACGTCGCGGGCACCGCCTGGAAGAGCGGGCGCGAGAAGGGCTCGACCGGCCGGCCGGTGCCGCTGCTGGTGCGCCTGGCGCTGCGCCGCTCGGGGCGCAAGTAAAGGGCGCGTGACCTCGATCGACTTCTACTTCAATGCGGGCGACCGCCTCGAGGTGGCCTGCCGGCTCGCCGGCAAGGCGCTGCAGCAGGGCAAGCGCGTGCTCCTCTACGCGCCGCAGGCCGAGCTCGCCCAGCGCGTGGATCGCCTGCTGTGGACCTCGCAGGCGGTCTCGTTCATCCCGCACTGCGCGGCGCACGACGCGCTGGCCGCGGAAACGCCCGTGCTGATCGCCTCCGACGGCGAGGCGCCCGCGCATGCGTGCGAGGTGCTCGTCAACCTGTCAGAGGAATGCCCGCCGTTCTTCGAGCGCCACGAGCGGCTGCTCGAGATCGTCCCGCGGGACGAGGCCGAGCGCCGGGCCGGGCGCGCGCGCTTCAGGTTCTACCGCGACCGCGGCTACGCGCTGCGCAGCCACGACCTGGCAAAGGGCGCCGCATGAGCGACGAGCAGGCGCCGCGCGGGCCGAACGACCTGCTCGCGCGCGTCGACGCGCTGGTGAAGCGCCAGCAGGAGGACTCGCTGCGCGCGGTCGAGGAGGTTCCGCTGCTCACCGAGGTGATCGAGCACGACCCGGCCGCCGCCGCGGCCGCGGCGGCGCACGACGAGGCGCTCGCGGCCGACATCGAGCGCGTGCTCGTGGTGCGCCTGATCCCGGAGCTCAACAAGCAGATCGCCGGCCTGCGCACCGAGCTGGAGAAGCAGCTGCGGCGCTCGGTGCGCGAGGCGGTCGAGCACGCGCTCGAGGCGCGCAAGGCGAAGCCGGGCCAGAAATAGCATGGCGCTGGACAAGAGCTTCGATCCGAAGGCGGTCGAGAGCCGCTGGTACTCGCGCTGGGAATCCGCCGGCTGGTTCGCGCCGCCGGCCGGCGCAGGGCGGCCGGCCTATTGCATCCAGCTGCCGCCACCCAACGTCACGGGCACGCTGCACATGGGCCACGCGTTCAACCAGACGGTGATGGACTCGCTCACGCGCTACCACCGCATGAAGGGCCACAACACGCTGTGGGTGCCGGGTACCGACCACGCCGGCATCGCCACGCAGATCGTGGTGGAGCGCCAGCTCGAGCAGCAAAAGCTCTCCCGCCACGACCTCGGCCGCAAGAACTTCGTGGCCAAGGTGTGGGAGTGGAAAGAAGTCTCGGGCTCCACCATCACCAACCAGATGCGCCGCATGGGC
>DATIYN010000112.1:0-4678 GCA_035517595.1 Burkholderiales bacterium
GACGTGTTCCATCGCGAGCCTTTGCCGGCGGACTATCCGCTCTGCCGCGCGGCCAACGCCGTGCTGACGCCGCATCTGGGCTACAGCGCGCTGGAAGTCTACGCGGAGTACTACCGCCACAGCGTCGAGAACGTGCTCGCCTATCTCGACGGCAAACCGATTCGCGTCGCCGACGCCGCGGGCCACTAGCCGTGCGATTGCGGCGCAATGGAGGACGATCGTGCTGAAGATTCTGGGCAGGAAGACATCGAGCAACGTGCAGAAGGTTCTCTGGTGCTGCGGCGAGGTCGGTGTCGCCTTCGAGCGCACCGACATCGGCGGTCCCTTCGGCGGGAACAAGACGCCGGAATACCTCGCACTCAACCCCAACGGGCTCGTCCCGACGATCGACGACGACGGGTTCGTCCTCTGGGAGTCCAATGCCATCGTCCGCTACCTCGCGGCGAAGCATGGGAAGGGCGTGCTGCTGCCGAGCGAGCTGCGGCACCGCGCCGACGCCGAGCGCTGGATGGATTGGCAGCTCGCCGTCATCGGGCCTCCGATGGGCGTGCTGTTTCGCGCGCTGCTGCGAACGCCTCCCGATCAGGTCGAGGCCGCGGAGATCGAAAGCGCGCGGCAGCGCGCCGCCGCCGCGTTCTCGATCCTCGACGCGCAGCTGGGGCGAACGAGGTACGTCGCCGGCAGCGAGCTCACAGTCGGCGACATCGCGCTGGGCTTCGCCCCCCACCGCTGGTTCCTCATGCCCGTCGAGCGGCCGCGGGCGGCCAACGTCGAGCGCTGGTATCGCGATCTTTGCGAGCGCCCGGCCTACCGCGAGCACGTCGCCGCCGCCTGATGCCGATTCGGCCAGCCGGGCGCGAGCTGTCGGCGCCGGACCGGATGCGCTAGAATGTTTCGCTCAAAAGGGCTACGACCATGGACATCCAGGACAAGATTCGCGAGGACGTGACCGGCCACCCGGTCGTTCTGTACATGAAGGGCACGCCGCAGTTTCCGCAGTGCGGCTTCTCGGCCGCGGCGGTGCAGATGCTGCAGGCCTGCGGCGTCGATCGGTTCTTCTCGGTCGACGTGCTTGCCGATGCGCAGGTCCGCCAGGGAATCAAGGACTACGCGAACTGGCCGACGATCCCGCAGCTCTACGTCAACGGCGAGTTCGTCGGCGGCTGCGACATCATGCGCGAGATGTATCAGTCGGGGGAGCTGCAGCAGCTGCTGACTCGGCAGACGGCGTAGGATCCCGCCGGCGCGCCTTGCGCGCCGCCTCAAGTCCGGGCGCGATGGATGCGCCGGACTTCCACGATCCGCCGCAACGCCCGCATCACGTGGGCGAGATGCCGGCGATCGCGCACCTGCACGCTGAAGAACATGTTGATGACGCGGTCGCCGTCCGGGCGCTCCATCGACAGGTACTCGATGTTCGCCCCGGCGTCGGCGATCTCTGTGGCGAGCTTCGCGAGGAGTCCGCGGCGGTCGTCGACGAGGAGCCGCACGCCGGCCTCGAAAACGCCGTCGACCTGCGGCGCCCATTCCACGTCGACGACCTGATCGGTGTCCACACGCCCCTTGCGCAGCGTCTGGCAATCGCGCGTGTGCACCAGCAGTCCCTGTCCGCGCCGGAACTGGCCGACGATCGCGTCGCCGGGAATCGGCCGGCAGCACTTGCTGTACTGGATGGCGACGCCCTCGACGCCGCGAAGCTGCAGCGCGCCAGGGCGAGCCTTGTCGGCGGGCGCGTCCTCGGCGCTGCGAGCCTGGGCGCGCGTCAGCGCCTGCGCGACGACGAAGGAGAGCCGCTTGCCCAGCCCGATGTCGGCCAGGACCTCGAGCCTGCCCTTGGCGCCGTACTCGCGCATGAGCGCATCCCAGCGCTCGCCGGTGATCGAGCTCGGCGACACCTTGAGCGAGGCGAGAGCCTGGTCGAGCATCCGCTCGCCCAGCGCCGCCGATTCCTTCTGCTGCAGCGACTTGAGGAAGTGGCGGATGCGCGAGCGCGCCTTGCCGGTGGCGACGAAGTTGAGCCACGACGGATTGGGCCGCGCCGAGGGCGCCGTCGTGATCTCGACCTGATCGCCGCTCTTGAGCTCGGTGCGCAGGGGCATGAGCTCGTAGTTGATCCGCGCCGCGGTGCAGTGGTGGCCGATGTCGGTGTGCACCGCGTAGGCGAAGTCGACCGCGGTCGCGCCGCGCGGGAGCGCCATGATCTTGCCCTTCGGCGTGAACACGTAGATCTCGTCGGGGAAGAGGTCGCCCTTGATGTGCTCGAGAAACTCCTTCGAATCGCGCGACTCCGACTGGATCTCGAGCAGGCTCTGGAGCCAGCGGTGCGTCTGCTGCTGCGCCTCGGCGAGGTCGAGCTGGCCGCCGGCCTTGTACAGCCAGTGCGCGGCCACGCCCGCCTCCGCCACGTGATGCATATCGTGGGTGCGGATCTGCGCTTCCAGCGGCGTCCCGAAAGGCCCGAACAGCGTCGTGTGCAGCGACTGGTAGCCGTTGGCCTTGGGGATCGCGATGTAATCCTTGAACTTCCCCGGGATGGGCTTGTAGAGCCGGTGCAGCACGCCCAGCGCCGCGTAGCAGGCGGTGGTGTCCTTGACCAGCACGCGCACGCCGTAGATGTCGAACACCTGCGCGAACGTGTAGTGCTTCTCGCGCATCTTCTTGTAGACGCTGTACGCGGTCTTCTCGCGCCCGCTCACGGTGGCCGCGATGCCGTCGCCTTTGAGCCCGTCGCGGATCGACTGCATGATCCGGTTCATCACCTCGCGGCGGTTGCCGCGGGCCGCCTTGATCGCCTTGTTCAGCACGCGGTAACGAAGCGCGTGCAGGTGCTTGAAGGAGAGCTCCTGCAACTCCTGGTAGAGCGCGTTCAAGCCCAGGCGGTTGGCGATCGGCGCGTAGATGTCGAGCGTCTCGCGGGCGATCCGGTGGCGATGCGCGGAGGCCATCGCGTCGAGCGTGCGCATGTTGTGCAGCCGGTCGGCGAGCTTGATCAGGATGACGCGCACGTCCTGCGCCATCGCCAGCAGCATCTTGCGGAAGCTCTCGGCCTGGAGGTCTTCGCGCGACTGGAACTCGATGTGGTCGAGCTTGGAGACGCCGTCGACCATGTCGGCAACCGGCTTGCCGAACGAGTGCTCGATCTCCGACTTGGTGACGCTGGTGTCCTCCATCACGTCGTGGAGGAGCGCTGCGGCGAGCCCCTGGGCGTCAAGCCGCCACTGCGACAGGATGCTGGCTACCGCCAGCGGATGGGTGATGTAGGGCTCGCCCGACTTGCGAAACTGGCCCTGGTGGGCGTGCTCGGAAAACGCGAACGCGCGCTCGACCAGCGCGACGTCGGGGGGCGGCAGATAGTGACCAAGATGTCGGGTGAATTCGGCGATTTCCGGCATGCTCGGGTCACATCGGAGGTATTCCGCCTCTAGCTCAGCGTCTGCGGCTTGAGCAGCAGCTCGATGCCGACCTTGCCCGCGGCGATCTCGCGCAGCGCGATAACCGTCGCCTTGTCGCGATCGGGCTCGAGCAGCGGCTGCGAGCCGGCGCTGATCTGGCGCGCGCGGTTGGTAGCCGCGAGCGTCAGCTCGAAGCGGTTAGGAATCTTGGACAGCGCATCTTCGATCGTGATCCGGGCCATGGTCATCCATTCGAGGTCAATTGGTCGAGCAGCGCCCCGTGCAGCCGGCGCTGCCGCTCAGCGCGCAGCCTGGCGGCGCGCACGATCGCGCGCAAGTCGTCGACTGCCGAAGCAAACTCCTGATTAATAATAACATAATCGAATTCGCTGCAATGGCGCATCTCGTCGCGGGCGCCGACCAGGCGGCGGGCGATCGTGGCCGCGTCGTCCTGGCCGCGGCGCATGAGCCGCTCGCGCAGCGAGTCGAGCGAGGGCGGAAGGACGAAGACCTGGACCGAATCCGGGACGATCCTTCGCACCTGGGCCGCGCCCTGCCAGTCGATCTCGAGGAGCACGTCCTGTCCGGCGTCGACCTGCGCCTTGAGCCAGGTCGCGCTCGTCGCGTACCAGTTGCCGTGGACCTGCGCGTGCTCGAGAAACTCGCCCGCGTCGTGCAGCGCGGCGAAGCGCTCGGCTGTGACGAAGTGGTAGTGGACGCCCTCGGTTTCCCCGGGACGTGGAGCACGTGTCGTATACGACACCGACAGGCGGATCGCCGGTTCCCGGGCGAGCAGGGCGCTGGTGAGGCTGGTCTTCCCGGCTCCTGAAGGGGCCGCGACCACGAACAGATTGCCCGCAGCGGAAGGCATGCGGCGTGCCTATTCGACGTTCTGGACCTGCTCGCGCATCTGCTCGATCAGGACCTTGATCTCGAGCGCGGCCTGCGACAGCTCCGCGTCTACCGACTTCGAGCCGAGGGTATTGGCCTCGCGATTGAGCTCCTGCATGAGGAAGTCGAGCCGCTTGCCGCTGGCACCGCCTCCCCCGAGCACGCGACGCACCTCGGCCACGTGGGCCGCCAGGCGGGAGAGCTCCTCGGCGACGTCGATCTTGGCGGCGAACAGCGCCAGCTCCTGCTTGAGCCGCTCCTCGTCCGGGTCGAGGCCGGCTTCCTTGAGACGCGCACCCAGCTTTTCGACGTAGGCGGCATGGATCGCCGGGATGCGCGGCGTCACGCGCTCGACCTGCGCTTCGATGCCGCGACAGCGCTCCTCGAGCATCGCC
>DATIYN010000113.1:0-2037 GCA_035517595.1 Burkholderiales bacterium
AGCAGTGCACGCGCGCGTACGTCTCGAAGCCGCGCTCGCGAAGGATCCCGACCGCATTCACCACGACCTCCACGTCGCGCAGCAGGGGCGTCCAGTTGGAGGGGGTGGTGAGCCAGTCGAGGTGGGCCTCGCGGCGCTCGCAGTCGCGGACGCGTCCGCGCAGGCGGCGCAGCGCACGGCGGGGATGGCGCGTGCCGACGATCACCTCGTGGCCGCGCTCCAGCAGGGCGGCCGAGACGTGGCGGCCGACGAAGCCCGCGCCGCCGAGGACCAGGACCCGTGCCATATTGTCGTCCCTCCTGTTGTTTCAGTATTGACAGAAAGATACGACATAACTAAAATGCCTGTCAAGATGAAAGCGCCCGATCCCCTCAGGGAGCGCGTCGGCGCCGCGGGGCAGCGCTTCGTGCTGCACTGGGGCGAGATGGGCTCGCGCTGGGGCGTGAACCGCACCGTCGCCCAGCTCCACGCGCTGCTCTTCCTGGCGGGGCGGCCGATGCATGCCGAGGAAATCTCCGCGGTGCTTCAGGTGGCGCGCTCCAACATCAGCACCAGCCTGCGCGAGCTGCAGAACTGGAGCCTGGTGCGCGTCGTGCATCTGATGGGGGACCGCCGCGACTACTACCAGACCGCGCAGGACCCATGGGAGCTGATGCGCATCATCGTGCGCGAGCGCAAGGCGCGCGAGTTCGATCCGACCGTGCGCGTCCTGCGCGAATGCATTGCCGACCCGGCGTTCGGCGAGCTCGACCCGGCTGCGCAGAAGCGCGTGCGCGAGACCCTTTCGCTGATGGAGTCGCTCTCCGGGTGGGCCGACGAGATGCTGGGACTCGAGAGCGCGACGCTGGCGCGGCTCGCGCGGCTCGGCGCGAAAGTGCAGCGACTGGCTCGCGGCAAGAAGGCCGCGTGAGTCGCTTCGGCAGCCGCCGCGCCCCTACGGCAGGCGCTGCCAGTCGTCGGGCCGGACGCGCCCGAGCACGGTGAAGCGGCTGCCGCCTTCCGGACGCACGACCGCGATCTCGCCCTCGGCAAGATAGGGCGCGCCGGCGACGGCGTGGAACGGATTGCCGTGGCTCACGACCACGGTGTTGACGCCGGCGGGAGGCGAGGCGCCCAGAAGCCTGCGCAGCGGGTCGTAGCGGGCGGGATCGTCCGGGCTCGCCGGTCCGCCGCGAGCCTCCTGCACGGGCTTTGCATGGCCGAAGGCGAGGCGCGCGGTTTCCATCGTGCGGCAGAACGGGCTCGCCAGCACGTCGCCGACGGGAATGTTCAGGCGCTTGATGCTTGCGCCGACGGCACGAGCTTCCTCGCGTCCCTTGTCCGTGAGGTTGCGCTGGTGCGCACAATCCTCGTACGAGCGCATGGCGGCATCGTTCTGGCTGAAGTCCGTAGAGGCATGGCGCATGTAGAGGACCAGCCCGCCCTCGCGCAGCTGCTTCAGCAGCTCCGGGGCCGGCTGCGCCGCGGCGACGCAGGCAAGGAGGGCGCCGAGCAGGAACCCGAGGATTTCTCGCGCGCGAGCGGCCTGCTTTCCGGAGGGCAGCATTCCGCGGTAGCCTATATTCACGCCTTCCGGCGAATCAAGGGGAGATCATGAGGACGAAGCTGTTTTTCGCGGCAATGCTGCTCTGCGCGAGCGCCGGCGCCTTCGCGCAGAAGAAGGAAACACCGGGCGTGTTCTTCGTGGAGCCGAAGAACGGCGCCACGGTGCCGGCGGAGTTCAAGGTCGTGATGGGCGTGAAGGGCATGAGCATCGCGCCGGCCGGCGAGACCGCGCCCGGGACCGGCCATCACCACCTGCTGGTGGACACGAAGCCTGTCAAGAAGGGCGACGTGATCCCGGCGGACGACAGCCACCTGCACTTCGGCAAGGGCCAGACCGAGACGACGCTCAAGCTCGCCCCGGGCAAGCACCGGCTGCAGCTGCAGTTCGCCGACGGGGCGCACCGCTCCTACGGCCCGGCGATGAGGAAGACGATCACCGTCGTCGTGAAGTAGCAATCAGGACCGGGCGCGCGGTCGCCCACGCTGCGCCCG
>DATIYN010000114.1:0-13677 GCA_035517595.1 Burkholderiales bacterium
GTGCCGTCGAGAAGCAGCGCGTTTCGAATGACGAGGTCGTGCATGCCCCTATACTAGCGCCGCCATGGATCTATTCGAACTGAAGGGCAGGACCGCCGTCGTCACCGGCGCGGTGCACGGCATCGGCAAGACTACGGCCGCGCTGCTCGAGAAGGCGGGCGCGAAGGTCGCGCGCATCGACCTCGAGGAGGCGCCCGGCTGCATCCGCGCCGACGTGTCCGACGAGGCCGCGATGGAAAGGGCCTTCGCGCAGATCGGGCCGTTCGAGATCCTGGTCAACAACGCCGGCATCGCGGTGCGCAAGACGGCGCTCGACATCGGCGCCGAGGAGTGGGATCGCGTCCACGCGGTCAACGTGCGCGGCAGCTTCCTGTGCGCGCGCATCGCGGCGCGCGCAATGAAGCAGCGCGGCGGCGGCGCCATCGTCAACCTCGCCTCGATCATGGGGTTCTCGGGCGGCATCTTTCCGAACCCGGCCTACCAGACCTCCAAGGGCGCGGTGGTGAACATGACTCGCGCGCTCGCGCTGGAATTCGCGCCGTATGGGATCCGCGTCAACGCCGTGGCGCCCACGTTCGTGCGCACGCCGCTCACGGCGCCGGTGTTCTCCAATCCGGAGATCCTGAAGAGGGTCATGGAGCACACGCCGCTCGGCGTGCTGCCGGAGACCGACGACATCGCCGCAGCGATCCTGTTCCTCGCGAGCCCCGCGGCGCGCTGCATCACCGGGGTCACGCTGCCGGTGGATTCCGGCTATCTCGCGCGCTAGGCACGGCTTTGCTACACTTTCCCGCCGTGCCTCTGCGCCGCAACCAACTCGCTGCCTGCCTCGGCCTGCTCGCGCTGGCGCTGCAGCTGCTCGTGCCGTTCGCGGCGCGCGCCCAATCTTCGGGCGCCGTCTTCGCGGCGACCATCTGCTCGGTCGGGGGCGCGCCCGCCGCCAAGTCGCCTGGCGTCCCGCTGCCGGGCCATGAGTCCGGCAAGGCGGTCAAGCACTGCCCCCTTTGCAGCTCCGGCGCCGACCGTACGCAGGCCGTCGTCGGTTCGGCGCCCCCCGTTCTCTTCGTGCCGTCCGGCGCCGCGCAGGCGCCCGCCGTGCGGCCCGTTGCTGTCTTCCGCAGCCTCGTCTTCTCGCCCGCGCGCCCGCGGGCGCCTCCCGTCCAGTCCTGAGCTGACGCTGCGCGCTTAGCGGGCTCGTCCCGCGCGCGCTTGTCCGCCGTGCGCGATTCGTGCGGCGATTTCGTTCCGGGCTGGAAGGGGGGTTGCTTGATTCGATGGTTCATTGGGTTGACAGCGGTCAACGTCGTCTGCGCGATCGTTCTGGCGCTGACGGTGCTATCGCCGGGAGCGCTCGCCTACGTCCTTTGGCCGCGCGCTTCGGAAGAGGTGAAGCTCGTGCCCTTGGAAGGCGCGCCCGAGCGTGGCAGCAACCTCGGGGCCACGCCGCTGCTGGTCCAGGACGCTCCGAGCCTGGATGCCTATCGATCTCCCGATCTGACGGCGCGTCCCTGGGAAGTGCTCCCCGGCGGCGCGGTCCGGTTCCGCGAATGACGCCGCTGCGGAGCCTCTGCGCCCTTGCGGCTGCGCTTTGCGTAGCGCTCGCCGGCTGTGACGGCAGCGCGCCGAATTTCAACGGCACCGACCTCACCGGCGCCGACTGGGGGCGGGATTTCAGCCTTCAGGACCCGGACGGCCGGACGCGCACGCTCGCCGATTTCCGCGGCAAGTACGTGCTGCTGTTCTTCGGCTATACGCAGTGCCCGGACGTCTGCCCGACCGCGCTCGTGCGCGCGAAGGAGACCAAGGACCTGCTCGGCGCGGATGGCCAGCGCGTGCAGGTCATCTTCGTCACCGTAGACCCGGAGAGGGATACGCCCGAGCTCATGCGCGATTACACCGCGGCCTTCGATCCCTCGTTTCTCGGCCTGCGCGCCGATGCCGAGGGCACGAAGCGCGTCGCGAAGGAGTTCAAGGTCTTCTACGAGAAGGTGCACGAAGGCGCCTCCTACACCGTGAATCACAGCGCGCTCACCTATGTCTTCGACGCGCAGGGACACCTGCGCCTCGCCCTGAAGCACACGCAGACCGCCGAGGAATACGCGGCCGATCTGCGCGCTCTCATGAAGCAGTCCTCTTGACCAGAAAGGAGCCATCCATGAAACGCACATTGATCGCCAGTCTTTTCGCCCTCGCCGCCACTTCCGCGCTCGCGCAGGTGACGGTGAAGGATCCCTGGGTCCGCGCCACGGTGCCGCACCAGTCCGCCACCGGCGCCTTCATGCAGCTCAGCTCGCCCGCCGACGCCAAGCTCGTCTCGGCGAGCTCGCCCGTCGCCGGCGTCACCGAGCTGCACGTGATGAAGATGGAGAAGGAAATCATGAAGATGCGTCCGGTGACGTCGATCGCCATTCCGGCAGGCAAGGGCACCGAGCTCAAGCCCGGCGGCTATCACGTGATGCTCATGAACCTCAAGCAACAGATGAAAGAGGGCGACACGGTGCCGATCACGCTGGTCGTCGAAGGCAAGGACGGCAAGCGCGAGACGGTGGAGGTCAAGGCCACGGTGCGGCCGATAAATGCGCCGGCCACCGGTGGCGATCACGGCGGCATGCACATGAAGCACTAAAGGGTACAGGAACTGGCCGGCATCACACCCGCAGACGCGCGGTCGCTCGCCAAATCGCTCGCTGCCGCCGAGGCGAAGCTGCCCGCCGAGCAGGTACGCAAGTTGTCCCTCTTCGAGGGCGTGATGCCAATGGATGCGGAAGGCTCACGTCCTCCGCACGCGGGGAGCAAGCCATGAAGGTACTGTTCGGTCCCGTTTTGGCCCTGCTTTCGAGCATCGCCCCGCCCGCATTTGCGCACGCGGTCCTCGACAATCCGCGCGCCGAAGCGGGCAGTAGCTACCGCGCCGCGATCCGCATCACGCACGGGTGCTCGGGCTCGCCGGTGCGCGAGGTGATCGTGCAGATCCCGGAGGGCGTTCGCGGCGCGAAGCCCATGCCCAAGCCTGGCTGGACGCTGGAGATCGAAAAAGCGCGCCTGGCGCAGCCCTACGAAAGTCACGGCCGGCGCGTCGAGGAGGACGTGGTGCGCGTGCGCTGGAGCGGCGGGCGCCTCGAGAACGCGCATTTCGACGAGTTCGTTCTTCTCGCCGCCTTGCCGGACCGGCCCGGCAAGCTCTACTGGAAGGTCAGCCAGGTCTGCGAACAGGGGCGCGTCGACTGGTTCGACCTGCCGGACGGCGGCAAGCCGGCGGCGGACCTCAAGGAACCCGCCGCGGTGCTTGAGGTGCTGCCGGCGGCCCACGCCGATCACGGTGGCCACAAGCATTGAAACTGAATTCGAAGAAGGGGAGAACAATGATGAGCGCATCGAACGGCGTGGCGGCCGGGTCCCGCCTGCTGGGCGCGGCGGCCGGCGCACTGCTGGCCACGACCTGCGGCGCGCAGGCGCAGGAGACGCAGCTGCCCGAAGTGACCGTCAAGGAGGTGCAATCGGTGCCCGAGCGCAACCGTCTCCCGGGCACGAACGAGAGCGTCACCGGCGCCCAGTTGAGCGAGACGGTGAACATGGTCAACGTCGAGGACGCGCTGAAGTACCTGCCGAGCCTCATCGTGCGCAAGCGCAACTACGGCGACCAGTTCGCGCCGCTCGCCACGCGCACCTCCGGCCTGGGCCAGAGCGCGCGCAGCCTCATCTACGCCGACGGCGTGCTGCTGTCGACGCTGATCGGCAACAACAACAGCAACTCGACGCCGCGCTGGAGCCTGGTGACGCCGGAGGAGATCGACCGCATCGACGTGATGTATGGGCCGTTTTCCGCGGCCTATCCCGGCAATTCAATGGGGGCGGTGGTGGAAATCACGACGCGCATGCCGCAGAAGTTCGAGGGCGCGGTGAACGTGGAAGCCGCGGCGCAGGGCTACAGCCTCTATGGCACCAAGGATACCTACAGCACGGGCCAGATCGGCGCCATGCTCGGCGGCCGGCAGGGCGACTTTTCTTGGCGCCTAACGGCGTCGCACCTCGACACGCACAGCCAGCCCCTGACCATCACGACGCTGACGCGGCCTGCGTCGCCGAGCGGCGCAGGCACGCCGGTGACCGGCGCCTACCTCGACTCCAACCGTCTCGGCCAGCCGATCGCCGTGATCGGCTCGGGGGGGCTCGAGGACAAGCAGCTCGACAACTTCAAGGTCAAGCTGGCCTACGACCTCACGCCGGCCTGGCAGGCCAGCTACACGATCGGCCTGTTCCAGAACGAGATCAAGTCGAGTGTCGATCCCTACCTGCGCAACGCGGCCGGCCAGACCGTGTACTCCGGGAGCGTGAACATCGGCGGCTATAACTACAGCATCCCGGCCACCGCATTTTCGAGCAGCAGCGGCATGTACAACTGGTCGCAGGAGCACCTGTCCCAGAGCGCCGCGCTGCGCTCTGATACAAAGGGTGCGTGGGACTGGGAGTTCGTCGCCACGCGCTTCGACTACGTGCGCGACGAGCAGCGAATTCCTGGCACGGCGCTGCCCGCCGCGCAGGGCGGCGGTGCCGGTACGATCCAATCACTCAACGACACGGGCTGGTCGACCCTTGACGCCAAGGGCTTCTGGCGCCCGGACGGGCCCAAGGGTCCGCACGAGGTCACGTTCGGCGCGCACTACGACCGGTACGAGCTCGCGAGCACCCTCTACGCGACGTCCGACTGGATCACCGGCTCGACCGGTGCTCGCAATACCGATTCGCGCGGCAAGACGCAGACATCGGCGCTTTGGGCACAGGACGCTTGGCGCCTGGCGCCTGCGTGGCTTCTCACGCTGGGCGGACGCCAGGAGTGGTGGCGCGCATTTGATGGCCTCAACTTCTCGGCGTCGCCGGCCTCGAACGTGAACCAGCCGACGATCACGTCGAGCAAGTTCTCGCCCAAGGCTTCGCTCGGCTGGGAAGCGAGCAAGGATTGGCAGGTCACCGCATCCTACGGCACCGCCTACCGCTTTCCGACGGTTACCGAGCTGTACCAGGCCGTGACGGTTTCCGGGGTGATCTACACGCCGAACCCGAACCTGCGGCCCGAGCGTGCCTATTCGGGCGAGCTGGCGATAGAGCGCGCGTTCGGCAACGGGCGCGTGCGTCTGTCGCTGTTTCAGGAGAACCTGAAGGACGGGCTGATCTCGCAGAACTCCACGATCCCGGGCACCAACGTGATCGGCTCGTCGGTGCAGAACATCGACAAGATCCGCTCGCGCGGCTTCGAGCTGGTCGCGCAGGGACGGGACCTGCTCGTGCGCGGGCTCGACCTCACCGGCAGCGTGACCTTCGTGGACTCGCACATCTTGTCCGATCCGGGCTTTCTCAATGCCGCCGGCGTGCTGACCGACGTCAGCGGGAAGTACACGCCGAACATCCCGCGGGTGAAGGCGACCGCCGTGGCCACCTACCGGTACGACGAGCAGCTCTCCGGAACGCTGGCCGCTCGCTCCAGCAGCCGCGTATGGACCACCCTGGACAACACGGACATCTACACGCATACCTATCAAGGCTTCGACAGCTTTTTCGTGATGGACGCGCGCCTGAACTACAACTTCGACCGGGAGACGCGACTGTCCGTCGGCATCGACAACCTGAACAACCGCAAGTACTTCCTCTTCCACCCGTTCCCGCAGCGAACCGCGGTCGCGCAGCTGCGGTACGCGTTCTGAACCGGTTTGATTGTGACTACAATAGTCCGATGCATCCCAACACCCGCTATCTCTTTACTGCCTCGATGGATGTGGATCCGGTTAAAGAGGCGCTGTTCAACGAGGTCTACGACACCGAGCACGTGCCGAACCTGCTGAAGGTGCCGGGCGTGCTCTCGGTCAGCCGCAGCACGCTCGTGCCGCTCAAGATGAGCATCGGCGGCGAGGTGAAGACCGTCGTCGCCGAGGGCGAGCCGAAATACAGCGCGGTCTACGAGCTGGAGAGCGCCGAGGTGCTCACGGGCGCGGCCTGGGCAAAGGCGGTGGAGGCGGGGCGCTGGCCGGCGCAGGTGCGCCCCTACACGCGCAACCGCAGGCACACGCTCAGAAGGGTCTCCGGCCGCTAGCGGCGCCGGAACGATGCCGGCGATCGATCCGGACCGGCTCCTTGCGGACCTTCGCCGCCTGCGCTCGATCGGCGCGCGGGGCAAGGGCGTCGTGCGCCCCGCGTTCAGCGACAGGGACATGGAGGCGCGGCGCTGGCTGAAGTCGCAGTTCGAGGCCGCCGGGCTGGAGGCGTCGATCGACGGCGTCGGCAACGTGATCGGCCGCTCGCGGCAGGCGGGCAGGGCGCTCCTGCTGGGCTCGCACTCCGACACGCAGCCCACGGGCGGCTGGCTCGACGGCGCGCTCGGCGTCGTCTACGCGCTCGAGGTCGCGCGCGCGCTTGCCGCGGACCGGGCGACCGCGGCGCTGCCGGTGGACGTGGTCTCGTTCCAGGACGAGGAAGCGCGATTCGTGGGCTGCCTCGGCAGCCGCTCGCTCACCGGCGCGCTCACGCCCGAGATCGAGGCGGACGCCGCGGACAAGGACGGCGTGCGCATGGCGGACGCGCTTCGCGCCGCGGGGCTCGCCGCCGCGCCGCGCGCGAGGCTCTCGCGCGAGCGCTACCTTGGCTTCGTGGAGGCGCACATCGAGCAGGGACCCACGCTCGAGGACTCGGGCAAGCGCATCGGCGTGGTGACGGGCATCGTCGGGCTGCGCGCCATCCACTTCGCGTTCCGCGGCCAGCAGAACCACGCTGGCACGACGATGATGAAGACGCGCCGCGACGCGTCCAGCGCGCTCTACGAACTCGCGCACCGCATCAACACCGAGTTCCCCAAGGCGGCCGCGGAGCGCACGGTCTGGACCATGGGCCGGCTGCGCGTCGAGCCGAACGCGACCTCGATCGTGCCCGGCTACGCGGACCTCGACCTTCAGTTCCGCGACGCCTCCGACGCGCCGCTGGATGCTCTCGAGGAGATCGCGATGCGCATCGTGGCCGAGATGAACGCGCGCGGCGGCGTGACGATCGAGGCGACGCCCTCGCGGGCGCCGATCCCGCCCACGAAGATGGACGCCGGGCTGCGGAAGCACATCGAAGCCGCCGCCGAGCGCCACGCGCCGGGCAAGTGGATGCGATTGCCCTCGGGCGCCTTCCACGACGCGGGCATCGTCTCGGCGATGCTGCCCTCGGCGATGCTGTTCATTCCGTCGATCGGCGGCATCAGCCACGATTTTGCGGAGGACAGCCGCGACGAGGACATCGTGCTCGGCTGCCAGGTGCTCGCCGACGCCGCCGCGTCGGCGCTGCAGGCGCGCTAGCGCAGGGAAGCGAGGATCGCGAACGCGCGCGCGAAGGAGAACGCGCGCACTTTCGGATCGTAGGCCTGCGTGCTCTTGGGCATCATGTAGCTGTGCTGCACGCCGGGAAAGACGTGCAGCTCGAGGTTCTTCAGGCGCGCAGCCGCCGCGCGGTAGGCCTCGAGCACCGGCGCGGGCGCCATGATGTCCTGGTCGCCCCAGATCACGCACACGGGCTTGTCGAGGCCTTCCAGTTCCGGCAGGTAGTCGAGCATCTGCGTGCCGTGGCAGGAGATGCCCGCGTCGTAGCCGAGGCGCTTGGGGCCGAGGATCGCGTACGGGCCGCCGTAGCAGAAGCCGATCGTAGCCGCGCGCCCGTTCCAGTTGGGCTCCGCGCGCAGCGCCTCGCGCACCGCGACGAGGTCGGCCTCGCCCGCCTTGATCTTTTCCAGGCGCGGCTGGCCGCGCGGCCGCGAGCGCGGGTCGTCGTGCGCCAGCGGACCGGGCACCGAGCGCGAGAAGAGGTCCGGCGCCGCGGCGAGGAAGCCTTTCGCGGCGAACTCGTCGGCGATCGCGCGCAGGTCTTCGTCCACGCCGTGGATCGCCGAGCACACGGCGATCGCGGGCACCAGCTCCTTGCCCTCGGGCGCGGCGACGTAGCAGTCGAAGCGCGTGCCGTCGGCCGACGGGATCTTGATGTCCTTTCTCTTCATGTCAGTATCCCGCGTCGAAATCAACCAGGTTGTGCGGCTTCTCGCCGCGGCGGAGGCGCTCGATGTTCTCGGCGACCTTGACGACCGACGTTCGCGGCTCGGTGAGCGCGGCGATGTGCGGCGTGATCGTGAGGCCCGGATGCGCCCAGAGCGGGCTGTCGGCGGGCAGGGGCTCGGTCTCGAACACGTCCAGGTAGGCGTGCGCAAGATGGCCCGAGTCGAGCGCCGCGACGAGGTCCGGCACGACGACGTGCGCGCCGCGCGCGAGGTTGATCACGCAGCCGTCCTTGCGGATTCTTTGAAGCCTGTCCTTGTTCAAGATGCCCTTGGTGTGCGGCGTGAGAGGCAGAAGGCAGATCACCGCATCGCTTCTCTGCAGCACTTCATCGAGATCGGTGGAGCAGTAGACGCCGTCGAGCGACTTCGGCCGGCGGCTCCAGCCGGCAACGTGAAAGCCCATCGCGCGCAGCTTCGCCGCCACGGTGCCGCCCAGCTCGCCCAGGCCCAGGATGCCGATCGTGCGGTCCGAAGCGAGGAACTGGCGGCGGCGCTTCCAGAGGCTCTGCTTCTGGAAAGATCTATAACAATAGAAGTGGCGATGCCAATCCAATACGTAGGCAATCGCAGTCTCGCCCATCGCCGCGACCATGCCCGGGTCGATGAGCCGCGCCACCGGCACGCCCTTCGGCAGGTCCGGGTCGTCGACGACGTTCTCCACGCCCATCCAGAGCGACTGGATGAAGCGCAGCTTCGGCAGGCCGGCGAGCGCGCCCTTCGGGTGCGTCGCGACCAGCGCCGCGTCGATGTCGCCGCCGTTGTTGTCGGGCCAGCCGAAGAAGCGGTCGCGCGGCAGCAGCGGCTGCAGGCGCGGGAACCAGAATTCGGGCTTCTCCTTGGTGGAGGCGAACAGGATGTTCACTCGGGCTTGAACCCGGACGCCCGGATGACGGGACCCCACTTGTCGTAGTCGGCCCGGTGGATGCGCGCGAGCTCGGCGGGCCCCAGGCCCGTGGGCTCCATGCCGAGGGTTTCGAGCTTCTCGCGCACGTCGGGCGCGTGGATGCCCTCGATGATCGCCGCGGCAAGGCGCTCCACCTCGGCCGGCGGCGTCTTCGCGGGCGCGTACGCGGCATACCAGCCGCCGCCCTCGATGTTGTAGCCCTGCTCGCGGAAGGTCGGGACGTCCGGCAGGACCCGCGCGCGCTGCGCGCCCGAGGTCGCGATCACGCGCAGCTTGCCGGCCTTGTGCTGCGCGGCCAGGTCCGAGGCCGTTCCCATGAAAGCCGAGATCTGTCCGCCGATGAGATCGGTGATCGCGGGCGCCGAGCCCTTGTAGCCGATGTGCACCATCGGGATTCCCGCGTTCTGCGCGAACAGCACCGAGAAGAAATGCGGCAGGCTGCCGGCGCCCGCCGAGGCGTAGCTGCCGTTCTTCGGATCCTGCTTCACGTAGGCGACGTATTCGGCGAGCGACTTCGCCGGAACGTTCGGGCCGACGGCGAACGCAAACAGGAAGGAAGCCGCGTGCGCCACCGGCGCGAAATCCGCGAACGGGTCGTAGCGCAGGTTCTTGAACACCTGCGGCGCGGTCACGACGGTCACGAGCGGCGTCATGACCAGCGTCAGGCCGTCGGGCGGCGCGATCTTGAGCGCGTCCATGACGATGCGGCCGTCGGCGCCCGGCCGGTTCTCGACCAGCACCGGCTGCCCGAGCTTCACGCGCATCTTGTCGGCGACCAGGCGCGTCATGGTGTCGAGGCCCGCGCCGGCCGGAAAGCCGACGAGGAACTTGATGGTCTTCTCCTGCGCGGCGGCGGGCAGGGCGAGCGCGAGCGACAGCAGGGCTGCAACAAATCGCATGGAATGCATGGAAGCCTCCTCTCGCTCGATGTTAGCATTCCGCACGAGGAGATTTTGCATGGCCGTACGGCGTTTCGACGAGAACAGGCTCACCGCGGAAGTCCTCCGGCGCATGCGCGGCACGAAGAACCTGCGCTTGAAGCGGGTGATGGCGGGCTTCGTGAAGCACCTGCACGCCTTCGTGCGCGACGTGAAGCCGACGCCGGAAGAATGGATGGCCGGCATCCAGTTCCTCACCGAGACCGGGCACTGGTGCACGGGCAAGCGCCAGGAGTTCATCCTGATGTCGGACACGCTCGGCGTGTCGATGCTCGTGGACGCGATCAACTACAAGGCCGGCGGCGGCGCCACGGAGTCCACGGTGCTCGGGCCGTTCCATCGGCAGAAGGCGCCGCGCTATCCGCTCGGTGCGAGCATCGCGCGCGGCAGGCGCGACGGCGTGCCCTGCCGCGTGTCCGGGACCGTGCGCGACACGCGCGGGCGTCCGGTCCCGGGGGCGCTGCTGGACGTCTGGCAGGCGGGCGCCGACGGCTTCTACGATTCGCAGAAGGGCAGCGCGATGAACCTGCGCGGCATCTTCCGCGCCGACGCGCGGGGACGCTTCCACTTCCGCTGCGTGCGCCCCGAGTACTACCCCGTGCCGCACGACGGTCCGGTAGGCCGCATGCTCAGGGCGACCGGGCGCCACCCGATGCGCCCGCCGCACCTGCACTTCTGGATCACTGCGAAGGGCTACCGGCCGCTCATCACGCATCTTTTCGTGAAGGGCGGCAAGTATCTGGATTCGGACGCGGTGTTCGGCGTCAAGCCCGACCTGATCGTCGATTTCAGGAAGGGCAAGGATGGCGTCCCCGCCGTGCACTACGACTTCGTTCTCATGAAGGCCTGAGCATGGCCGGCGCCGCGCCGAAAAGCCGGCTGCGCAGGCAGCTGCTCGTGGCCGCGGGCGCTGCCGGCGGCGCGCTCGTTGTAGGCGGCTGGCTCTTCTACCGCGCGCCGGACCGGCTGCGCCGGCCGGCCGCGCTCGAGGGCGCTTCGGGTGCGCCCGCGTTCAATGCCTGGCTGCGCATCGGCGCGGACGGCGCGGTCACGGTGATGCTGCCGCGCCAGGAGATGGGGCAGGGAATCACCACCGCGCTGCCGATGCTCGTCGCCGAGGAGCTCGATTGCGATTTCGGTCGGGTGCGCTATGAGCAGGCGCCCGTGGATGCCGTGTACGCGAACGCGACGATGCTCGCCGACGCGGTGCCGTTCCGTCCGGACGACCAGGGCTGGCTCGCGCGCGTCGCGCGCCTGTCGCAATACCGCTTCGCCGAGCTGCTCGGCGTGCAGGCGACCGGCGGCTCCTCGAGCGTGCGCGATGCGTTCACCGTGATGCGCCAGGCGGGCGCCGCCGCGCGCTCGATGCTCGTGACGGCGGCCGCGAAGCGCTGGGGCGTGACGCCGGGCGAGTGCACGACCGAGCGCGGCGCCGTGGCGCATGCCGCGAGCGGCCAGCGCCTGGGCTACGGAGAGCTGGCGAAGGACGCCGCCGCGCTGCCCGTGCCCGCGGACGCGCGCCCGAAGAGTCCTTCGCAATTCCGGCTGCTGGGGCGGCCGCAGCCGCGCATCGATGCGGGCGAGAAGTGCGACGGCAGCGCGCAGTTCGGCTGCGACGTGCGGCTGCCGGGCATGCAGTACGCCGCGATCCTGCACTGCCCGGTGTTCGGCGGCGCGCTCAAGTCGGTGAAGGCGGACAAGGCGAAGGCGATGCCCGGCGTGAAGGCGGTCGTCGAGCTCGCGGCGACTTCGACCACCGCGGCGGCGGTCGCGGTCGTCGCCGACGGCTGGTGGCGCGCGCACACGGCGCTGGACGCGCTCGAAGTCGCCTGGGACGAGGGCGCGCACGCGGCGCTCGACACGGCGCAGCAGCGCAAGGCCTACGCGCAGCTTCTCGAGAGCGGCAAGGCGCGCGCCTACGAAGAGGTCGGCGACGCCGCCGCGGCGCTCGCAGGCGCGAGCAGGCTCGTCGAGGCGGACTACGAGGTGCCCTACCTCGCGCATGCGACGATGGAGCCGATGAACGCGACCGCGCTCGTCAAGGACGGCCGCTGCGAGATCTGGGTGGGCAACCAGGCGCCTACGCTCGTCAAGTGGTTCGCGGCGAAAGGCGCGGGCGTGCCGAGCGAGGCGGTCACGGTGCACACGCCCTACCTGGGCGGGGGCTTCGGCCGCCGCTCGGAGGTGGACATCACGGTCGAGGCGGCTTCGATCGCGGCGCGCCTGCCCGGCGTTCCGGTGCAGCTCGTCTGGTCACGCGAAGAGGACCTGCGCCACGACGTCTACCGGCCGATGGCGCTCTCGCGCCTGCGCTGCGCGCTCGACGGCTCGGGCGCGATCGCCGCCTGGCACCACCGCATCGTGGGGCAGTCCTGCACGGGGAGCCTCACCGCGCGGCTGCTTCCCGCGGCGGCGTCCGACGCGATGAAGGACAAGACCACCGCCGAGGGCGCCTTCGACCTGCCGTACGCGATGCCGAACCGGCGCGTGGAGCACGTGCTCGCGCACGGGCCGGTGCCCGTGGGCTTCTGGCGCAGCGTGGGGCACAGCTACAACGCGTACTTCGTGGAGGCGTTCCTCGACGAGGTCGCGCGCGCGGCGGGCAAGGATCCGTTCGAGTTCCGCCGCGCGATGCTCGCGGGCGCGCCGCGCCACCGGCGCGTGCTGGAGGCCGCGGCGAAGCTGGGCGGCTGGGGCAGACCGCTCGCCGCCGCGCCGGGCGCCCGCGCGGGCCGCGGCATCGCGCTTGCCGAGTCCTTCCACTCGATCGTGGCGCAGGTCGCCGAGGTCGAGGTGGACGCGCAGCGCAACGTGCGCGTGCGCCGCGTCGCCTGCGCGATCGACTGCGGCAAGGCGGTGAATCCGTCGACGGTCGTGGCGCAGATGGAAAGCGGCATCGTCTTCGGCCTCACCGCTGCGCTTTACGGCGAGATCACGCTGAAGGGCGGGCGCGTGGAGCAGGGCAACTTCGGCGACTATCCGGTGCTGCGCATCGCGGAGTGCCCGGCGATCGAGGTCGAAATCGTCGAGAGCGGCTGGGAGCGCCTGGGCGGCGTCGGCGAGCCCGGCACCCCGCCCATCGCGCCGGCGGTCGCGAACGCCGTCTTCGCGGCGACCGGCACGCCCGTGCGCCGCCTGCCGATCCGCGCCTAGCGGACTTCCGCCGATTCCAGGGCGAGCCGGTCGAGCTTGCCGCGATCGAGCGTCACGCCGAGGCCGTCGCCCTTGGGCAGCGCCATCTTCCCGTGCACGACGGGCTGGGGCTCTGCGAGCACGTCGGCGGACATGAAGTGCAGGCCCGCGTCGTTCGGATATTCGATCTCGGGCAGCGCGGCGGCGAGGTGCAGGTTC
Source organism: Burkholderiales bacterium (assembly GCA_035517595.1). GTDB lineage: Bacteria > Pseudomonadota > Gammaproteobacteria > Burkholderiales > SG8-39 > RBG-16-66-20. The sequence goes on from DATIYN010000114.1 coordinate 13,268, forward strand.
GCCACGGTCGCGATGCCGGTTTCGTACACGCTGTGCAGCGCGGGCTTGAGGCCGAAGGCGTGCGCCGCCTTCGCCATGCGGCGCAGCGCGTCGATGCCGCCCCACATGAAGAGGTCGCCCAGCACGACGTCCACCGCATGCCGGCGGATCGCCGGCGCGAGCTGCTCGTCCTTCACCACCCACATGTTGGTGGCGACCGGCGTCTTCACGGCCGCCCTCAGGCGCGCGAGTCCTTCGAGTTCCCCGGTCGGGTCCTCGAAGAATTCCAAGCCGAGCCCGTCCAGCCGCCTGCAGAGCTCGGTCGCCGCGGCAGGGCCGTAATTGGCGTTCGGGTCGAAGCGGATGCGCGCCGCCGGCATCGCCTCCTTCAGTTCGTTGAGCAGCTTCCAGTCCCATGCCGGCGAGTACGC
>DATIYN010000115.1:0-25583 GCA_035517595.1 Burkholderiales bacterium
TCCTGGTCGACGCTTTTCAGGCGGATTGGGACGTATACGCGCCGGACTGGCGCGGCTACGGCCTCACGGCCTGGTCCGGGTCCGACAACTACTGGTTCCCGGACTACATCGCCGATCTGGATTTCCTGCTCGACCGCCTGCAGCCCGATTCGCCCGTCGACCTCGTCGGCCACAGCCTGGGCGGCAACGTCGGCGGGCTGTATGCCGGCATCCGGCCCGAGCGCGTGGCGCGCTTCGTCAATCTCGAGGGCTTCGGCATGCCGGTGACGCGCGCCGAGCAGGCGCCCCGGCGCTACGCGCGCTGGATGAGCGAGCTCAAGGGGGCGCCGGGCTGGCGGCCGTACGCGAGCTACGCCGAGCTGGCCGACCGGCTGCAGAAGAACAATCCGCGCCTGCGCCGCGACCGCGCCGATTTCCTCGCGCGCCACTGGGGGCGGGACGCGGAGCAGGGCGGCGTCGTGCTGCGCAGCGACCCCGCGCACAAGCTCGTCAACGCCACGCTGTACCGCCTCGACGAGGCGCGCGCCTGCTGGGAGCGCGTGACGGCGCCCGTGCTCTGGGTGGATGCGGCCGAGTCGGAGACGATCCGCCGCATGAAGCTCACGCCGCAGGATCTCGCCGAGCGGCGCTCGGCGTTCAAGAACCTCAGCTACCGAACGGTGGCGGACGCCGGACACATGCTGCACCACGATCGGCCCGAGGAAGTCGCGCGCCTCATCGAGGCGTTCCTGCTCTGATAAAATGCGCCGCCTGGATGGACATCGAGCCTTTCGTAAGAACCGTCGCCATCTATGCGCTCCCGGTCCTCTTCGCGATCACGCTGCATGAGGCGGCGCACGGCTACGTCGCGCGCCACTTCGGCGACCTGACGGCGTTCGCGCAGGGCCGCATCAGCCTCAACCCCGCGCGCCACGTCGATTTCCTGGGCACCGTCGTGGTGCCGCTCGTGATCCTGTTCATGTCGTCGGGCAAGTTCCTGTTCGGCTGGGCCAAGCCCGTGCCGGTCAACTACTCGGCGCTGCGCTCGCCGAAGCGGCACATGCTCTGGGTGGCCGCGGCGGGGCCGGCCTCGAACCTGGCGATGGCCTTCGGCTGGGCGCTGCTGCTCAAGCTCGCGATCGTGCTGCCGGCGAACACCTTCACCGTGCCGATGGCGGAGATGGGCAAGGCCGGCATCCAGGTGAACCTGATCTTCATGTTCCTCAACCTGCTGCCGATCCTGCCGCTCGACGGCGGCCGCATCCTCGCCAGCTTGCTGCCGAGCCGCATGGCCTGGCAGTACGCCAAGCTCGAGCCCTGGGGCTTGCCGCTGCTGCTCGTGCTCATGCTGACGAACGTGCTCGGCGGGGTGATCGGGCCCCTGATCAACGCCTCCGACGGCCTGATCCGCGGGCTGATCTACTAGCGCCGTGTTCGAAACCCGCGTGCTCTCCGGCATGCGCCCCACCGGCGCGCTGCACCTCGGCCATTACCACGGGGTGCTGAAGAACTGGGTGAAGCTGCAGTCCGAGTATCCCTGCCTGTTCTTCGTGGCCGACTGGCACGCGCTCACCACGGACTACGAGAAGCCCGGGGCGCTGCAGGAGGTCGGCGCCGACATGGTCATCGACTGGCTGGCCTCGGGCGTGGACCCGAACCAGGCGACGCTGTTCGTGCAGTCGCTCGTGCCCGAGCACGCCGAGCTCCACCTGCTGCTGTCGATGATCACGCCGCTCGGCTGGCTGGAGCGCGTGCCGACCTACAAGGACCAGCAGGAAAAGCTCACCGACAAGGACCTCTCGACTTACGGCTTCCTCGGCTACCCGCTGCTGCAGGCCGCCGACATCCTCATCTATCGCGCGAAATACGTGCCGGTGGGCGAAGACCAGGTGCCGCACATCGAGTTCACGCGCGAAGTCGCGCGCCGCTTCAACCACCTCTACGGCCGCGAGCCCGGCTACGAGGAGAAGGCGAAGGCCGCGGTGAAGAAGCTGGGCAGCAAGAAGGCGCGCCTGTTCAACGAGCTGCGGACCAAGTTCCTCGAGGGCGGCGACGCGGAGTCGCTCAAGCGCGCGCAGGCGCTGCTCGACGAGCAGCAGAACTTCCCGCACGGCGAGCGCGAGCGCCTCTACGGCTGGCTCGAAGGCAGCGGCAAGAAGATCCTCGTGGAGGCCGAGGCGCTGCTCACCGAGGCATCCAAGCTGACCGGACTGGACGGGCAGAAGATGTCCAAGTCCTACGGCAACGCGATCGCGCTGCGCGAGGCGCCCGAGTCCGTGGCGAAGAAGATCAAGACCATGCCCACCGATCCGGCGCGCGTGAAGCGCAGCGACAAGGGCAATCCCGACAAGTGCCCGGTCTGGAACATGCACCAGGTGTACTCGGACGAGCAGCGCCGCGCCTGGGTGCGCAAGGGCTGCACCACGGCCGCGATCGGCTGCCTGGAGTGCAAGCAGCCGGTGGTGGAAGCGGTGCTGGCGGAGCTGGCGCCGATCCGCGAGCGCGCGCAGCCCTACCTGGACGACCCTACGCTGGTGAAGAACATCCTCGCCGACGGCTGCGACAAGGCGCGCAAGCTCGCCGTCGAGACCATGCGCGAGGTGCGCGAAGCGATGGGCCTCGCGTATGTGTAGGATGCGGGCTGTGAGCGCACCCGAGTGAGCGAGACCGCGCAGCTGACGTTGGCGACGCCGCTGGCCCGCATCTACGGCGAGCCGCTGGTCGAGATCCCGGCCGACCTGTACATCCCGCCGGACGCGCTCGAGATCCTGCTCGACGCCTTCCAGGGGCCGCTTGACCTGCTGCTGTACCTGATCCGCAAGCAGAACCTGGACATCCTCGACATCCCGATGGCGCCGCTCACGCGCCAGTACCTGGACTACGTCGAGATCATGCGCAGCAAGAACCTCGAGCTCGCCGCCGAGTACCTGGTCATGGCGGCGATGCTGATCGAGATCAAGTCGCGCATGCTGCTGCCGCGCCCGGCGGTGGTCGCCGAGGAGGAGGACCCGCGCGCCGAGCTCGTGCGCCGGCTGCTCGAGTACGAGCAGATGAAGAAGGCCGCGCAGCAGCTCGACGAGCTGCCGCAGATGGGCCGCGACGTGCTCGCGGTCTCGGTGCTGGTGGAGCGCACCGCCCTCGAGCGCCTGCCGGAAGTGCACCCGCGCGACCTCGCCGAAACCTGGCGCACCCTGCTCGTGCGCGCGCGCATGACCCGTCACCACCGCGTCCTGCGCGAGGAGCTCTCGGTGCGCGAACACATGAGCCAGATCCTGCGCCGCCTCAAGGAGAGCCGGGTGCTGGAGTTCACCGAGCTGTTCGACCCCGCGCGCGGCGTCGCCGTGCTGGTGGTGACCTTCCTCGCGCTGCTGGAGCTCGCGCGCGAGTCGCTGGTCGACGTCACGCAGTCGGAAGGTTTCGCGCCCATCTACGTGAGGATCGCTCTCGCCGAATCGCCGTGAGGAATCGTGCCCAACCCTTCTGAAGTGAAGCGCATCCTCGAGGCCGCGCTGCTCGCGGCGCAGGAGCCGCTGTCGCTCGCCGACCTGAAGCGCCTGTTCGAGGACGAGGTGGGCAACGACACGCTGCGCAAGCTCCTGGAGGAGCTGCGCTCGGACTGGGCCGAGCGCGCGGTCAACCTCGTGACCCTGGCAAGCGGCTGGCGCTTCCAGACCGCGCCGTCGTTCCGCCCGTTCATCGAGCGTCTGCAGCCGGAAAAGCCGCCGCGCTACTCGCGCGCGGTCCTGGAGACGCTCGCCATCATCGCCTACCGCCAGCCGGTGACGCGCGGCGACGTCGAGGACATCCGCGGGGTGGTGGTCTCGACCCCGATCATCCAGGCGCTGGAGAGCCGCGGCTGGATCGACGTGGTCGGCCACCGCGAGACGCCGGGCCGTCCCGCGCTGTACGCGACGACCAAGACCTTCCTCGACGACCTGGGATTGCGCTCGCTGCAGGAGCTGCCGCCGCTGGAGGAGATCGCGCGCACGCTGCAGCTCGAGCCCGCCACCTCGCAGCCCGCGGCGAATGAGCCGACCCAGGAATCCGCCGCCCCCGCGGCCGGCAGCCTCCAGTAGTCCCGCCGGGGAACGCATCCAGAAGCTGCTCGCCTCGGCCGGCCTGGGCTCGCGTCGCGAGATCGAGGCGTGGATCAGCGCCGGGCGGATCACGGTCCGCGGCCAGCTCGCCAGGCTGGGCGATCGCGCGCGGCCCGGGGATTCGATCCGGCTCGACGACAAGGAAGTCCGGATCGGCGAAATCCGCAACGCTCCCCGGGTCATCGCCTATCACAAGCCGGTCGGAGAACTGGTCACGCGCCGGGACCCGGAAGGCCGCCCCACGGTATTCGACAAGCTGCCCGCAGCCGGGCCCGGGCGCTGGGTCGCGGTCGGCCGGCTGGACTTCAACACCTCTGGCTTGCTGCTGTTCACCGACTCCGGGGAGCTTGCGAACCGGCTCATGCACCCGAGCGCGCAGATCGAGCGGGAGTACGAGGTTCGCGTGCAGGGCGGGCTGCGTGCCGACGCGCTGCAGAGGTTGCGCGACGGCGTTCAGCTGGAGGACGGCCCCGCGCGCTTCCTGGTCCTCGAAGAGATGAGAAGCAAGGGCCAGTCCGGAACCAACCGCTGGTACCGCGCGGTGCTCGCCGAAGGACGCAACCGCGAAGTGCGCCGGATGATCGAAGCGGCGGGCGGGCGCGTGAGCCGCCTCGCACGGGTGCGCTTCGGGCCGATTCGGCTGCCCGCCGGGCTGCCGCCCGGTCGCTGGACCGACGTCGATCCCGATCTGCTGGCCGGAAATGCGCCGGCGGATCCGAGAAGGCCCGCGCCCGAGTGACGCAGCTTCGCCGGATCGCTCCAGTGCTCGCGCTGCTCGCGTTCGCGCTCGCGTTTCAAGGCACGCGCGGCCTGTGGGAGCCCGACGAGGGCCGCTATACCGGGATCGCGTCGCACATGCTGCTGAGCGGAGATTTCGTCCATCCCGCCTTCAACGACGAGCAGCGGCACTACGCCAAGCCGCCGCTGACGTACTGGGCAATCGCTGCGGGCGTCGCGCTGCTGGGCGCCAACGAGTGGGGCGCGCGGCTCGCCCATGCGCTCGCGTTCAGCGCCACGGTGCTGCTCGTCTACGCGCTCGGGCGCACGTGGTCGCCCGGGCGGCCCTGGCTCCCGGCGCTCGTCTACGCCTCGTTCCTGCTGCCGTACTCGGCGTCCAACGGCGTCACGCCCGATACGCTGCTCACCCTGTTCGAAACGCTCGGCGTGCTCGGCTTCGTGCGCTATCGCGAATCGCTCGCGCAGGGGCAGGGCAGCGGCGCGCGGCTCGTGATGTGGCTCGGCTTCGGGCTCGCATTCCTCACCAAGGGCCCGCCGGGTCTGCTGCCGTTGCTGGTGATCGTCGTGTTCACGGTGCTGGAGCGCGGCTGGCGCGGCGCGGCGAAGCTCGCGAGCCCGGGCGGGCTGGCGCTGTTCGCGGTCCTGGGGCTGGGCTGGTTCGTGCTCGTGGTCGCCACCGATCCCGGGCTGGCCACCTACTTCCTGCGCGATGAAGTCGTCAACCGGATCTTCACGGGCGCGCACCATCGCAATTCGTCCTGGTACGGCGCGTTCATGGTCTATGTCCCCACGCTTCTGTTCGGCAGCTTGCCCTGGAGCACCGTCGCGCTGCGCACCGCGCTCTCCGCGCCGCGCACCGTGCTCTCCCGAGAATGGTGGCGCCGGAAGCTGCGGGAAGACCCGTGGCCGGCGTTCCTCGCCCTGTGGCTGCTGCTGCCGCTGGCGGTGTTCTTCCTCAGCCGCTCGCGGCTGCCGTTGTACGTGCTGCCGCTGTTTCCGCCGCTCGCGCTCCTGGTCGCTCGCGGCCTCGCGCGCTGGCGCCCGTCGCCTCTGGCGCTGACGCTGCTGGCATGCTGGGCCATAGGACTGGTGGGGCTGCGCATCGCGATCGCCCACTTTCCTACGGACAATGACAGCCGGCGGCTGGCCGAGGCTATTCTCGCCCGCCAGGCTCCGCCGCCCGGGGAAGTGCTGTTCGTCGACGCGCCGCCGCACTGGGCGCTCACGCTGTACCTGCAATGCGAAGTCGAGCGGCTCCAGCTCGAGGGCGGAGCGGCCGGGGCGGCGGGCGGCGAGGAGTCCCTGGCGTCGGAGCTCGCCGCTGCCGCGACGCGGCAGCCGCTGATCGTCGCGCGACCCGACCACCTGGCGGCCATCGAAGCCGAGCTCGCGCGGCTCGGCTACCGCTGGCGCGATCTCGGCCAGGCCGGGCGCTGGACGCTGCTGGCGCCGGAGATCGGTCCGGCGCAGGGCGGGCGTGCCGGCGCGTTCGACTCCACGCCGAAAATTTGATACACTTCAACGGTTTCTAGCAGAGCGGCGGCGGCGGTTTGCGGAAAGATGGGCTTCGGCCCATTTTTTGTTTGTGCCGCCGCATCGAGGCGTGGCGGCGGCATGGCGGCGATGGCGGATGTGGCGGAGACAACCCTCGCGGGCATGGGGTTCGAGCTGGTGGACGCCCGGGCGTCCGGCGGCGGCCGGTTCCTGACCGTTTTCATCGACCGCCCGGCGGGCGCCGGGGCGGGCGTCACGGTCGACGACTGCGCCGAGGTCAGCCGGCAGCTGGCGCGCGTCTTCGCGGTCGAGGGCATCGACTACGACCGGCTGGAGGTGTCGTCGCCGGGGCTCGACCGGCCGCTGCGCAAGCCGGCCGACTTCGAGCGCTTCGCGGGCAGCCGCGTGGACGTGAAGATGCGCACCGCGGACGCGAGCGGGCGCCGGCGCTATGCGGGCCGGCTGCGCGGCGCGCGTGACGGCGCGGCGGTGCTGGAGGTGGACGGGCGCGAGGTCGCGCTCGCGCTGAGCGATATCGACAGGGCCCGGCTGGTGCCGGACCTGCAGGACAAGAAGGAACGAAGATGAGCCGGGAAATTCTGCTGCTGGTGGACGCGCTGGCGCGCGAGAAGAACGTGAACCGGGACACCGTGTTCGGCGCCCTGGAGCTCGCGCTCGCCTCGGCGACCAAGAAGCGCTTCACCGAAGACGTGGACGTGCGCGTCGCCATCAACCGCGAGACCGGAAGCTACGAGGCGTTTCGCCGCTGGCACGTGGTGCCGGACGACACGCCGGAGTGGAACACCGCGCAGATGCTGTCGCTGGAGGAGGCGCAGGACCGCAAGCCCGACGCCAAGATGGACGAGTACCTCGAGCAGCCGATCGAGAACGTGCCCTTCGGCCGCATCGGCGCGCAGACCGCCAAGCAGGTGATCCTGCAGCGCATCCGCGACGCCGAGCGCGAGCAGATCCTGAACGACTTCCTGTCGCGCGGCGACGAGCTCGTGACCGGCACGGTCAAGCGCATGGAGCGCGGCAGCGCGATCGTCGAGTCGGGCCGCCTCGAGGCGGTGCTGCCGCGCGAGAACATGATCCCGAAGGAGAACCTGCGCGTGGGCGACCGCGTGCGCGCCTGGGTGTCGAAGATCGACCGCGGCGCGCGGGGCCCGCAGCTGATCCTGTCGCGCACCGCGCCGCAGTTCATCATGAAGCTGTTCGAGCTGGAGGTCCCGGAGATCGAGGAAGGGCTGCTCGAGATCAAGTCCGCGGCGCGCGATCCGGGCATCCGCGCCAAGATCGCCGTGCACACCAACGACCGGCGCATCGACCCCATCGGGACCTGCGTCGGCATGCGCGGCTCGCGCGTGCAGGCGGTCACGCAGGAGCTGGCCGGCGAGCGCGTCGATATCGTGCTCTGGTCGGCCGACCCGGCGACCTTCGTGATCGGCGCGCTCGCGCCCGCCGAGGTGAGCTCGATCCTCGTCGACGAGGAGAAGCACGCCATGGACGTGGTGGTGGACGAGGAGAACCTTGCGATCGCGATCGGCCGCAGCGGCCAGAACGTGCGGCTCGCCTCCGAGCTCACCGGCTGGACGATCAACCTGATGACGCAGGAGGAGTCCACCAAGAAGCAGGCCGAGGAGAGCACGCGCGTCAAGCAGCTCTTCATGGAGCGCCTCGACGTGGACGAGGAAGTGGCCGAGATCCTGATCCAGGAGGGGTTCTCGACGCTCGAGGAAGTCGCCTACGTCCCGATCAACGAGATGAACGAGATCGAGGCGTTCGACGAGAACACCGTGAACGAGCTGCGCAGCCGCGCGCGCAATGCGCTGCTGGTGCAGGCGATCGCCAGCGAGGAAAGCCTGGAGGGCGTGGATCCGCTGCTGCTGCAGCTCGAAGGCATGGACCCGCCGCTCGCGGCCAAGCTCGCCAAGGGCGGCGTCAAGACCCGCGACGACCTCGCCGACCTGGCGGTCGACGAGCTCGGCGAGCTCACGGGCCTGGACGAGGAGCGCGCCAAGAAGCTGATCATGGCGGCGCGCGCCCACTGGTTCGAAGGCGAGCAGGGCAAGGAGGCCGCGTAACGTGGCTCAGACCAGCGTCGCCCAGTTCGCGAGCGAGCTGAAGGTCCCGCCCTCGGTGCTGCTCGAGCAGCTGCGCGCCGCGGGCGTGGAGAAGCGCGTCGCCGAGGATTCGCTCAGCGAGCAGGACAAGGCGCGCCTGCTCGAGTACCTGCGCAAGTCGCACGGCTCCATCGAGCCGAAGAACAAGATCACGCTGACGCGCAAGCAGACCAGCGAGATCAAGAAGGCCGATTCCACCGGCAAGGCGCGCACCATCCAGGTGGAAGTCCGCAAGAAGCGCGTCTTCGTCAAGCGCGATCCCTCCGAGCTCGCCGCCGCGGCCGCGGCCGCGGAATTGCCGGCGGCCCCGCCGCCGCCGCCGTCTCCGGCCGCCGTGCCGGCACCGGCCGGCCCGGACGCGCGCGAGCTCGAACTGCGCGCCGAAGAGCAGCGCCGGCAGCAGCAGCTTTCCGAGCTGCAGGCGGCCGAGCTGCGCGAAAGGCAGGAGCGCGAGCGGCGCGAGGCCGAGCTGAAAGCGCGTGAAGCGCAGCAGGCGGCTGCAGCCCCGGCGGCGCCGGCGCAGCCGGCCGGCACGCTGCACGCCCCGAAGGCCGGCGAGCCGAAGGCCGACAAGAAGGCGAAGAAGGTCAAGCAGACGACGATCCTGCGCGACGACTCCGTGCGCCGCAGGCAGATCAAGACGCGCGGCGACATGGGCGGCGGCGTCGCCGGCTGGCACGGGCGCGGCGGCGGCCGCCACCGCGGCGCGAGCCCCGCGGCGGGGGAAACCACGTTCGCGCAGCCCGCCGAGCCGGTGGTCCGCGAGATCGCCGTGCCGGAGACGATCACGGTGGGCGAGCTGGCGCACCGCATGTCGGTCAAGGCGGTCGAGGTCATCAAGGTGCTCATGAAGCTCGGCTCCATGGCCACCATCAACCAGGTCCTCGACCAGGAGACCGCGATGATCGTGGTCCAGGAGATGGGCCACACCGCCAAGGCGGCGAAGCTGGAGGATCCCGAGGCCTACCTCGAAAACGCGGCCGAGCAGGACGCGGCCGAGGCGCTCACCCGCCCGCCGGTGGTCACGGTGATGGGCCACGTCGACCACGGCAAGACTTCGCTGCTCGACTACATCAGGCGCACCAAGGTCGCCGCGGGCGAGGCGGGCGGCATCACGCAGCACATCGGCGCCTACCATGTGGAGACGCCGCGCGGCGTGATCACCTTCCTCGACACGCCGGGCCACGAGGCGTTCACGGCGATGCGCGCGCGCGGCGCGAAGGTGACCGACATCGTGGTGCTGGTGGTCGCAGCCGACGACGGCGCGATGCCGCAGACCATCGAGGCCATCGCGCATGCCAAGGCGGCCGACGTGCCGCTGGTGGTGGCGATCAACAAGATCGACAAGCACGAGGCCAATCCGGAGCGCGTGAAGCAGGACCTGCTGCAGCACGGCGTGGTGCCCGAGGATCTCGGCGGCGAATCGCCGGTGGTCCCGGTGTCGGCCAAGACCGGCGCGGGAATCGACTCGCTGCTGGAGCAGATCCTGCTGCAGGCCGAAGTGCTGGAACTGAAGGCGCCGGTGGACGCGCCCGCCAAGGGCGTGGTGATCGAAGCGCGCCTGGACAAGGGGCGCGGCCCGGTGGCGACGCTGCTGGTGCAGGCCGGGACGCTGAAGCGCGGCGACGTGGTGGTCGCCGGCGCGGTGTACGGCCGCGTGCGCGCGATGCTGGACGAGAACGGCAAGACGGTGCAGAGCGCGGGCCCGTCGATCCCCGTCGAGATTCAGGGCCTGTCGGACGTGCCGCGCGCCGGCGAAGAAGTGGTGGTGCTCGCCGACGAGAAGAAGGCGCGCGAAGTGGCCCTGTTCCGCCAGGGCAAGTATCGCGACGTGAAGCTCTCCAAGCAGCAGGCAACCAAGCTCGAGAACATGTTCGCGCAGATGAGCGAGGGCGGCGGCGGGGTCTCGAAGACGCTGGCGCTGCTCATCAAGGCCGACGTGCAGGGCTCGCAGGAGGCGCTCGCGCACGCGCTCTCGCGCCTGTCGACCGACGAGGTGAAGGTCAGCGTCGTGCATTCGGGCGTGGGCGGCATCACCGAGTCCGACGTGAACCTGGCGCTGGCCTCGCGCGCGGTGATCGTCGGCTTCAACACGCGCGCCGACGCCACGGCGCGCAAGCTCATCGAGTCCTCGGGCGTGGACGTGCGCTACTACAACGTCATCTACGACGCGGTCGAGGAAGTGAAGGCCGCGCTCTCCGGCATGCTCGCGCCCGAGCGCAAGGAGAGCGTCATCGGCATGGTGGAGGTGCGCCAGGTATTCCGCATCTCCAAGGTCGGCACGGTCGCCGGCTGCTACGTCCAGGACGGCCTCGTCAAGCGCGGCGCGCAGGTGCGCGTGCTGCGCGACAACGTCGTGATCCACACCGGCGACATCGACACGCTCAAGCGCTTCAAGGACGACGTGCGCGAGGTCAAGGCCGGCTTCGAGTGCGGCATGTCGCTGAAGAGCTTCCAGGACATCAAGGAAGGCGACCAGTTCGAGGTCTTCGAAGTCCTCGAGGTGGCGCGCACGCTGTGAACCGCATGGGGCCGCCGGCGTGAGCCGCGGGCGGCCGCAGAAGGTCGCCGACCTGATCCAGCGCGAGCTGTCCGGGCTGATCCGGCTGGAGTTGCGCGATCCGCGCGTTGGCATGATCACCATCACGTCGGTCGACGTGTCGCCGGATCTGTCGCACGCGAAGGTGTTCTTTACGCTTCTGGACAAGGATCTTCTGGACGAAACCATTCACGGGCTGCAGCGCGCGTCCGGATTCCTGCGCTCGCAGCTCGCGCACCGCATGAAGCTCTATACGACGCCCGAGCTGCGCTTCGTCTACGACGAGTCGGTCGAGCGCGGCGACCGGCTGTCGCGCCTCATCGACAGCGTCGTCCCGCCCAAGCGCTAGCCTGCGCCGCGCGCGCCCGATGGTCCGCAAGATCGACGGCGTGCTGCTGCTCGACAAGCCGGTCGGCCCGAGCTCCAGCGCCGTGCTGCAGGCGGTGAAGCGGCTGCTCGGCGCGCGCAAGGCCGGGCACGCCGGCACGCTGGACCCGCTCGCCTCAGGGCTGCTGCCGCTGCTGTTCGGCGAAGCCACGAAGTTCGCGCAGTTCGGCCTCGGGGCTGCAAAGGAATATGTCGCGGATGTGCGCCTGGGCGCGGCCACCGATACGGGCGATGCCGATGGCGCGATTACCGAGCGGCGTCCCGTCGCTGTCGACGAACCGGGCCTGGCGCGCGCTCTGGCGCGCTTCCGTGGCGAAATCATGCAGGTGCCGCCGATGTACTCGGCGCTGAAGAAGGACGGACGTCCGCTCTACGCCCTGGCGCGCGCCGGGCGTACGGTGGATCGCGCGGCGCGCCGGGTGACGATCCACGAACTGGAGCTGGTGGCGCGCAAGGAAGACCTGCTGCGGCTGCGGATCCGCTGCAGCAAGGGCACCTACGTACGCCAGCTGGCGGCGGACCTGGGCGTTGCGCTGGGCACGGTGGCGCATCTCGAGTCGCTGCGCCGCACGGCGGTTGCGGGCCTGCGCCTTGATCATGCGGTCACGCTGGACGATCTCCAGGCGCTCGGCGAGCAGGCGCGCCTCGCCTGGCTGCTGCCGATCGACCGGCTGCTCGATCACCTGCCGCGGGCCGATCTCGACGCGGCGCAGGCCGCTCGCTTTCTCCAGGGCCAGGCGGTGCCGCTCGCTGCCCCGCGCGCGGGGCCTTGCCGGGTCTACCGGGCGGGCGAGCTGCTCGGCGTCGGCGAGGGCCATGCCGACCTCGCGTTGCGGCCGGCCAGGCTCGTTGCAAGAGACTGAAATAGCAAGAAAAACTTGTATTCCGACGGCGACCTCGCTAGAATGCCGGGCTCACACCGTCGAGCCAGAAGAGAGAGAAAAGCACATGAGTTTGCAGGTTGCGCAGAAGGCGCAAGTCGTCAAGCAGTACCAGCGGGCCGGCAACGACACCGGCTCCCCGGAAGTGCAGATCGCGCTGCTCACCGAGCGCATCAACGGACTGACCGAGCACTTCAAGTCGCACGTGAAGGATTTCCATTCGCGCCGCGGCCTGCTCAAGATGGTGAGCCAGCGGCGCAAGCTGCTCGACTACCTGAAGCGCAGCGACGCCGACAAGTACCGCTCGCTGATCGAGCGGCTCGGTCTGCGCAAGTAGCCTCCGTTTTCCCTTTTCCGCATGTCGTAGCGAAGACGCTCATCGGACCGATGAGCGTCTTGCATTCGCGACCCTATCCTGAGGAAATCCCTTGAACCCGATCAAGAAGACCTTCACCCTCGGCAACCAGCAGGTCACGCTGGAGACCGGGGAAATCGCGCGGCAGGCGCACGGCGCCGTGCTGTGCACCGTCGAAGACACCGTGGTGCTCGCCGCGGTCACCGCCTCGAAGTCGCCCAAGGCGGGCCAGAGCTTCTTCCCGCTCACCGTCGACTACGCCGAGAAGACCTACGCCGCGGGCAAGATTCCCGGCGGCTTCTTCAAGCGCGAGGGCCGGCCGACCGAGAAGGAGACGCTGACCAGCCGCCTGATCGACCGGCCGATCCGCCCGCTGTTCCCTGACGGCTTCTACAACGAGGTGCAGGTGGTGGCCCAGGTGCTGTCGCTGAACCCGGAGGTGGACGCGGACATTCCGGCGATGATCGCCGTCTCCGCGGCGCTGACGCTCTCGGGCGTGCCGTTCTCCGGGCCGATCGGCGCCGCGCGCGTCGGCTACCTGAACGGCGAGTACCTGCTGAACCCGACGGCCGCCCAGATCAAGGAATCGCAGCTCAACCTCGTGGTCGCCGGCACCAGCCAGGGCGTGCTGATGGTGGAGTCCGAGGCGCTCGAGCTGCCCGAGGAAGTGATGCTGGGCGCCGTGGTCTACGGCCACCAGCAGATGCAGGCCGCGATCAACGCGATCGAGGAGCTGGCCGAGGTCGCCGGCAAACCGGCCTGGGACTGGAAGGCGCCCGAGAAGGACGAGGCGCTCGCCGCCAAGGTGGCGGGCCTGGCGGAGGCCGACCTGCGCGCCGCGTTCGACCTGCGCCAGAAGAGCGCGCGCTCCGACGCCCTGAAGTCGGTGTCGAAGAAGGTGCACGAGGCGGTCGGCGTCGGCGGCGAGGGGGCGCCGGACGCGAACACCGTGAATGACCTGCTGTTCGCGCTCGAGTCGAAGATCGTGCGCAACAAGATCCTCGACGGCGAGCCGCGCATCGACGGCCGCGACACGCGCACCGTGCGCCCGATCGCCATCCGCACCGGCGTGCTGCCGCGCACCCACGGCTCGGCGCTGTTCACGCGCGGCGAGACGCAGGCGATGGTGACCGTCACGCTGGGGACCGGCCGCGACGAGCAGATCATCGACGCGCTGGCCGGCGAGTACCGCGAGCGCTTCATGTTCCACTACAACATGCCGCCGTACGCCACGGGCGAGACCGGCCGGTATGGCTTCACCAAGCGCCGCGAGATCGGCCACGGCCGGCTCGCCAAGCGCGCGCTGGTCGGCATGCTGCCGGCGGCGGCGGACTTCGGTTACTCGCTGCGCGTGGTCTCCGAGATCACCGAGTCGAACGGCTCCTCGTCGATGGCCTCGGTGTGCGGCGGCAGCCTCGCGCTGATGGACGCCGGCGTGCCGATCAAGGACCACGTCGCGGGCATCGCAATGGGCCTGATCAAGGAAGGCAACCGCTTCGCGGTGCTCACCGACATCCTCGGCGACGAGGACCACCTCGGCGACATGGATTTCAAGGTCGCCGGCACCGAAAAGGGCCTCACCGCGCTGCAAATGGACCTCAAGATCGAGTCGATCAACCAGGGCATCATGCAGGTGGCGCTCGAGCAGGCGCGCGCGGCGCGCCTGCACATCCTCGCTCAGATGAAGCAGGCGATGGGCGGCTCGCGCAGCGAGCTTTCCAGCTTCGCGCCGCGCATCATCAAGATCAAGATCAATCCGGACAAGATCCGCGACGTCATCGGCAAGGGCGGCGTGGTGATCCGCGGCATCCAGGAGGAGACCGGCACCACCATCGAGATCGAGGACGACGGCACGATCTCGATCGCCTGCGTGCAGGCCGAGGGCGGCGAGGCGGCGAAGAAGCGCATCCAGGACATCACCGCCGACGTCGAGGTCGGCAAGATCTACGAGGGCCCGGTGCTCCGGCTGCTGGATTTCGGCGCCATCGTCCAGCTGCTGCCCGGCCGCGACGGACTTCTGCACATCTCGCAGATCAGCAACGAGCGCGTCAACGCCGTGTCCGACTACCTGAAGGAAGGGCAGATCGTGAAGGTCAAGGTCCTGGAGGCCGACGACAAGGGCAGGGTGCGCCTGTCGATGAAGGCCGTCGGCCAGCCCGAGGCCGCCAAGCAGGGGTAAGGCGGGAAACCGGGGACAGGCCGCCTACTTGGCGACCTGTCTCTCGCGCATCTCGTCGAGCGTCTTGCAGTCGATGCACAGCGTGGCCGTCGGCCGCGCTTCCAGCCGCTTCAGGCCGATCTCCACGCCGCAGCTCTCGCAGTAGCCGTACTCGTTGGCGTCGATGCGCGCGATCGTCTCGTCGATCTTCTTGATGAGCTTGCGCTCGCGGTCGCGATTGCGCAGCTCCAGCGCCATGTCCGATTCCTGGCTCGCGCGGTCATTCGGGTCGGCGAACACCGTCGCCTCGTCCTGCATCGTGTGCACCGTGCGGTCGATTTCCTCCGAGAGCTCGGCTTTCAGGCTCTCGAGGATCTTGCGGAAATGCGTGCGCTGCTTCGCGTTCATGTACTCCTCGCCCTTCTTGAGGACGTAGGGCGCGAAGCTCTTCTTGCTCAATTCGAGAGGCATTTCCGTGCGTTGCCCAGAAAAACGAAGGTGGCTTTGTAGCAGGATTTGACCCCTGCCGCAAGCCGAAAAGGGAGTATCATTGGCGCCCGATTTTCGGGGTGTAGCGCAGCCTGGTAGCGCACCTGCTTTGGGAGCAGGGTGTCGGGAGTTCGAATCTCTCCACCCCGACCAAATCCTGCCCCGGGAGCGGCTTGGGATCTGCCCGTAGCTCAACCGGATAGAGCACCAGCCTTCTAAGCTGGGGGTTGTGGGTTCGAGTCCCGCCGGGCAGGCCAGATCGAGCACCCTCGAATTCGCGGCAATGGTGGCCGTAGCTCAAAGGTAGAGTCCCGGATTGTGATTCCGGTTGTTGTGGGTTCGAGTCCCATCGGCCACCCCATCCTCCCCATGCCGAAGCGCCCCGCGCCGCAGAAGTTCGTCTCGCCGCCGTTGCGCGCGCAGGCGCGCGCGGGCGACGCCTTCATCGCCAACGTCGGCGCGGCGGTCGCGCAGATCCAGGCCAACCGCGCGGGCGCCGCGTCCGGGCGCGACCCGGAGCACCTGCACCAGCTTCGCGTCGGCATCCGCCGGCTGCGCTCGACGCTGCTCGCCTGCCGGGCGCTGTTGAGGCGCAAGGAGGCGCGCCGCATCGACCGGCGGCTGCGCGACGCTCTGCGCGCGCTCGGCTCGGCGCGCGACTGGGACGTGTTCGAGCGCGACCTGGCGCGCCCGGGGCTGCGCCGGCACGCGCATGCGCAGGCCGAGGCCGCGCGCGCCGCGGCCCGCACGGCGGCACGCTCGGCCGCGTTCCGCTTCCTGCCCGGCGAGGCGCTCGCCTGGGCGCGCGGCAGGCCCTGGCGCGCCGGCGCGCAGGCGGGCCGGCCGATCGAGGTCTTCGCGCGCGGCGCGCTCGAGCGCGCCTACGCGAAGCTGCTGAATTCCGCCGACGGCGTCGATTGGCGCGACGCGCCGCGCCGGCATCGCGTGCGCATCCGCGTGAAGCGCCTGCGCTACGCCTGCGAGTGCTTCGCGGCGGCGTGGCCCGAGGCGGCGATGCGCGCATTCGTGCACCGGCTGCGCCGGCTGCAGGGCGTGCTCGGCGAGCTGAACGACATCGAGGTGCAGCGGCGCCTGCTCGAGCGCCTGGCCGAGGCGGGCGCGCCGGCGCGCGCGGTCAGCGCGGCCGCGCCCGCGCTCGCGCGCCGCGAGCGCCGCCTGCTCGCGAGCCTGCGCCCCTCGTGGCGCCGCTTCGCCGCGATCCCTCCCTTCTGGCGCGCGCCGGAAGTCGTTCCCGCGGCAGGATGAACACCGTGCCCGGATCGCTCGTTGCGGGCCAGGCGAACTCGAGCTTCGGATAGGCGCGCTCGAGTGCGCGGCGATTGCCCCCGATCTCGCAGACCAGCATCCCCCCGGGACGAAGATGCGCGCGCGCGCTGCCGATCAGCCGGCGCACGAAGTCCAGGCCATCCTTGCCGGCCGCCAGCGCGAGCGCCGGCTCGTGGCGATACTCCTTCGGCAAACGCCGCATCGAGCGCGCCGTCACGTAGGGCGGGTTGCAGACAATGAGGTCGTACTTGCGCCTGCGGAGCGACTTGAAGAGATTCGACCGAAGCAGCCTGATTCGCTTCTTCAGCCTGTAATTCTCGACATTTCTTCTTGCGACCTGAAGCGCATCGCCGGAGACGTCCGACGCATCGACCCGGACCCCGGGAAAGGTCAGAGCCAGCAGGACTGCAAGGCAGCCCGATCCGGTGCACAGGTCGAGCGCGCGGCGCGGCGCGCGCGCGAGCCAGGGTCGCAGGCGCTCGCGCAGCAGCTCGGCGATGAACGAGCGCGGCACGATGGCGCGCTCGTCCACGTAGAAGGCGCGCTCGCCGAGCCAGGCTTCGTTCAGGAGGTAGGCGAGCGGGATCCGCTCGCGGATGCGGCGATCGAGCAGCGCCTCGAGCCGCTTCGGGTCTTTGACCCTGGAACGGAGCCAAGCGGCTTCTTCCCGCGCATTCCAGGTGCCGTGGCCGTAGCCGAGCTTCGCCCGCGACAGGCGGCGCTCGATCTCGCGCGGCGTCAAGGCAGCAGCGCGCGCAGGATGTCGAGGTAGATGCGCGCGAGCTGGTCGAGCGCGGCCACCTCGATGTGCTCGTTCAGCTTGTGGATGCTCGCGTTGACGGGGCCGATCTCGAGCACCTCCGGCGAGATCTCGATGAGGAAGCGCGCGTCCGAGGTCCCGCCGGTGGTGGAAAGCTCCGCGTTTCTCCCGGTATGGCGCTTGCAGATCTCCGTGACCGTCTGGGCGAGCCGGCCCTGCGCGCTCAGGAAGGGCTTCGCGCCGAGCACCCACGACATCGAGCAGTCGAGGCCGTGCTTCTTGAGGATCGCCTCGACGCGCTGCGTCAGCGAGGCTTCGCTGCTCTCGGTCGAGAAGCGGAAATTGAAGTCCACGACGACGCTGCCGGGAATGACGTTGCCGGCGCCCGTGCCCGCGTGGATGTTCGAGACCTGCCAGGTCGTGGGCGGGAAGCTCTCGTTGCCGCGGTCCCACTGGGTCTTCGCGAGCTCCGCGAGCGCGGGCGCAAGCTCGTGCACCGGGTTGCGCGCGAGGTGCGGGTAGGCGACGTGCCCCTGAACGCCCCGCACCGTGAGCCTTCCCGACAGCGAGCCGCGCCGGCCGTTCTTCAGCGTGTCGCCAAGCGCGTCCACCGAGGTCGGCTCGCCGACGATGCAGTAGTCCATCGCCTCGCCGCGCGCCTTGAGCGCCTCCACCACTTTGACGGTCCCATCCACCGCGGGACCTTCCTCGTCCGAGGTGAGCAGCAGCGCGATCGAACCCGAGTGCCTCGGCCTCTCCTGCACGAAGGCTTCGGCCGCGGCGACGAAGGCGGCGATCGAGGATTTCATGTCGGCGGCGCCGCGGCCGTAGAGCCTGCCGTCGCGCAGCGTCGGCACGAACGGGTCGGAATGCCACTCCTGCAGCGGCCCGGTCGGCACCACGTCGGTATGGCCGGCGAAGCACAGCAGGGGGCGCGCCTTGCCGCGCCGCGCCCAGAGGTTGCTCACCTCGCCGAAGTTCATCGGCTCGCAGGCGAAGCCGGCGGCGGCGAGCCGCGCGGCGAGGAAGGCCTGGCAGCCGCCGTCCTCGGGCGTGACCGAGCGGCGGCGGATCAGCTCCTGCGCGAGTTCGAGGGCGTCGCGCAAGGCGCTCAGGCGCTGGCGTCGATCTTGAAGTCGCTGAAGGAAGCGCCGGCGCCCGTCGCGAGCGCGCTGTCCTTCTTGTCGTCCTTCTTCTCGGTGCCGGGCACCACCGAAACCGAGCCGGTCGTGATCTGCCCGGCGGTCGCCTGGTTGATGAGCCAGAGCATGTTGGTGGCCGAGTCGGCGTTCGCCATGCACTCTTCCTGGGTGATCGCGCCCTCCATGAACATCTTGAACAGCGACTGCTCGAAGGTCTGCGAGCCGGGCGCCATCGACTTCTCCATCGCGTCCTTGATCTCGTTGATGTCGCCCTTCTCGACCAGCTCCGCGATGTGGCGCGTATTGAGCAGCACCTCGACGGCGGCCTTGCGCGAGCCGGTCTTGGTGCGCACCAGCCGCTGCGAGACGATCGCCTGCAGCGCCGCCGACAGGTCGAGCAGCAGCGTCGGCCGGTTCTCCAGCGGGTAGAAGCTGATGATCCGGTTCATCGCGTGGTAGCTGTTGTTCGCGTGCAGCGTGGCGAGCGCGAGGTGGCCCGACTGCGCGTAGGCGAGCGCCATGCCCATGGTCTGCTTGTCGCGGATCTCGCCGATGAGGATGCAGTCTGGCGCCTGGCGCAGCGCGTTCTTCAGCGCGACCTCGAAGCTCTTGGTGTCGGTGCCGACCTCGCGCTGGTTGACGATGGACTTCTTGTTCTTGAAGATGAACTCGACCGGGTCCTCGAGCGTGAGGATGTGGCCGGACTTCAGCTCGTTGCGATAGTCGAGCATCGCGGCCAGCGAGGTGGACTTGCCCGAGCCCGTGGCGCCGACCATGAGGATCAGGCCGCGCTTCTGCATGATGATTTCCTTCAGCACCTCCGGGACGCCGAGCGAATCGATCTTCGGGATGTCGCCCGGGATGAAGCGCACCACCACGGCGGGCGAGCCCTTCTGGCGGAAGGCGCTGATCCGGAACGCGCCCACGCCCTCGAGCGCGTAGGCGGTGTTCAGCTCCATCTCGCTCTCGTACTCCGCGATCTGCCGCTCGTGCAGCACCTCGTAGAGCAGTTGCTTCACCGCGTCGGCGTTCAGGATGGTCTGGTTGACGGGCAGCGCGACGCCGTTGATCTTGATGTTGATCGGCGAGCCGACGGACAGGAAGATGTCGGAGGCCTTCTTCTCGGCCATCACCTGGAACAGGCGCTTCATCGCGGACATGGTGCTCTCCCTGGTACCCCAATAGCGCTAGTTTAATCCCCGCGCAGCAATTCGTTCAGGCTGGTCTTGGCGCGCGTCCTGGCGTCCACCTTCTTGACGATCACCGCGCAGTAGAGGCTGCAGTTGCCGCCCGAGGGCATGCTCCCCGCAACGACCACCGAGCCGGCGGGCACACGGCCGTAGTGAATCTGGCCGGTCTCGCGGTCGAAGATCTTGGTGCTCTGGCCGATGAAGACCCCCATGCCGAGCACGCTGTTTTCTTCGACGACGACGCCCTCGACGACCTCGGAGCGCGCGCCGACGAAGCAGTTGTCCTCGATGATCGTCGGATTCGCCTGCAGCGGCTCCAGCACGCCGCCGATGCCGACGCCCCCGGACAGGTGCACGTTCCTGCCGATCTGCGCACAGGAGCCGACCGTGGCCCAGGTATCGACCATGGTGCCTTCATCGACGTAGGCGCCGATATTGACGTAGGAGGGCATGAGCACCACGTTCTTCGCGAGGTACGCGCCGCGGCGCGCCACGGCAGGGGGCACCACCCGGACTCCAGTGTCCCTGAACTTCTCTTCAGTAAAGGAGGAAAACTTGGACGCAACCTTGTCAAAGTAGCGCGTGACGCCGCCTTCCATGACGCGGTTGTCCTCGAGGCGGAACGACAGCAGCACCGCCTTCTTGATCCATTGGTGCGTGATCCATGCCTGGCCGCGCTTCTCGGCGACGCGCAGCCGGCCGGCGTCCAGCCCGGCGATCACTTCCTCGACCGCCTGGCGCAGCTCCTTCGGCGCGCCGGCGGGGCTCAGGGACGCCCGGTTCTCCCAGGCTGCGTCGATGATCTCGTTCATAGCGTGTTCGCGAACTGCAGGAGGCGCCCGGCCGCTTCTACGCATTCCGCGTGGGGCGCCACCAGGGCGATGCGGACGTGGTTCCTGCCGGGATTGGCCCCGTGCGCCTCGCGCGCGAGATAGCTGCCCGGCAGGACGAGCACATTATATTGTTCGTGCAAGCGGCGCGCGAACTCGGCGTCGTCGATCGGCGTCCGGATCCAGAGGTAGAAGCCCCCTTCGGGCTGCACGGTCTTCAGCGCAGTCCTTTCGAGCACGGGCAGGACTGCGGCATACTTGGCGGCGTAGAGGCGGCGGTTCTCGCGCACGTGCGCCTCGTCGTTCCAGGCGGCGATCGAGGCGCGCTGCACCGGATGGCTCATCGCCGAGCCGTGGTAGGTGCGGTACAGCAGGTAGGCCTTCATCAGCGCGGCGTCGCCCGCCACGAAGCCCGAGCGCATGCCCGGGGCGTTCGATCGCTTGGACAGGCTGGAGAACACGGCCAGGCGGCGGAAATCGCACCGGCCGAGCCGCCAAGCCGCCTCGAGCGCGCCGAGCGGCGGCTTCGCCTCGTCGCAATAGATCTCGGAATAGCACTCGTCCGAGGCGATCACGAAGCCGTACCGGTCCGAGAGGCCGAACAGCTCGCGCCAGTCCTCCTGCCCGAGCACCCGCCCGGTCGGATTTCCGGGCGAGCATGCGTAGCACAGCTGCACGCCGCTCCAGTCGATCGCGCCGAAGCGCATGCCGTCGTTGAGGAACAGGGGCTCGGCGCCTGCCAGGAGCGCCGCGCCTTCGTAGATCTGATAGAACGGGTTGGGGCAGACGACGCGCGCGCCGCCGCGGGAAGGGTCGATGACCGTCTGCGCGAAGGAGAAGAGAGCCTCGCGGCTGCCGTTCACCGGCAACACCTGCGTTTCCGGGTCGAGCGCCTCCAGCGCGTAGCGCCGCTTCGCCCAGCCGGCGATCGCCTCGCGCAGCTCCGGCAGGCCCGCCGTGCGGGGATAGACCGCCAGACCGTCGAGCGACGCGGCCAGGCTTTCCTTCACCAGCGCGGGCGTCGGGTGCTTGGGCTCGCCGATCGAGAGGTCGATCGCGCGCAGCGCGGGATTCGGCGTTACGCCCGCGAGCAGCACGCGCAGCCGCTCGAACGGGTAGATCTGCAGCTTGCCGAGTCGGGGATTCAAACGGCGGCTTTCGAGCCGTCGTGGGCAGGCTTCCAGCCGCGCTTGCGGTGCTCCGCGACGACCGAGGTATGGATGCCGCCGCGCACGTTGAACCTGGCCGTGAGCTTCATGTACCGAGGCTGCGTGGCCTTCACGAGGTCGTCGAGGATCCGGTTGGTGACCGCTTCGTGGAATGCGCCTTCGTGGCGGAACGACCAGACGTAGAGCTTGAGCGACTTCAGCTCGACGCAGCGCCGGTCGGGGACGTACTCGAGGGAGAGCACGGCGAAGTCCGGCTGGCCGGTCATCGGGCACAGGCAGGTGAATTCCGGAATCTCCATGCAAATCCGGTAGTCGCGGCGCGGCGACGGATTGGCGAAGGTCTGGAGGCGTCGGGACGGGCGCGTCGGCATCGCAACAAGCGGAGAAAATAAGGCGGAAATCGAGCGCCGAATGGTATCATTTTGAAAACTCGAATACGCCAACCAAAGCGACCGTAAGTGCGCCTCACCCAGGTCAAACTCTCGGGCTTCAAGTCCTTCGTCGATCCCACCTCGATTCACGTTCCCGGCCAGCTGGTCGGCATCGTCGGCCCGAACGGCTGCGGCAAGTCCAACGTCATAGACGCGGTTCGCTGGGTGCTCGGCGAGTCGCGCGCCTCGGCGCTGCGCGGCGACTCGATGCAGGACGTCATCTTCAACGGCGCTGGCAGCCGCAAGCCCCTGGCGCGCGCCAGCGTCGAGCTGATCTTCGACAATTCGCTCGGCCGGGCCTCCGGCCAGTGGTCGCAGTACGCCGAGCTCTCGGTGCGCCGGGTGCTGCAGCGCGACGGCGAGTCGTCGTACTACATCAACGGCACCCACGTGCGCCGGCGCGACATCACCGACGTGTTCCTCGGCACCGGCCTCGGGCCGCGCGCCTACGCCATCATCGAGCAGGGCATGATCTCGCGCGTCATCGAGGCCAAGCCCGACGAGCTGCGGGTGTTCCTCGAGGAAGCCGCCGGGGTGTCGCGCTACAAGGAGCGCCGCAAGGAGACCGAGCACCGCCTGTCGGACGCGCGCGAGAACCTCGCGCGCGTCAACGACATCCGCACCGAGCTCGGCGCCCAGATCGAGAAGCTCGAAGGGCAGGCGAAGATCGCCTCGCGCTACAAGGAACTGCAGCAGGACCTGCAGCACAAGCAGCACCTGCTGTGGTACCTGCGCCGGCGCGACGCTTCCACCGACCGCGACAAGCATGCGCGCGACATCGCCGGCGTCGCAAACGAGGTCGAAGCCGGCACCGCGCAGCTGCGCGAGGTAGAGAGCCGCGTCGAGACCGCGCGCCAGGCCCACTACGGGACGGGCGACGCGCTCAATACGGCGCAGGCAGCGGTGTACGCGGCCAACGCGGAAGTCGCGCGCCACGAGTCGGAGCTGCGCCACGTCGAGGAGAGCCGCGGCCGGCTGGAGAGCCAGCACACCGAGCGCCGCGCGCAACTCGGCGCCTGGCGGGATCAGCGCGCGCAGCTCACGCAGGCGCTGCACATGTGGGCGGCGCGCGCGGGCGGCGCGAAGCAGCGCGTTGCCGACGCGCAGGCGAGCCTCGCCGCGGAGAGCGCGCGCCTGCCCGAGGCCGAGCAGGCCTACCGCGCCGCGCTGGAGCAGCTGAACGAGTCGCGCAGCCGCCAGCAGCAGGCCGAAAGCCGGCTGCTGCTCGATCAGCAGAGC
The DNA here is from genome assembly GCA_035517595.1 of Burkholderiales bacterium. Lineage (GTDB taxonomy): Bacteria > Pseudomonadota > Gammaproteobacteria > Burkholderiales > SG8-39 > RBG-16-66-20. The sequence continues at coordinate 23,289 of DATIYN010000115.1, forward strand.
ATTGCGCACCTGGAAGGAAGCCTGCAATCGCTCGCGCAGCGGCGCGAGCGGCTGGAGGCCGAGCTGCAGTCGCTGGCCGAGCCGGACGCCGCAGGCATGCAGGCGGCCAACGAACGGGTGCTCGAGCTCGACCGTCGCATCGCCGATGAGGAGCGGGCCCTGGACGCGCTGCTGGCCGAATGCGAGCGGCTGGGAGCCGCGAGCGCGGCGGCGGCCGAGGCGCAGGCCGAGGCAAGCCGCGAGCAGACCGCGGCCGACGCGCAGCTCGCCACGCTCAAGCAGGTCCAGGCCGCTGCCGAGGAGGAGGCGCCGCTGCACGAATGGCTGGCGCGCCACCAGCTCGCCTCGCTGCCGCGCTTCTGGCAGAAGATCCGTATCGAGCACGGCTGGGAGACTGCCGTGGAGTCGGTGCTGCGCGAGCGGCTGCACGCGCTCGAGCTGGGCAACAGCGGCGCTCTGGGCCGGGACCGCCCTCCCGTGAAGGCGAGCCTGTTCGAGCCCGGCAGCGCGGGCGCGCTGCCGCAGGCGCCGGGGCTCGTGCCGTTGCAGTCCAAGGTCCATGCGGCCGACGCGCGGCTCGGCGGCGCGCTCGGCGACTGGTTCGCGAACGTCTACGCGGCGGAAGGCGTTCCCGGCGCGGCCCAGCGCGGCGCGCTGGCGCCGGGCGCCGTGCTCGTCAATCGCGACGGCGACCAGTTCACGCGCCATACGGTGAGCTTCCACGCCCCGGATCCCGCCGACGCCGGCATCCTCGCGCGGCAGGCCGAGATCGAGGAGCTCGAAGAGCGCTGCAAATCCCTCGCCGCGAAGGCGTCGGCGGCCGTCGCCGGGGCTGCCGCCGCCGAAGCGCGGCTCGCGCAGCGCACGTCGGCGCTCGAGCAGGCGCGCGAGGCGCTCGCCGCCCGCCAGCAGGACAAGCACGCGGCGCAGATCGAGGCGCTCAAGCTCGGCCAGGCGCTCGAGCGCTATCGCGAGCGCACGGCGCAGATCCGGGAGGAGGCCGGCGTGATCGGGCAGGAAGCGGCGCGCGACACCGCCAGGGTCGTCGAAACGCGGCAGGCGCTCGAGCGCGTCGCGGCCGAGCTCCGCGACGGCAAGCAGCGGCTGGAGACGGTGCGCGCAGCCTACGTCGGCGCGGAGACCGCGCTCGCCGAGCAGCGCGTGCACACGCAGAAGGCGGAGCGCGAGGCGCAGGACGCCGTGTTCGGCGAGCGCGAGGTGAGCGCCAAGATTGCCGAGATCGACAACTCGGTGCGCATGATCGACCAGCAGATCGCGCGCGCCGACGAGGAAGTCGCCCGCCTCACCTCCGAGCTCGCCGTGGACCCGGTCCCCGAAGTGCGCCGCGCGCTCGAGACGGCGGCGGAGGCGCGCATGGACTGCGAGAAGACGCTGGCCGGAGCGCGCGACGCGGTCGAGGCGGCCGCGGGCGAGCTGCGCGCGCTGGAGGAGGAGAAGCTGCGCATCGAAGGATCGCTCGCGCCGCTGCGCGAGCGCATCGGCGAGCTGCGTCTCAAGGAGCAGGCGGCGCAGATGAACTACGACCAGTACGACACGCAGCTGCGCGAGGCGGGCGGCGACGAGGAGCGGCTCGCGGCCTCGGCCGAAGGCGCGCCGCGGCCGTCTTCCCTGCAGGGCGAGATCACGCGCCTCACGCAGTCGATGAACGAGCTGGGAGCGGTCAACCTCGCGGCGCTGGACGAGCTGGCGAGCGGACGCGAGCGCAAGGGCTTCCTCGACGCGCAGTCGGCGGACCTCGAGGAGGCGGTGCGCACGATGGAGGACGCGATCCGCAAGATCGACCGCGAGACGCGCGAGCTGCTGCGCGAGACGTTCGACAGCGTGAACCGGCACTTCGGCTCGCTGTTCCCGGTGCTGTTCGGCGGCGGCGAGGCGAGGCTCGTGATGACGGGCGAGGAGATCCTCGATGCGGGCGTGCAGGTGATGGCGCACCCGCCGGGCAAGCGCAACAGCAGCATCCACCTGCTGTCCGGGGGCGAGAAGGCCCTCACCGCGATCTCGCTCGTATTCGCGATGTTCCAGCTGAACCCGGCGCCGTTCTGCCTGCTCGACGAAGTCGACGCTCCGCTCGACGACTCGAACACGGAGCGGTTCTGCGACCTGGTGCGCAGGATGTCGCAGAAGACGCAGTTCCTGTTCATCAGCCACAACAAGATCACCATGGAGATGGCCGCGCAGCTGATCGGCGTCACCATGCAGGAACAGGGCGTCTCGCGCGTCGTCGCGGTCGACATCGAGGAGGCGCTCAAGCTGAGGGAGGAGGTCGCGGCATGA
>DATIYN010000116.1:0-9633 GCA_035517595.1 Burkholderiales bacterium
TGTCGCGCATCGGACCCCAGACGCGCTCGCGCCAGACCGGCTCGGCGCCGTCGCGCAGCTCGGCGTTGTTCGCAAGTTCGAGCAGGAACGTCGCGCCGAACTGCGGATTGCGCGCCGCCGCCGTCAGGCGGCGCGTGGTGAACAGCGTGTACCACGCCTTGAAATCGGCGCTCGGCGTCCGCAGCAGCTCGTTGAGTTCATCCCAATGGCGCGTCAGCCCGCCGCTCAGCACCGGCGGCAACAGGACGCGCCGCACCAGATCCTTCTTCGAGGGGAAGTAGCGGAACAGCGTCTTCTCGGTGACGCCAGCGCGGCGCGCGATCTCCGCCGTGGTCGCGCCGTCGACGCCTTTCTTGGCGATCAGGTCCATCGCCGACGTCACGATCGCCCGCTCTTTTTCGGTGGCCGGCTGCGCCAGCTTCCGGGCCTCCTCCTCAAAATCCTTCAAAGTCAGTGGCTTACGCTTACGCATGGCTAGGTTTTTCGTTCTGGTATAGCAACCGCTTTACTTTAACCAAGTTCAGGTATAGTGGCCACTATACCGTTAGGAATCGGGAGGAACTGCCATTCAGATCGCAAGCATTCTTGGGCCGTTTCCGTCGCCCAGCGAGGTCCGGAAGTGTTTCCGGAAAGCGGCAACCGCCGCGTGGTGCCCGGAGGCCACAGAGCAAGCACGCCGTAACCTGCGAACCCAGCTCGCAGGGTTGCTCGGGTAGCGCCGTCCGACTTCAGTGAAGGCCCTTCTCGCTTTCCGAGCGTTGTTCTTTGTGGCGCTTCTGCCAGGCGTCGTGGCCGGCTACGTGCCCTATCGAATACTCCTCGCATCCGGCGGGTCCCACTTCCCTGCTTTTCGTCTTGCTTCCGTCGCGGCGAGCGTTCTCGTTCTCATCGGTGTCATCGTTCTGCTTCGCTGCGTCTGGGACTTCTTTGCCAGGGGCAAAGGCACACTGGCGCCAATCGATCCACCTCGGCATCTCGTCGTAAGCGGTCTCTACCGTTACACCCGTAACCCCATGTACAACGGCATTCTGGCCGTTCTGGTGGGCGAGGCATGGCTTTTCGGCAGCACGTCCATCCTCGAGTACGCGGCCTACGTTCTCATTGCCTTTCACCTCTTCGTAGTTCTCTACGAGGAGCCGATTCTCAGCGCGCAGTTCCACGAGTCTTACCGGGCATACCGCAAAGCCGTGCCACGCTGGGGCTTCACCACTCGCCCTTACGAAGAGGGGACCGGGAGCACCGCCTAACATACCCTTGCAGCCGCCTCGCACTCGCTCGCGCGTGGCGGAGCACCGCCAGCGCGGCTCGCGCCGGCGGCTGAACCCCGGGCATTAGGTCAATGTCCGCTTCTGGCCGGAACCAGACACGCTAGCGACCCGAAGCACACACTGCCGACACAGGAGGAAACCCGTTGTGTATTGCAAAGTAGCTGCGACGATCTTCGCGCTCGTCGCGATCGTTCATGCGTATCGCCTGGTCGAACCGTTCTCGATTCAAGTCGGTTCACACTCTGTGTCGGAGGCTGCGTCTTGGGTGTTCGTGCTCGTGGGGGCTGCCCTGAGCGTGCTGGGCTTTCGCGCCAAGGGATGACCAATGCTAGACGTATATCCGCTATTGGCCGATCGCGGACACACAGGCGCGGCGTCAGCGACCGCCTGAAACGAGTTCGATTCGCCGGCGAATTCGCTCCAGCACCGCCGCGTCTCCCGCGGCTTCGGCGCGCATTTCTTCCACACCCAGCCACGCCAGCAGCGGCCTGCGCCAGCCCTGCGCAGAGGACAGATCGATTGCTGCGGCGATGGTGAGCGGCCCTGACTTGCCGCCCTTGAATTCGACCCCGGCGGAAACAAGGCGCGAGAACGCATCCTCCGCAGCGGCGCGCGCAGCGCGTCCCGCGAGGAAATCCGCATAGGCGAGCTCTTCCGGGCCCGCATCCGCGCGCAGCTTCTCGAAGCCCGGACAATCGTCGAACTCCAGGCTGGCGGTCCTGGCCGCGCAGCGGATGAGCTCGGCGCGCGCGACGAGCGCAGCCCTGCCCGTGCTCGCGAGCTCGGCGCGCGCGCGTGCGAATTCCAGGTCCGCGACGCGCGTCTCGCCGCGCAGGTAGGCCTCCCGGAACGCCTCGAGCGAATACTTCGCGCTCGCCTGCCAGGCGGGCGGAACCGGCCCGCTCGAGCAGGCGGCGAGGAGCAGCAGCGGCAGGAGCTTTCTCATGGCAGCTTGATCTGCGTGTCGCGCGAGAACGGCCACTTGCGGTTGAGCTCGTCGACGAGCGCGGAGACCTTGCGCAGGCTCGCCTCGACCTCGGCGCGCAATGCGCCGAGGTCTGCGGTCGCCGCCTTGGCATTCCCCGCCACCGCCTGCGCGTCGGCAAGGATGCCGTCCACGCGCTTCAGGCTCGCGCGCACGTCGCCGAGGATCGCGTTCGCCTGCGCGACGGCCTTCTGCGTCTCGTCGACGAGTCCGCCCTGGCTCAGCACGCGCTGGTCGGTCTTGGCGAGCACGCTGTCCATCTTCAGTGCGACGCCGTCCAGCCGGCCGAGCAGCGCGTTGGCCCGGTCGATGGCGGCAAGCACCTTGTGCGCGTTGTCCTCCGAGCCGAGCGCGGCGCCGATCAGGCCCTGCTTGCCCGCCATGCGCTCGGTGACGGCGCGCGCATTATTGAGGCTCTGCTGCAGGCTGGAGCCGGACTGCGTCATCTCGTCCAGGCTTTCGAGGATGCTGCGCACCGAAGCCACCATCTTCGGGATCTCCTGCGCGGTGTCGCCGCGCAGCACCGGGCGCTCGGCGCGGTCGGGCAGCGGCGGATCCTGCAGGTTCGAGCTGAACGCGCGCAGCTTGGCCGCGCCGACCAGCGGCACGTCGAGCACGAACACGCTCGTCTCGCGCAGCCATTTGGCGTCGTCGACCGCGACGCGGACGCTGATGCGAACCTTGCCGTCCGGGCGCAGCGTGATGCGGCGCACGCGGCCGATTGGGAAGCCCGCGAAGCTCAGGTCGGAGCCCACGGTAATGCCCTCCGCATTGTCCGTGAAGAGATACAGGCGTTGCGTCTGCTCGAACGTGCCGCGCGCGTAGAGCACGTAGACGATGAAGCCCGCGGCAACGATGATCGACAGGCCGATCAGGATGCCGACCTTGACGCCGAGGCTGCGCGGCAGCAGCGAGAATCCGCCCGTCTCCGCGCCTTTCGGGTTTTCCGGCTGACCGGCCATCAGACGTATTTGACCACCAGGGAAAGCACCGCGACGATGCCGACGACGAAGAAGAGCTTGACGAGGCCGGCGAGCACCGCGAACGGCACGGAGCGGGGCTGGCCGCGCTCGGCCTCGAGCCCGGTGGCGATCGGGATCAGCGCCACCGCGAGCCCGAACAGCAGGCACTTGAGCAGGAAGCCGACGAGCACCATCTCGTCGTAGACGTTGGCGACGACGCGCGTGAAATCCTCGAAGCCCGCGTCGGTGAAGCCGAAGAAAACCGTGTAGGTGAGCGCGCTCGCGAGCGCGCAGGCGAGCGTATTGAGAGCGAACACCGAAAGCGCCGCCGCGGCGACCCGCGGAACGAGCTCGGAGTACAGGCGCGACGCGCCGATCTGCTCGCTGTCCTCGATCTCGCCGCTCACGCGCATGAGCGCCACCTCGGCGCCGACCTCGGAGCCCGAGCGCAGCGCGACGAACAGCGCCGTCATGAGCGGGATCACTTCGAGCACCAGCACGCGCAGCACGAGCTCGAGCGCGTATTGCGACACGCCGTAGGTGTGCGCGGCGCGGCTGACGACCTCGATCAGCACCACGCTGAGCACCGCCGTGAACGCGAGGTAGCCGGCGAGCACGCGCCAGGCCATGAAGTAGATCTGGCGCACCGCCATCTCGCGCGCCGCCGGCGTGTAGGTGGACGGCGACAGCGCCGCCGCGACCGCGTAGCCGGCGAAGCGCCCGAGCCGGCGCCAGCTGCGCGGTCGCAGGATGAACTCGCCGCCGTAGGCCATAGGCGGAGTTTACAATCCCCGCTCGACCGAGGAGAGCCCGTGCCCAGGAAAAAGCCCGAAGAGTTGCGCTCGCACCGCTGGTTCGGGGTCAAGGACCTGCGCTCCTTCGGGCACCGCTCGCGCACCGCGCAGATGGGCTACGACCGCACCGACTACGCGGGCAAGCCGGTGATCGCAATCATCAATACCTGGTCGGACATCAACCACTGCCACACCCACTTCCGGCAGCGCGCCGAGGAGGTCAAGCGCGGCATCTGGCAGGCGGGCGGCTTCCCGCTGGAAATGCCGGCGATGGCGCTCGCCGAGACCATGCAGAAGCCGACCACCATGATGTATCGCAACTTCCTCGCGATGGAGACCGAGGAGCTGCTGCGCGGCTACCCGGTGGACGGCTGCGTGCTCATGGGCGGCTGCGACAAGACCACGCCCGCCCTCCTCATGGGCGCGACCAGCATGAACCTGCCGGCGATCTACCTGCCGGCCGGACCGATGCTGAACAGCCACTGGCGCGACCAGACGCTCGGCTCGGGCTCGGACACCTGGAAGTACTGGGACGAGCTGCGCGCGGGCCGCATCGGCGAGCGCGACTGGCAGGACATCGAGGACAGCATTGCGCGCTCGCCCGGAACCTGCATGACGATGGGCACGGCGGCGACCATGATGTCGCTCGCCGAGGCGCTCGGCTTCACGCTGCCGGGCTACTCCTCGATTCCCGCGCCGGACTCGAACCACGCGCGCATGGCGGCGCTCACGGGCAAGCGCATCGTCGAGATGGTCTGGGAAGACCTCAAGCCTCGCGACATCCTGTCGCGCGGCTCCTTCGACAACGCGATCACGACGCTGATGGCAATGGGCGGCTCGACCAACGCCGTCGTTCACCTGGTCGCCATGGCGGGCCGCGCCGGCCTGCCGTTCGCACTCGAGCGCTACAACGAGATCTCGGCGAAGGTCCCGGTGATCGCCAACGTGCGGCCCTCGGGGGACAAGTACCTGATGGAAGATTTCTTCTACGCGGGCGGGTTGAGAGCGCTTCTGTTTTCCTTGAAGGATCTTCTGGACCTGAAAGCAAGAACCGTCAACGGCAAGACGCTCGGCGAGAACATCGAGGGCGCGAAAGTCTGGAATCCCGACGTGATCCTGCCGCGCGACCGGCCGCTCAAGAAGTCGGGCGGCCTCGTGATGCTGCGCGGCACGCTCGCGCCCGACGGCGCGGTGCTGAAGACGAGCGCCGCGGACCCGAAGCTGCTCAATCACACCGGCCGCGCGGTGGTATTCGAGGACTACAACGACATGGCCTCGCGCATCGACCGCGACGACCTGGAGGTCGACGCCTCCAGCGTGCTGGTGCTCAAGAACGCGGGCCCGCTCGGCGGACCGGGCTTTCCCGAGTGGGGCATGCTGCCGATGCCGAAGAAGCTCATCCGGCAGGGCGTCAAGGACATGGTGCGGATCTCGGACGGCCGCATGAGCGGCACGAGCTACGGCACCTGCATCCTTCACGTCGCGCCGGAAGCCTACGTTGGCGGCCCGCTCGCGCTGGTGAAGACGGGTGATCTGATTGAACTGGATGTCGACAAGAAGGCCTTGAATTTGAAAATCAGTGAAAGCGAATTCAAGAGCCGCCAGCAGGCGTGGAAGCGCCCGCCGGCCAAGTACGAGAGGAGCTACGGCGCGATCTTCTCGCGCCACGTGAAGCAGGCGAACGAGGGCTGCGACTTCGACTTCCTCGAGGGCACGGCGCCGACCGCCGAGCCCGAGATTCACTAGCCGTCCCGCTCTAGAGCGTCACCGGCGCGTCCGGCAGCGCGTTCGGCCGGCCCCCGCCGTCCGCGGGAAAATGCTGCGCGATCAGGTCGCTCACCGAAGCGAGGCCCGCGAGCACGCCCGCCTCGAAGCGTCCCGCGGCGAAATCCTGCTGCATCGCGCCGCAAATCGTCTCCCAGGCCGTGTCGCCGACGCGCTCGTGGATGCCGCGGTCGGCGACGATCTCCACGCGCCGGTCCGCGAGCAGCAGGTAGATCAGCACGCCCGCGCGATCGGCGGTGTCCCAGACGCGCAGCCGCTTGAAGAGCTGGAGCGCGCGCCCGCGCGAGCCGCGTCCCGCGACGAGCGCCGCGAGCGGCAGGCCGCCCTCGAGCGCGACGCGCAGCTCCCCGCGGTGCCGCTTCTCCTGCGCGGCGACGCCGCGGCCGATCGCCTCGAGCGAGGCGCGCGGAAATGCGCGCGTGAGCGCAAGGTGGTCGAGAAAGAGGTGGCGGATCCAGCGCATCGGCTCCGTCCTACCAGCGTCCCGAGGAGCCGCCGCCGCCGAAGCCGCCGCCTCCGCCGCCCCAGCTCGAGGAAGAGCCGCCCGAAGAACCTCCCCAGGAGCCGCCGCTGCCGCTCGACCAGCCGCTGCCCCGGCCGGCGTTGGCAAACGCGAGAAAGAAGCCGGCCACGGCGGCGATCAGCGCCAGGCCGAGTCCGAACAGGAACCACGCAATGGCGCCGAGCGCGGCGCCGGTCGCGAGCGAGCCCGGGAACCGGCCGAGGAGCGCCTTGAAAATCGCGCCGGCCACGACGACGAAGATGATCGCGGGCACCAGCCAGCCCATCGGATCCGGACGCCCGATTCCCGGCGCCGGCGACGGCGCCGGCAGCTTCTCGCCCTCGGCCAGGCGAATGAGCTGGTCGACGCCGTCGCGCACGCCGCCGTAGAAGTCGCCCTCGCGAAAGCGCGGCACGATGCGTTCGTCGATCACGCGACGCGCGAGCGCGTCGGGGATCACGCCCTCCAGTCCGTAGCCCACCTCGATGCGCAGGCGCCGGTCGTCCTTGGCGACGACCAGGATGATCCCGTCGTCGACGCCCTTGCGGCCGATCTTCCAGGCTTCGGCGACGCGGATCGAGTACTGCTCGATCTCCTCGGGCTTGGTGGTGGGCACGAGCAGGACGGCGATCTGGCTGCCGCGCCGCGCTTCATACGCGGCGATGTGAGACTCGAGCTCGCTGCGCTGCTGCGGGCTGAGCGTGCCTGTGAGATCCGTGACCCGGGCGTGGAGCGGCGGCACCGGCACGTCGGCGCGCGCGGCGCCGAGCGCGGCCGCAATGGCGAGCAGCGCGGCGAGGACGAGCCGCATCCGCGCGGCTACTTCGCCGCGGGCTTGCCGAACTCGACCTTGGGCGGCACGGCGAGCGCCTTCTCGTTCTCGACGGTGAAGTTGGGCTTCACCTTGTAGCCGAACACCATCGCCGTTAGGTTGGTCGGGAATTCGCGCGTGAGCACGTTGTATTCCTGCACCGCCTTGATATAGCGGCCGCGCGCCACGGCGATGCGGTTCTCGGCGCCCGCGAGCTCGACGCGCAGCTCGCCGAATTCCTTGGTCGCGGTGAGCGTCGGGTAGTTCTCGGCCACCGCGAGCAGGCGCGACAGCGCCCCGGTCATCTGCGACTGCGCGGCCTGGAACTTCGCGAACGCCTCGGGATCGTTGAGCAATTCGGGCGTCGCCTTGATCGAGCTTACGGAGGCGCGCGCGTTGGTGAGCTCCACGAGCGTCGACTTCTCGAAGTCCGCCGCGCCCTGCACCGTGGCCACGAGGTTCGGGATGAGATCCGCGCGGCGCTGGTAGTTGTTGATCACCTCGGACCAGGAGGCCTTGACGGCCTCGTCCCGGCGCTGGAAATCGTTGTAGCCGCAGCCCGAGAGCACGGCAGCGGCGACGAGGGAAATCAGCAATATTCGCATGGCTTCGGGCCTCCGGCGCGCAGGATCGCGCGGCAAGAATATGGGGGCGGCCGCGGGCTTTGCAAGCGCCCGATGCGGCCCATCGGCGGCCTCAGCCCGCCGGTACGCACTCCTCGGTCAGGCGCTGCGTGTGCCTGGCGATCATGAGCTCCTCGTTGGTCGGGATCACCCAGGCGCCGACGCGGCTGCCCGCCGCGCTAATGCGCGGCCCGCCCGTTGCGTTCGCCTCCCCGTCCAGCGAAAGACCCAGCCAGCCCGCGTCGCGGCAGACTCGCTCGCGGATCGCCGCGCTGTTCTCGCCGATGCCGCCCGTGAAAACGAGCGCATCCAGGCCGCCCAGCGCCGCGGCGAGCGAGCCGAGCTCGCGCCCGACGCGATAGACATAGACGTCGACCGCGATCCTGGCGCGCGGCTCGCGCGACTCGAGCAGATTGCGCATGTCGCTCGACACGCCCGACATGCCCAGCAGACCCGACTGCGTGTACAGCAGCTTCTCGATCGCGCGCGCGTCCATGCCGCGCTCATCCATGAGGTACAGCAGCACGCCGGGGTCCAGAGAACCGGTGCGGGTGCCCATCGGCAAGCCCTCCAGCGCGGTGAAGCCCATCGTGCTCGTCACGCTGCGGCCGGCCGCGATCGCGCACATGCTCGAGCCGGCGCCGAGGTGGCAGATCACCGTCTTGCCGCCCGCCGCGCGCACGTCGTACTGCGGCAGCACCGAGGCGATGTACTCGTAGGACAAGCCATGGAAGCCGTAGCGGCGCACGCCCGCGTCGTGCAGCGCGGCCGGGATCGCGAAGCGCCGCGCGACGTCCGGATTCGTCGAATGAAAAGCGGTGTCGAAACAGGCGACTTGCGGCAGGCCGGGCTGGCGCTCGAGCAGCATGCGCACCGGCGCGAGGTTGTGCGGCTGGTGCAGCGGAGCGAGCGACACGTATTTCTCCAGCTTCGCGAGCACCTGCGCGTCCAGCCGCACCGGCTGCGTGAACTCCAGGCCGCCGTGCACCACGCGGTGCCCGACCGCACGCATCTCAAGCCTGCCCGAGGCGCGCCCGAGGAACGCCGTGATGTGCTCGACCGCGCCGTCGTGGCCGAGGGTGGCGCCCTCGCCCCAGCGTTTCTCGGCGAGCACGCGCCCGGCGGGATCGCGAGCGATGAAATGCGGCGCGGTGGTGATGCCCTCGATCTGACCGCGGCATTCGGCTTGCAGCTGGCGGTCGCGCTCGGCGAACAGCAGGAACTTGATGCTCGACGAGCCGGCATTGAGAACCAGGATGGCCGGGGTCATGGCCGCAGCTTAGGGCGCGCCGCGACGGCCGGACTGATCGAGATCAACCGATGCCGCCCCCCCCCGGGGCAGGGCGTCCGGCCGGCGCTAGGACGCGAGCTTTTCGATCGCCTCGCGCGGCAGCTTGAGCTTTGCGCCCGCCGCGAGGATTTCCGCCCAGGTATTGTCGTCGACCGGGATGCCCTCGCGCTCGCGCCTGGCGCGCATCTCGCGCTCGGGCTCTCCTGCGATGCGCACCTTGTCGAAGCCTGGCGCCACCGGCGACTTGCGCAGCGACTCGAGGAAGGCGGTGGTCTCGGCCGCGAACGCATCGCCCGTGCCGAGTCGCTGCGGGTCGATGAGGATCGTCAGCATGCCGTTCCAGACCCGCTTCTTCGAGCGGTCGTCCGAGTGCCAGGTGCCGCCGCCGGTGAGCGCGCCGCCGAGCAGCTCGCAGACCACGGCCAAGCCGTAGCCCTTGTGCAGGCCGAAGGTGCGCAGCGCGCCGAAGGGCTCGATCACGCCGAAACGCGGGTCGGTGGTCGGGAAGCCCTGGTCGTCGATCAGCCATTCCTGCGAGACTTGCTCGCGCTTGTTGTGCGCGACGCGAATCTTGCCCTGCGCCACTGCGCTCGTCGCCATGTCGAGGATGAA
>DATIYN010000117.1:0-27693 GCA_035517595.1 Burkholderiales bacterium
CCGCGAGCAGGTGGCGGCGCTGCTCGGCCACCTCGTGAAGCGCGCCGCGAGCGCCTGCCACGCCGAGCCCGAGCCGCTCGTGCACGTCGGCAGCGGCTCGCGCGACGGCCGCGCGGTGTTCTTCGTGAGCGACAACGGCCCGGGCATGGACCCGGCCGAATGCGAGCGCCTGTTCCGCCCGTTCGGCGCGCAGGGCGCGCGGCCGGAGGACACGGTGGACATCGGCATCGTGAGCGCGCGGCGGGTCGCCGAGCGCCACGGCGGCGAGCTGAGCGTAGAGTCCGCGCCGGGACGCGGCACCGCCTACTTCTTCACGCTGGCGCCGACCGACGCCGCCTAGCGCCGGCCGGCGCGCGCCTCGTTTGAAACGTCGCGCCCGGACTTTCGCCGCGATTTCATGACCTGATCGCTTGACTCCTCAAGCATCGCTGCGTAGCTTCGCCGGGTTTTTCCGCAATCGGAACCGCCGGCATGGAATATACGATCACCGCGGCCCAAGCGCTGCTGCACGTGCACGCCTGGGGGCGCGAGACGACGAAGTTTCCGCTGCCGGCCTGCACCGCGATCCTCGACGAGCTGATGCGGCTCGGGCTCAAGCGCGTGCTGGTCGAGCTGCGGCAGAAGGTCGCGCTCAGCGGGGTCGCCCAGTTCGAGATGGTCGACCGCATGCGCGCGCTCGGCATCACCCCGGACCACCGCATCGCGCTCGTGCACTACACGCCGGGCCTGTACGAGGCGAGCGACATGCTCGAGCTCGCCGCCGGCAACCGCGGCCTGAACGTGAAGAATTTCCGCGACCGGGAAGCGGCCCTCGCCTGGCTGGAGTAAATTGGCGGGCGTGAAGCGCCGCCTGCTCATCGCCGGACTCGCCGCCGCGGCCCTGGCCGCCGCCGTCCCGGCCGCGGCTGCGGAGGAAAAGCCGGCCGAGGACAAGAAGCCCGGGCCGCAGTCCGCGCCCGGGGACGACACCTTCGACCAGGACTCGGTGCTGCGCGACGCCGAGCAGTTCTTCGGCCGCAGCACCGAAGGCCTCGCCAAGGTGATCGAGAAGGCCTTCAAGGACCACGGCCGGCCGAACGCCTACGTGAAGGGCGAGGAGGCCGCGGGCGCGATCGCGGTCGGGCTGCGCTACGGCAACGGCACCCTGGTCCTCAAGAGCGGCGGCTCCCGGCGGGTCTGGTGGACCGGCCCCTCGATCGGCTTCGACGTCGGCGCCAACGCCTCGAAAGTGTTCGTGCTGGTCTACCACCTGCCGCGGCCCGGCGCGATCTTCCAGCGCTTCCCCGGCGTCGACGGCAGCTTCTATTTCGTCGGCGGCGCCGGCATCAACTACCAGCAGCGCGACCAGATCGTGCTCGCGCCGATCCGCCTCGGCGTCGGCCTGCGCGCCGGCGCGAGCGTCGGCTACATGCGCTACACGGCGAGGAAGACCTACAACCCGTTTTGAAGTATCGGCTCTACTACTGGCCGGAGATCCAGGGGCGCGGCGAGTTCGTGCGGCTCGCGCTGGAGTACGCGGGCGCGGACTACCGGGACGTGCTGCGGCATGCCGGGGACTTTTCGTTCCCGCGCAAGAATGCGCCCTTCGCACTGCCCTACCTCGTCGCCGGCAAGCGCATCGTCGCGCAGACCGCGAACATCCTGCTGTTTCTCGGGCCGCGCCTGCGGCTCGCGCCGCGCGACGAGGCCCGGCGCCTCTGGGCGCACCAGCTGCAGCTCACGATCGCCGATTGGCTGGCCGAGGTCCACGACACCCACCATCCCATCGGCTCGGGCCTCTACTACGAGGCGCAAAGGCCCGAGGCGAAGCGGCGCAGCGCGGATTTCCTCGCCCACCGGCTGCCCAAATTTCTCGACTATTTTGATCGGGTATTGGCGGCCTCCGGCGGCCCGTACCTGCTGGGCCGGCGCCTCACCTACCCCGATTTGTCTCTATTTCAGATGGTTACGGGGCTTCGCTACGCCTTCCCCCGGGCGATGGCGCGCATCGAGCGCCGCTACCCGCAGGTCGTTGCGCTGCACGCTCGGGTCGCCGCGGATCCGCGGTTGACCCCGTATCTGCGCTCCAAGCGGCGCATCGCGTTCAACCGCCAGGGGATCTTCCGGGCCTATCCGGAGCTCGATAGAGAGCGAAATAGTTCAAAAAAAACATAGACCTGCACCCCTCCGGCATGGTATAAAGCCCTGTGCGGGAAGAAGCGATGGACTGGACGCTGGACCGGATCCAAACGTTGAGCAAACCGGAGGTGAAGCAGCTGCGCGCCAACGCGGAGCGCCTGCAGGAACCCGGGGTGGTCGCGCTTTGTGACAAAGTGCTCGGAAGCAAGACCGGGCCCGCCGGTGCCGTTGCGGCCCGCCCGGCCAAAGCAGGCAAACCCAGGAAGGAATCCCAAGGTGACTGAGGAAGTACGCGACGCAGTGCGGGAACATCCCGGCCGTCAGGCGCGCAAGCGCTTCATGATCGGGAAATACGAGATCATCGCCCAGCCGATCGCCGGCTCGGCGCACATGCTGCGCTACACGGTGTTCGTCGGGGGACGACGCATCGGCGCCACGGCCAGCATGCCCACGGAATCGGATTGCCGCTACCTCGAGCGCCCGCCCGTGGTGCCGCCGCTCAAGCCCTTCCAGGTGTTCTACCGCCCGGGCCGCCCGAAGAAGGGCGCCACGCCGCCGCAGCCGCCCGCCTCGGATGTGCATCACGCCGTGCCGCGCGACGACATCCCGGCCGGCATCTCGATCCCGGCCGCGAGCCGGGGCGACGACTAGTCCGGCTCGACCTTTCCTCGCAGCTGCTTGATCCGGCCGCGCCGGATCTTGCGCTCGAGACGCCGCTGCTTCGAGGCCCGCGTGGGCCTCGTTGCTTTTCGGGCCTTCGGCACGCGAGCGGCGCTCTCGACCAGCGCGTGCAGGCGCGCGAGCGCTTCGGCGCGGTTCATGTCCTGGCTGCGGTGCTGCTGCGCCTTGATGACGACCACGCCCTCGCGCGTGAGGCGCTGGTCCCTCAGCGCGAGCAGCCGCGCTCTTAGCCAGGCGGGGAGTGACGATCGCGTTACGTCGAAGCGCAAATGCACCGCGCTCGAGACCTTGTTGACGTTCTGCCCGCCGGCGCCCGCCGAGCGCACCGCCGTGAGCTCGATCTCGCGGTCCGGGATCGCGATCCTCATGGCGCGCGCAGGAAGTCGGCCGCCTTCTCCGCGATCATGATGGTCGGCGCGTTGGTGTTGCCGCCGATCAGGTCCGGCATCACCGAGGCGTCCACCACGCGCAGCGCGTCGATGCCGCGCACGCGCAGCCGCGAATCGACCACCGCCAGGTCGTCCGCGCCCATGCGGCAGCTGCCGACCGGATGGTAGATGGTGTCGGAGCGCTGCCTCAGCGTCGCGCGGATGTCGTCGTCGCCGCGCACCTGCGCGGTGAACAGGTCCCGCGTCCCGGTCGCGGCGAGCGACGGCGCCTCCAGGATGCGCCGGCCCAGCTTGAAGGCGCGCACCATCGCCTCGAGATCGGCGGGCTCGCCGTAGAAGTTCGGGTCGATTGCCGGCGCCGCCCGGGGATCGGCGCTGGCGAGCGACACGCGGCCCGCGCTCTTCGGGCGCAGCAGGCAGACGTGCAGGCTGTAGCCGTGGCCGAAATGCCAGGTGCGCGCGTGGTTGTCGACCACGCCGACGACGAAGTGCAGCTGCACGTCGGGCGCGGGCTCGGCCGGCGCGGTCTTCAGGAAACCGCCCGCCTCCGCGTAGTTGGTCGTGATCATGCCGCGGCGCTCGCGCCGGTAGCGGGCGATCTCCCGCACGAGGCGCAGCGACCCGCCGATCGAGGTGCCGACGAGGTCGAGGCTGTCCGACGCCCAGCCGAACACGTAGTCGACGTGGTCCCGCAGGTTGCGCCCGACGCCGGGCAGGTGATGCGCGACCGGGATGCCGAATTGCTGCAGATGCCCGCCGTCGCCGATTCCGGAGAGCATCAGCAACTGCGGCGACTGCAGCGCGCCCGCCGACACGACGACCTCCCGCTTCGCCTTCACGGTCTGGATGCCCGAATCCAGCACGCATTCGACGCCCGTGGCCCGGCGATTCTCGAGCACGACTCTCCTGGCCCTCGCCCCGGTGAGCACCTTGAGGTTCGGCCGCGAGAGGTGCGGCTGCACGTAGGCGCGCGCCGCGCTCCAGCGCTCGCCGTCCTTCTGCGTGACCTGGTAGGCGCCCACGCCTTCCTGCTCGGCGCCGTTGAAATCGGGGTTGCGCCTGAATCCGGCCTGCTCGCAGGCCTTCAGGAAGATCTCCTGGAACGGATTCCCGGTGCGCAGCTCCGCGACGTTGAGCGGGCCGCCGCGGCCGTGGTACTCGCCGGCGTGCGTCTCGTTGTGCTCCGCGCGCTTGAAGTACGGCAGCACCTCGCGGTAGGACCAGCCCTGGTTGCCGAGCGCCGCCCAGCGGTCGTAGTCGCTGCGATGGCCGCGGATGTAGACCATCGCGTTCATCGCGCTCGAGCCGCCGAGCGCGCAGCCGCGCGGCTGGTAGCCGCGCCGCCCCTCCAGCCCGGCCTGCGGCACGGTCTCGAACGCCCAGTTGTTGAGCCGCGTCGGCACCATCATCACCACCGCGGCGGGCGTATTGACCACCCAGGAGTCGCCCGCGCCGCCGGCCTCGAGCAGGCACACGCGCGCCGAGGGATCCTCGGACAGCCGCCCCGCGAGCACGCAGCCGGCCGAGCCCCCGCCCGCGATGACGTAGTCGAACTCCATCATGTCCGGCGCTTCACTTCGGCCGGCGGTAGTGCGACAGGTAGTGGGCGATGTCGCCCAGTTCGCCCTCGCCCAGGCCCGCGAGCTCCTCGGGCATGGTCGCGCTGCCGTAGCCGATGCGCTGCCCGCCGCGGTAGTCGCGCATCGCCTTGAGCAGGTAGTCCTCGCGCTGGTTGGCGAGCCGCGGCATCTGGTCGCGCCCGGAATAGTCGGGGTTGTGGCAGACGCGGCAATTGCGCGCCTCGACGAGCTGGCGCCCGTGCTCGAAGCGCGCGCGCTCGGGCGCCTGCGCCGGGGGCGCGGGCGGCTTCTGCTTCTCGAACACCGCGGCGAGCGACTGCAGCTCGGCGTCGCCGAGCCCCTTGGCGTAGGCGTCCATGGCGCTCGGCGTCTTGGTGCGCCGGCCGTCGCGCAGCAGGAACAGCTGCGCCACCGTGAAGAACGACGGCTGGCCGCCCAGCGACGGCGTCATTGCCGTCGTGGACGAGCCGCCCGCGCCGTGGCAGGCGAAGCAGGCCTGCGCTTTTTTCTCTTGTGAAAACCCGGGCGGAGAAAAGAGGAGCAGCAGCCCCAGCGCTGCGCTACTTGCCGTACGTGACGCGATAGATCGCCCCGTTGTGGTCGTCGGACACGAGCAGCGAGCCGTCCTTCATCACCAGCACGTCCGCCGGCCGGCCGAGGTACTGGTTGTTCTCGACCAGGCCGGTGAGGAACGGCTCCATCCGCGCGTTGCCCTTCGCGTCGATGAAGATCGCCACCACGTCGGCGGCGTATTTCTGCGACTTGTTCCACGGGCCGTGGCGCGTCAGGAAGATCGCGCCGCGGTACTTGGCCGGGAACATCTTGCCGGTGTAGAAGCGCATGCCGAGCGGAGCGGCGTGCGGCCCGATCGTCAACACCGGCTTGACGTAGTCCTTGCAGTCCTTGCCCCAGCCGAATTGCGGATCGAGCATCATGCCCGAATGGCAGTACGGGAAGCCGAAGTCCTGCCCGGTCTTGGTGACGTGGTTGAGCTCGTCGAGCGGCATGTCCTCGGCGAGCCAGTCGCGCTGGTTGTCGCCGAACCAGAGCTCCTTGGTCTTCGGGTTCCAGTCGAAGCCGACCGTGTTGCGCATGCCGCGCAGCACCGTCTCCACGCCGCTGCCGTCCAGGTTCATGCGGATGATCTGCGTGTACTTGTTGCGGTCCGGCTCGCAGATGTTGCACGGCGCGCCGATCGGCACGTAGAGCTTGCCGTCCGGGCCGACCTTGATGTACTTCCAGCCGTGCGGCACGTCGCCCGGCAGCTTGTCGAAGACCATCACGGGCTTGGGCGGGTTGTCGAGCTTGTCCTCGATGTCGTCGTAGCGCGTGATGTCCTTGGGCGTGGCGACGTAGAGCGCGCCCTTGTAGAACTCGATGCCGTTCGGCAGGAACAGCTTCTCGGCGATCGTCTTCAGCTCGCGCTTGCCGCCCTTGTTCGTGATCGCGTAGATCTTGCCCGCGACGAAGAGCGAGCTCACGAACACCGTGCCCTTGTCGCCCTCGCGCATGCCGCGCGCGTCGAGCACGCCCGCCTGGTAGACCTCGACCTTGAAGCCCGGCGGCAGCTTGATCTTCGAGATCGGCAGCTTGTCCGCGGCGGTCGCAACCGGAAACGCCGGCACCGGCGCCATCTTGGCCGCGACGTCGTTCGACGGCCGTCCGACCGCCCAGAACGGCACTTCCTCCTTCTTCGCCTCGGCCTTGGGCGGCGCCTTGTCGGCGCCCTTCTGCTGCGCGGCCGCGAAGGGCATCCCGCCGGCCAGGCCGGCGACGGCGAGCGCAATGAGCGTGCGTTTCATGCGATGGGTCTCCCTGGAAATTGGTGCGCCGTGGCAGCTTAGACCTGTGCGGGTATATTGCCATCATGCGCCGCACCATCCGCGAGACTCTCCTCTCGGCACGCGATGTCCTGGTCACGGCCGGGCCGTTCATCGCGCTCGCGCTGCTGCTGCTCGCGGGCGCCTACTACCTGCTCAAGCCGACTCCGCCGAAGCGCGTGGTGCTCGCCACCGGCAGCGAACAGGGCGCCTACGCGGCCTTCGGCAAGCGCTACCAGGAGGAGCTCAAGCGCTACGGCATCGACGTGGTCCTGCGCACCACGCCCGGCTCGCGCGAGAACCTGCGCCTGCTGCGCGACCCGAAGGAGGATGTGCAGATCGCCTTCGTTCAGGGCGGCTCGAGCGAGTCGCTGCGCAACGACAACGAGGAGGAAGAGCAGCCGCTGATGTCGCTCGGCAGCGTCTTCTACGAGCCCGTCTGGCTTTACTACCGGATCGACGCCGCGAAGAAGGTCAGCCGCGACGGCGTGCTCACCGACCTGGCGCAGATCCGCGGCATGCGCGTCAACGTCGGCGCGCGCGGCAGCGGCATCCCGGGCGTGATGTCGCGGCTGCTGCGCGCCAACCTCATGGAACGCGAGGACATCGTGCGCAGCAATCTCGACCTCACGCCCAGCGTCGTGGCGCTGCTGAACGGCGGGATCGACGTCCTCGCGCTCGTCTCCGCGCCGGAAGCGCCGATGGTGCAGATGCTCCTGCAGACGCCCGGCATCCGCCTGTTCGAGTTCACGCAGGCGGAGGCCTACGCGCGCCGCTACCGGTTCCTCAACCTGGTGACGCTGCCGCGGGGCGTGGTCGACCTGTCGCGCCGCGTGCCGCCGCAAGACATCCAGCTCGTCGCGGCGACCTGCTCGCTGGTGGCGCGCGAGGACCTGCACCCGGCGCTGGTCCAGCTGTTCGTGCAGGCCGCCGGGCGCATCCACAGCGGCGCCGGCTGGATCTCGCGCGCCGGCGAGTTCCCGACGGCGGCCAACACCGAGTTTCCGCTCGCGCGCGACGCCGAGCGCTACTACCGCAGCGGCCCGCCGATGCTGCAGCGCTACCTGCCGTTCTGGCTCGCGAACCTGGTCGACCGCATGTGGGTCGCGCTGTTCTCCATCATCGTGGTGCTGATCCCGGTGGCGCGCCTCGTGCCGCCGCTCTACAACTACCGCATCCGCTGGCGCATCTTCCGCTGGTACCGGGACCTGCGCCAGATCGAGGAAGACCTGGCGCGAGACCATATTCCGGTAGACGAACTGCGGGACAGGCTGCACAAGCTCGACGCGAAGGCCGAGCGCATCTCGGTGCCGCTGGCGTACACGGACGAGTTGTACACGCTGCGCAGCGCGATCGCGCTGGTGCGCGACCGGCTGGACGGCGCTAGGCCCGCAAGATGATCTTGCCGAGGTGGGCGTTCGATTCCATGTGCGCCTTCGCCTGCGGCAGCTCCGAGAACGCGAACACCTTGTCGATCACCGGCTTCAGGTGGCCGCCGGCGAACGCCGGCAGCACGTCGCGCGTGAAGCCGCGCACGCCCTCGGCGACCTCGGGCGCGCTGCGCAGCTTGTTCGACACGCCGAACACCTTCAGGCGCTTGGAGTGCAGCGCGAGGATGTCCAGCTGCGCCGTGACGACGCCGTCCACGTAGCCCACCGTGGCGAGGCGCCCGCGGTAGGCGAGCGAGCGGATGCACTCGGCGAACACCGTGCCGCCGACGTTGTTCACGACCAGGTCGACGCCCTTGCCTCCGGTCGCCTCCATCACCGCCTTCTCGAAGCCGCCGTTGCGGTTCTGCAGGCCGAGGTCGAGGCCGAGCGCGGCGAGCTTCTTCAGCTTCCCGGCCGAGCCGGAGGTGCCGATCACCCTGGCGCCGATCAACTTGCCGAGCTGCATCGAGGCGACGCCCACGCCCGCCGACGCGCCCGCGACGAGCAGCCATTCGTTCGACTTCAGCTCGCCGCCGGGCCAGAGCATGTCGTACGCCGTCAGATAGGCGATGCCCGCGCCCGCCGCCTCCTCCCAGCCGAGCGCGGCGGGCGCCGGCAGCGCGTAGTCGGCGCGGAAGACCGCGTATTCGGCATAGGCGCCCGCGGCGCGGCCCATGACGCGGTCGCCCGGCTTGAACGCGGTCACGCCCTCGCCCGCCTTGACCACCTCGCCCGAGCCCTCGATGCCGCCCGGCTTGGCGCCGGCGCCCGACAGCCCGTGGCCCGCGATGAACTCGCCGCGATTCAGCCCCGCGGCGCGCATCTTCACGAGCAGCTCGCCCGCCTTGGGCTCCGGCACCGCGATATCCCGCAATTCGAGCGTGGTTGAATTCGGGCCGCTCGCCACAAACCATGACTTCATGATTTCTCCTCTCCTTTAGGCGGTAGCATTCTTCCATGGCCGTTCGCAAAATTCAGCAGGTCGTTCCCGGCATGCCCGCCTCCGACGGCGCGGGCGTGAAGCTGATCCGCAGCCTGGGCGCGGCCGACCACCTGCGCGCCGATCCGTTCCTCATGCTCGACGCGTTCTCCTCGGAGAACCCGGACGACTACGTCGCCGGCTTTCCGTCGCACCCGCACCGCGGCTTCGAGACGGTGACCTACCTGCTCGACGGTCACCTGCTGCACGAAGACCATCTCGGCAACCGCGGCGACATCCGCTCGGGCGGCGTGCAGTGGATGACCGCCGGCCGCGGCATCATCCATTCGGAGATGCCGCAGCAGGAGAACGGCCGCATGCGCGGATTCCAGCTCTGGATCAACCTGCCGGCGAAGGAGAAGATGAAGCCCGCCGGCTACCGCGACGTCCAGCCCGAGGAGATTCCGGTGGTGAAGCTTGCGGGCGGACAGGCGAAGGTCGTCGCCGGCACCTTGAACGGGTCCGCCGGTCCCATCCAGGGAGGCAGCACCGATCCGGCCTACTGGGACGTAGCCTTGTCGCCCGGCGGGAAATTCGCCCAGGAGATCAAGGACAAGACCGTCTACGTGTATCCCTTCGAGGGATCCGTGGAAATCGCCGACCGCGTGCTGCGGACGCACCAGGGCGGCGTGCTCGGCTCGGGCGACGCGATCGAGCTCCAGGCGGGCGCCGATGGCGCGCGCTTTCTCGTGCTGGCGGGCAGGCCCCTGCGCGAGCCCGTCGTGCAGTACGGCCCGTTCGTAATGAACACGCGCGAGGAGATCGAGCAGGCGATCCGCGACTACCAGAGCGGCGAGCTGACGAAGGCGGCCTGACGCTCGCGCTCGTTCCCGGCGAAACGCAGCGCGTCGCCCCGCCGGAACGCTAGGTAGAATTGCGCCTCGACGACTCGCCGAAGCGCTCATGCCAGCCCTCCCCGGTTCCTCCGCGCTCGCAAGCCTGCGCATCCTCGACCTCACGCGCGTGCGCGCAGGGCCTTCCTGCGTGCGCCAGTTCGCCGATTTCGGCGCCGACGTGATCAAGATCGAGAACACCGCGCCCGAGGACATGGGCGGGCCGCGCGAGGGCCCGGATTTCCAGAACCTGCACCGCAACAAGCGCTCGATCACGCTCGACCTGAAGGCGCCGCAGGGCAAGGACATCTTCATGAAGCTCGTGAAGACGGCCGACATCGTCGTCGAGAACTACCGCCCCGACGTGAAGGACCGGCTCGGCATCGACTACGAGTCGCTGAAGAAGGTGAACAGGCGCATCATCCTCGCGAGCATCTCCGGATTCGGGCAGGACGGCCCCTACCGCGCGCGTCCCGGCTTCGACCAGATCGCGCAAGGGCTGTCCGGGATCATGTCGGTCACGGGCAAGCCGGGCGAAGGGCCGATGCGCGTCGGCTGCGCGGTCGCGGACGTCGGCGCGGGGCTGCTCGCCGCGATCGGCATCCTCACCGCGCTGCATGAGCGCGAGCGCTCGGGCGAAGGCCAGTGGGTGCAGTCCAACCTGCTGCAGGCGGCGATCCAGCTGCTCGACTTCCAGGCCGCGCGCTACGCCATGTCGGGCGAGGTGCCGCAGCAGGTCGGCAACGACCACCCCACGAGCATGCCGACCTCGGCCTACACCACCGCCGACGGACACATGAACGTGGCGGCGACGGGCACCAGGATGTGGCAGCGCGTCTGCGAGGCGATCGGGCGCATGGACCTGTTCGAGCACCCGGACTTCAAGACCGCGGAAGCGCGCGCCAGGAACCGCGCCGCGCTGAACCGCGAGCTGAACGCGGGCTTCAAGACCCGGAAGAGCGCAGAGTGGGTCGAGATCCTCAACAAGGGCGGCGTGCCCTGCGGGCCGATCTATCGCATGGACGAGGTGTTCGCCGACCCGCAGGTCCGGCACGTGCAGGCGGCGATCGAGGTGCCGCGCCGCAAGTCCGGCTCGCTGCGGCTCATCAACCAGCCGGTGAAGCTCTCGCGCACGCCCGCGCGGCTCGTCGCCGCCTCGCCCGAGCGCGGCGAGCACACCGAGGAAGTCCTGCAGGAACTGGGCTTCGCGAAGAACCAGATCGAAAAACTGAAGAGCGAAGGGGTCGTGTGATGGCGGAACTGAAGACTTCCATCCGGGACGGCGTGGCGACCGTCCTGTTCTCCAACCTGCCGAAGATGAACGCGATGACCTTCGACATGTGGGAATCGGTGCCGAAGGTGTTCGCCGAGCTCGACGCGAACCCCGCGGTGCGGCTCATCGTCTGCGCGGGCGACGGCGAGAAGGCCTTCATCTCGGGCGCCGACATTTCCCAGTTCGAGAAGCTGCGCGGCACGGTCGAGGCGCAGATCGTCTACAACAGGGCCGTCGAGAACGCCTACCAGGCGCCGACGACCTGCACCAAGCCGGTGGTCGCGCGCATCCGGGGGATCTGCATCGGCGGCGGCCTCGGCTTCGCCGCGGCCTGCGACCTGCGCATCTGCTCGGAGGACTCCGTGTTCCGCATGCCCGCGGCGCGCCTCGGGCTGGGCTACAGCCCGGCGGGCGTGCGCCGCTTCATGAACGTGCTCGGCGCCGCGAACACGCTCGACATCTTCATGTCGGCGCGCAAGTTCGACGCGAGGGAAGCGCAGCGCATGGGCTTCGTGAGCAAGGTCGTGCCGGCGGCCGAGCTGGAGAAGGCCGTCGCCGACTACGGCAAGCTGGTCGCCGAGAACGCGCCGCTGACCGTGGCGGCGGCCAAGTACGCGGTGCAGCAGTGGATGAAGGACGACAAGGACCGCGACCTCGCGCGCGCGATGAAGATGGTCGAGGCCTGCTTCGCGAGCGAGGACCACAAGGAAGGCCGCCGCGCGTTCATGGAGAAGCGCACGCCGGCGTTCAAGGGCAGATGAAACGAATCTGGGGATTGCTCTTTGCCTGCTTTTCCACGTGGGCAACGGCGCAAAACTACCCCGCAAAACCCATACACCTGGTCGTGGGCTACCCGCCGGGCGGCTCGGGCGACTTCACCACGCGCATCATCGGCGACGAGCTGTCGAGGGAGCTTGGCGTCGCGGTGATCGTCGAGAACAAGCCCGGTGCCGGCGGCTCGATCGCCTCGGAGTTCGTCGCCAAGTCCGCGCCCGACGGCTACACGATCCTCAACCAGGGCAATCACGCGATCAACAAGAACCTGTACAAGAGCCTGCCCTACGACTTCAAGGACTTCGCGCCGATCTGCCGCGTGGCGCTCGGCACCACGATCATGGTGGTCGCGAGCAACTCGCCCTTCAGCAACGCGCGCGAGCTGATCGCCTTCGCCAGGGCCAACCCGGGCAAGCTGTTCTCGGCGTCGGCGGGCTTCGGCTCGGCCCCGCACCTCGCCTCGGCGGGCTTCGAGGCGGCGGCCGGCGTCAAATTCACGACGATCCAGTTCAAGGGCGGCGGCCCGGCCTCGCAGTCGCTGCTCGCCGGCGACACGCAGGTGATGTTCGCCACCTCGCCCACCGTGACCGGCTTCATCAGGGGCGGCCGCATGCGCCCGCTTCTGGTGACGCTGCCCAGGGGCTCGGCGTCGATTCCCGGCATTCCGGGCAGCGAGCAGGCCGGCGTACCCGGATTCAGCTCCACGTTCTGGTTCGGACTCTGGGCGCCCGCGGGTACGCCGCCCGAGATCGTGCGCAGGCTGCACGCCGCCGCGGCCAAGGGGCTCGCCAAGCCGGAAGTGCGCGAGCGCATCGCGTCGCAGGGCATGGACGCCTCGCCCTCGGCTTCGCCGGAAGCGTTCGCCGCCGAGATCGCGGCCGAAGTGCCGGGGATCGAGGCGGCGATCCGCGCCTCGGGCGCCAAAGTCGACTAATCTCCACGGAGGACACGTTCGATGAGCAAGATCGCAGTCATCACCGGCGCGGGCAGCGGCATCGGCAAGGCGGCCGCGCTCGCCTTCCTGAAGGACGGCTGGAACGTCGCGCTCGCGGGACGGCGCAAGGACATGCTCGAGAAGACCGCCCGGGAATCCGGCGCGGCCGCGCGCGCGCTGTGCGTGGTCACCGACGTCGCGAAGCAGGATTCGGTTCAGGCGCTGTTCGCCGCGGTGAAGCAGAAGTGGGGGCGCGTGGACTGCCTGTTCAACAACGCGGGCGTCAACGCGCCGGGCACCTCGTTCGAGGAGCTGAGCCTCGACAAGTGGCAGTACGTGGTCGACGTCAACCTCACCGGCATGTTCCTGTGCATGCAGGAGGCCTTCAAGGTGATGAAGGACCAGACGCCGCGCGGCGGGCACATCATCAACAACGGCTCGATCTCGGCGCACGCGCCGCGGCCCGGCTCGGTCGCCTACACCGCCACCAAGCACGCGGTCACGGGCCTCACCAAGACCGGCGCGCTCGACGGGCGCAAGTACGACATCGCGGTCGGGCAGGTCGACATCGGCAACGCACGCACCGAGATGGCCGAGCGCATGGCGAAGGGCGTGCCGCAGGCCGACGGCACGATCAAGCCGGAGCCGCTGATGGATGTCGCGCACGTCGGCCAGGCGGTGCTGCACATGGCGAGCTTCCCGATCGAGACCAACGTGCTGTTCATGACCATCAAGGCCACCAAGATGCCCTTCGAAGGACGCGGGTGAAGCCCGCGCCGAAAGCAGGCCGTGGCTAGAAGGCGAACCAAGGCCTACCGGGACGAGGAGTTCATCAACAGCAAGAATGCGCGGGCGCTGCGCATCCTCGCCGAATACCTCGAGCCCAAGGCGCGCTTCGAAGAGCACAGCATCGAGGACACGATCGTGTTCTTCGGCTCGGCGCGCCTGCGCGCGGGCAGCCGCTGGTACGAGGCGGCGCGCGAGCTCGCGTTCCGGCTGACCGCCTGGTCGAAGGCCCTGGCGCCGGAGACGCACCGGCGCTTCGTGGTCTGCTCGGGCGGCGGTCCCGGGATCATGGAGGCGGCGAGCCGCGGCGCTTCGGAGGCGCGCGGGCTCTCGGTCGGACTCGGCATCTCGATCCCGATCGAGCAGCGCGACAACGCCTACCTCACGCGCGAGCTCGGCTTCCATTTCCACTACTTCTTCATGCGCAAGTTCTGGTTCGCCTACCTCGCCAAGGCGGTGGTGGTATTCCCGGGCGGCTTCGGCACGCTGGACGAGCTCATGGAAGTGGTGACGCTGGTGCAGACCAGGAAGATGAAGAAGCCGATGCCGATCGTGCTGTTCGGCAACGAGTACTGGAACGAGGTGGTCAACTTCGACGCGCTCGTGCGCCACGGCACGATCGACGCCGCGGACCTCGAGATCATGCACCGCACCGACTCGGTGGACGAGGCCTACGAGTGGGTGACCGCCCAGCTGATGAAGTTCGCGCTCGGCAGCCCGGGCGCGATGCTCTAATCCCTCAGGAGCCGCCGCCCTCCGCGCCGAAGAAGCGGTTCAGCTCGGCGTTGCCGACGACGCCCTCGAAGCGGTCGAACCGACTTTCCTGCGCGATCTGCTTCGCCGCCGCGATGAAGGCATCCATCGCGACGCGCGACAGCGTCCCGCCGACGCTGATCCGCCGCACGCCCATCGCGGCGAGGTCGCCGACCGTGTAGCCGAAGGCGCCGGCGTTGAGGAAGTTGACCGGCTTGCCTGCCGCAGCCTTCACCACCGCCGCGATGTGCTCGCGGCTGCGGATGCCCGGCGCGTAGAGGCAGTCCGCGCCGGCCGCGGCGAAAGCCTCGATCCGCCTCGCGGTTTCCGCGATGTCCGGGCGCCCGCGGATGAAGCCCTCGGTGCGCGCGGTGAGCAGCACCTGCCTCCCGGCGGCGTCGACGGCGGCGCGCGCGGCCTTGACGCGCTCGAGCGCCTTGGCGAAGTCGTAGAGCGGGAAGCGGTCGTGCTGCGGCGAGTCCTCGATCGACAGGCCCGCGACGCCTGTGGCGGCGCAGCGCGCGACGTTCGCCGCGACTCCCTCCGGATCGTCGGCGAAGCCGTTCTCGAAGTCGGCGTTCAGCGGAATGTCCGTGCCTTCGGCGATCTCCCGGTAGTGCTCCAGCACCTCCTCGAGCGACACGCCGCCGTCGGGCCGGCCGCGCGAATGCGCGTAGCCCGCGCTCGTGCTCGCGATCGCCTTGAAGCCGAGGCCCTGGAGGTAGCGCGCGGTCCCGAGGCTCCACGGATTCGGGATCACGAAGCATCCCGACGCATGCAGGGCGAAGAACGCCTTGCGCTTGTCGGCGGCAGTCGGGCGCGTGCGGTCCAAGGACGATTCGCCTTCAGCCGACGGGATTGCGCAGCGTGCCGATCCCGGTGATCTCGGTCTCCAGCACGTCGCCCCTGCGGAGGAACTCGGGCGGCGTGCGCGCGTGGCCGACGCCGGCCGGCGTGCCGGTGGAGAGGATGTCGCCGGGCTCGAGCGTCAGGCCCGCGGAGAGCTCCGCGATGAGGCGCGGGATCTTGAAGTACATGTGGCGCGTGTTCGAATCCTGCTTGACGACGCCGTTGACGCGCGTCTGCACGCGCAGGTCCCACCAGTCCTTGACCTGGTCGGCAGTGACGATCCAGGGCCCCATCGGGCAGTGGCCGTCCAGGCTCTTGCCCTTGAACCACTGCTGCCCGTGCCGGCGCTGCACCTCGCGCGCCGAGACGTCGTTGATCACGGTGTAGCCGAACACGTGCTTCATCGCGTCGGCTTCCTTGATGCCGGAGCCGCCCCGCCCGATGATCACGCCGAGCTCGACCTCCCAGTCCACCTTCTCGGTCACGCCGGGATGCAGCGGGATGCGGTCGTACGGGCCGTTGACCGCGAGCGGCTGCTTGGTGAAGAAGGTCGGGTGCGCGGGCAGCTCCACGCCCGGGGCGCGCGCCTTGGCGCCCTCCTCGAAGTGCTCGAGGTAGTTCCAGCCGACGCAGAACACGTTCTTGCGCGGCCGGGGAATCGGCGCGAGTATGCGCACGGAGGAAAGCGCGATGCGTTTCGCCCTTCCCTTCAGGGTTTTTCTGACGGACGACAGGCTCTTGCCGCCCCCTTCGATCAGCGAAATCATGTCCTTGAACTTCAGGTCGACGAGTTCGCCTTCGCCGGCCATGGCCCCGACGCGCGGCGCCGAGCCGCGCTTCTTCATCCGATAGGTGAGCAATCGCATGCGTCCTCTCCTCGTTCCGGTGATGATAGCAATCCTCTTCTCGGGCGCGGCGCTCGCGCAGTCCCGGCGCGGCGGCGGCGAAGGCGACGACGCCAGGAAGCAGGTCCGCGGCCCCGCCTCGGCCGCCGAGGCGCGGGAGCGCGCAAGCGACCTGGCGCAGATGCAGCTCAACCAGGCGCGCCGCCAGCTGCGGCTCACGCCCGCCCAGGATCCCCTCTACGACACCTACCAGGAGCGCGTCGTCGCGCTGCTCGACGACCTGAACCGCGGCGTGGCGCCGACGAACGCGGGCGACAGCGCCATCAAGCAGATCGACCGGCGCGTCGACCTGCTGCGCAATCGCCTGGCGGCATTCGAGGACGTCTCCGATGCGGCGCGCCGCCTGTACGGCGCGCTCACGCCGGAGCAGAAGGAGACCGCCGACCGCGTGCTGCCGGGCACGCTGCCCGCGCTCTACCAGCAGACTTCGCCGTTCCGCGGCGACGGCGCGGTGCGCGAGCGCACCCGCGAGCGCTAGCGCGCGCACGCTGCGTCATCACGGTTTCTCCTCCGGGGATGATAGCCTTGAGGGCGCCATGAATGCGCCCTCGTCCGTCGAAACGCAGGAGCCGTTTCTCACCCTGCAGGAGATCGTCGAGGCCGCGCGGCGCAACCTGCCGCCGGGCCCCTGGAGCTACCTCGTCGGCGGCGCCGAGACCGAGACCACGGTGCGCCGCAACCGGCTTGCGCTCGATTCGATCGGCTTCCGGCCCCGCGTGCTGCGCGACGTGAGCCGCGTCGATGCCTCGGCGCCGTTTCTTTCCCGCAAGGCCCGGCTGCCGGTGTTCCTCGCGCCCATCGGCGGCCTGGAATCCATCGTCGAGGGCGGCGCCGCGGCGGCAGCGCGCGGCGCGGCCGCCTTCGGCGTGCCGCAGATGCTGTCCTCGGTCTGCCAGCCCGGACTCGAGGCCACGGCGGCCGCGGCCGACACGCTGCGCGTGTTCCAGCTCTACGTGCGCGGCGACGACGCCTGGGTGGACGATCACGTTCGCCGCGCGCTCGACCACGGTTATGCCGCGTTCTGCCTGACGGTGGACGTCGCCATGTACAGCCGCCGCGAGCGCGACCTCGTCGGCCGCTTCGTGAAGCCCTGGCGCGCGACCGCCCCGGCGGGCAGCAGCTACCAGTCGGGCCTTTCCTGGGACCAGGTCAAGCGGTTCAAGGACCGGCATTCGGTGCCGCTCATCCTCAAGGGGATCGCCACGGCGGAAGACGCCGTGCTCGCCGTGCAGCACGGCGTCGAGGTCGTCTATTGCTCGAACCACGGCGGGCGCCAGCTGGACCACGGCCTGGGCAGCGCCGCGGTCCTGCCCGAGATCGTGAGCGCCGTCGCCGGCCGCGCCGAGGTCTGGGTGGACGGCGGCTTCATGCGCGGCACCGACGTCGTGAAGGCGATCGCGCTCGGCGCGAAAGCGGTCGGGCTCGGCCGCCTGCCCTGCCTCGGGCTCGGCGCCGCGGGCGTGCGCGGCCTGGTGCGCGCGCTCGAGATCCTCGAGAACGAGGCGCAGACCTGCCTGGGCCTGCTCGGCGTCACTTCGTTCGCCGAGCTGACGCCGGGCCACGTGGCCGCGGCGCCGCCCGTGGGCGAGCACGACGTCTTCAGCGCCTTCCCGCTGCTCGGGGAACGCTAGCGTGCTGCAGGACGCCCTGGCGCACCACCAGGCCGGGCGCTTTCGGGAGGCCGAGGCGCTCTACCGCGCGATCCTCGCCGCCGAGCCCGGCAATGCCGACGCGCTGCACCTGCTCGGCGTCGCGCGGCACCAGCAAGGAGCGCACGACGAAGCGATCGCGCTGATCGGCAAGGCCGTCGCCGCGGATCCGCGGCGCCCCGAGTTCCACAACAATCTCGGCGAAGCGCAGCGCCTGTGCGGGCGGCCTGCGCAGGCCGAGCAGGCCTACCGCGCCGCGCTGGCGCTGGATGCGAACCTTGCCGCCGCGCACGGCAACCTCGGCCATGCGCTGCTCGCGCAAGAGCGCGTCGAGGCGGCGGCCGAGAGCTACGAGCGCGCCGCCGCGCTCGATCCGGGCAATGCCGGCGTGCTCGTCAATCTCGCCTTCACGCTGCTCGAGCTCGGTCGCCTGCAGGATGCCGAGCAGCGCGCGCGCGAAGCGCTGGCGCTGCGGCCCGGCGACGCGGAGGCACACCAGTTCCTCGCCGCGGCGCTGGCGGGCCTCGAACGCTTCGACGAAGCCGCCGCGAGCTATCGCCGGGCGCTGGAGCTCAAGCCGGACTACGTCGAGGCCCACGTCAACTTCGCCCAGCTCTGCCTGCTGCGCGGCGACTACGCGGAAGGCTGGAAGCACTACGCGTGGCGTCCCAGGCCCGACGTGCGCCAGGCCGCGCCATGGACCGGCGCCGAGGATCTGCGCGGCAAATCCATCCTGCTGCAATACGAGCAGGGCCTGGGCGACACGATCCACTTCTGCCGCTACGCGCCGCTCGTAGCCGCGCGAGGCGCCAAGGTGCTGCTCAGGGTGCCGGATGTCCTCGCCCCTTTCCTGCAGCATCTCGGCCAGATCGTGCCCGAGGGCGCGCCGCCGCCGCGGACCGACTACTACAGTCCCTTGCTCAGCTTGCCAGCGGCCTTCGGCACGACGCTCGCCGACATCCCGGCGTCCATCCCCTACCTGCACGCGGATCCCGGCGACTGGCGCGAGAAGCTGGGCGGCGGCGCGGAGCCGCTCGTCGGCCTGTGCTGGCGAGGAAATCCCGCCTACAAGGGCGACCGGCACCGCAGCACCAGCCTGAAGGTGCTCGAACCGCTGCTCGCCGTCCCCGGCGTCCGCTTCGTGAGCCTGCAAAGGGAGCGCAGGGAAGACGAGCGCCATCCGGCCCTGGTCCATGTCGGCGCGGATTTCGGGAGCACCGCGAGCCTCGTCGCGGCGCTCGACCTGGTCATCTGCGTGGACACGGTCTGGGCGCACTGGGCCGGCGCGATCGGCAGGCCGCTGTGGCTCATGCTGCCTCGCGCCGCGCACTGGTGCTGGATGACGGAGCGCGAGGACAGCCCGTGGTATCCGACGGCGCGCCTGTTCCGC
Organism: Burkholderiales bacterium; assembly: GCA_035517595.1. Classification (GTDB taxonomy): domain Bacteria; phylum Pseudomonadota; class Gammaproteobacteria; order Burkholderiales; family SG8-39; genus RBG-16-66-20. The sequence continues at coordinate 19,144 of DATIYN010000117.1, forward strand.
CAGCAGGAATCCGGCGACTGGGCGCCGGTGGTCGCTCGCCTCGCGCGCGAGCTAGGCCGCCGCCGCTAGCCGATCCTCGCGCCGCCAGGCGAGCGCGAGCGCGCCGCCCGAGACGATGTGCCAGACGCCCCAGAGGCCCGCGACCGCGACCATCGCGAGGTCCGAGTTGAACTGCGCGGCGATGACGCCCAGCGCGAGCCCCGAGTTCTGCATGCCGCCCTCGATGACGACCGCGCGCCGGTCCGCCGCCGCGAGGCGCGCCGCGCGCGACGCGATCCAGCCGAGCGCGAGGCCCAGGCCGTTGTGCAGCACCACGAGCGGCAGCGTGCGCCCCAGCTCGACGACGAACAGCTTCCACTGCGCGGCGACCGCCCCGGCGATGAACAGGCCGAGCGCGATCCCCGCCAGGCGCGCGAGCGGCTTGCGGATCCGCTGCGCGAGCGCGGGCGCGCGCTGCGTGGTCGCCATCGCCGCGCTCATCGGCAGCGCGAGCAGCAGCCCGAGGCTGAGCAGCAGGTCGCGCGGGTCCAACGCGATCTCGCGCGACCAGGCTGCGGTGTCCGGGTTGAGCGAGATCATCAGCGCGAAATTGAGCGGCGTGAGCAGCAGCGCGAACAGGCTCGACACCGCCGAGATCGACAGCGACAGCGCGAGGTTGCCCCGGCCGAAGGCGGTGATGACGTTGGACAGCGCGCCGCCCGGGCAGGCGGCCACGAGCATCATCGCGGCTTCCGTCGCGGGCGGCAGGTCGAGAATCAAAGTGAGAATCAAAGTCGCCCCGGGGAGCAGCGCGAACTGCGCGAGCAGCCCGATGCCGACGGCGAGCGGGTGGCGCGCGACGTAGCGGAAGTCCTGCGTCCGCAGCGACAGCGACACCGTGTAAACCATCGTCGCCAGCACGGCCATCAGGATCGCCTGCTGCATCGAAGGGTTTCCCTTATCTTCTTGTCGTTTGCCGCGAGAAACGTCTCGCAAGCCAGGCGAGGGCTTGATTCTAGTCAATTCGGGCGCGCGGATGAAGCGGAGCATTTCGCTATGAATTCGCCGGCGGGCGCGACCGCGACTCCCGCCTCGGCGCTCGCCGAGGCCGAACGCATTGCGAAGTTCGGGTACTGGGATCTCGACCTGAAGCGCAACAAGCTTGCCTGGTCGAACGAAATCTACCGCATCTTCGAAGTCGATCCCGAGAAGTTCGACGCCTCCTACGAAGCATTTCTCGGCGCGATCCATCCCGAGGACCGCGAGTACGTGAACGCCGCCTACACGGACTCGGTCAAGAAGCGGGCGCCCTACAACATCGTTCATCGCCTGCAGATGAAGGACGGGCGCATCAAGTACGTAAGGGAGCGCTGCGAGACGTTCTACGACCCGTCGGGACAACCCCTCCGCTCGATCGGCACGGTCCAGGACATCACCGAGCCGCAGCTCACGTTCGAGGCGCTTCGCGCCTCCGAACGCGCGCTGCGAGCGCTCTTTGAAGAGGCAAACGAGCGGGCGCGCAAGCTCGCGCAAGCCGAGCGAATCGCGCATGTCGGAAGCTGGGAAGTCGATCTGAGCGCCAATCGCCTGATCTATTCCGAAGAAGCGCTCAATATTCACGGCCTCTCCAGGGAGGCGTTCGACGGAACGCTCAGCATGGCCATCGATCTCGCGCATCCCGACGACCGCTTGCGCGTGACCGCAGCGATCAACGCCACGCTCTACGAGGGCAAGGCCTTCGACATCGAGTACCGCATCGTGCGGCCCGACGGCGGCGTGCGCTACGTGCACGCCGAGGACGAGGTCATGCGCGACGCCTCCGGCAAGCCCCTGCGCGCCGTCGGCATCACGCAGGACATCACCGAACGCAAGCTGGTGGAGCAGGCGCTGCGCAGATTCCGCGTGGCGATGGACGTCTCGGTGGACTCGATCTACCTGACCGATCCCGTCGCCATGCGCTTCGTCGACGTCAACAGCGCGGCCTGCCGGCGCACGGGCTATACGCGCGAGCAGCTTCTCGGCATGGGGCCGCAGGACCTGCTCGACAAGGACCTGGCGAAAGTCCAGCACGAATACCAGGAGGTCCTCGCGGCCGGGGACGCCGGCGTCATCTCCGAGAACACCTTCCTCACGAGCGACGGCAGTCGCCGCTGGACCGAGCTCTACCGCCGCGCGTTCGACATGGAGGGCGGGCGTCTCGTCGTCACCGTCGGGCGCGACATTACCGAACGCAAAAGCAGCGAAGCGGCGCTGTCGCGCTTCCGCACCGCCGTGGACGCCTCCGGCGACGCGATCGTGCTCATCGACCGGGCAAGCATGCGCTACGTGGACGTGAACCGGACGACCTGCGAAATGACCGGCTACACGCGCGAGGAGCTCCTCGGCATGTCGCCGATGGACCTGTTCGGCACGAGCCGCGAGGCGCTCGAGCGCGACTACGACGAGATCATCGCGGACCGCTACAGCCGCGCGACCCGGACCGAAGGCTGGTATCTGCGCAAGGACGGCGTACGCGTGCCGATCGAGACCCGCCGCCGCGCGGTGCAGACGCTGGACGGCTGGGTCATCGTGGGAACCGCCCGCGACATCACCGACCGCAAGGAGGCCGATGCGAAGATCGCGCGGCTCAATCGCCTCTACGCCGTGCTGAGCGGCATCAACTCGACCATCGTGCGCATCCAGGACGGCGCCGAGCTCTACGAGGAGGCCTGCCGCATTCTCGTCCAGTCCGGGCAGCTCGCGCTGGCCTACATCTGCGTCATCGATCCGGTGGATCAGCGGCTGAAGCTGGTCGCCTCGGCGGGCTCCGGCGCGGCAGCGTTCCTGGCCGGCGTGCAGGGGCGGATGTCGTTGCGCGACGACGAACCGGCCGGCTACGGCCCGCCGGCGCTCGCGGCAAGGCAGAAGCAGCCGATCGTCGTGAACGACATCGCCGCGGATGCGCGAATTCAGGACGGAGGCGCGCACCTTGCGCGCGGGATCCGCTCCGCCGCCGCCTTGCCGATCTGCGTCAACGGCGAGCAGGTCGCGGTGCTCGGACTGCACGCGGCCGAGGCCGGTTTCTTCGACGAGCAACAGATGCGCCTGCTCGTCGAACTCGCGGGAGACATCGGCTTCGCGCTCGATCACATCGAGAAAGCCAAGCGCCTCGACTACCTGGCCTTCTACGATCAGCTGACCGGACTCGCCAACCGGCGCTTGTTCCTGGACCGTCTGGCGCAGACGCTGATCTCCGCCGGCCAGGCGGGCGAGAAGGCGGCCTTGCTGCTGGTCGACATGGAACGGCTAGCCACCGTCAACGAATCCCTCGGCCGCCAGGCCGGCGACGCGCTGGTCACGCAGCTGGCCGAACGCCTGACGCGGTCCGCCGGCAGCAGCGACGTCGCGCGCGTGAGCGCCAATCATTTTGCCGTGCTATTCCGCTCGATCAAGGGCCGGTCCGAAGTATTGCGGCGCTGCGACCGCCTCTGGCAGGAATGCTTCGGCGCGTCGTTCAGGATCGCGGATTCGGAATTGCGGTCCTCGGCCAGAGGCGGACTTGCCCTGTTTCCCTCCAGCGCCGACGCGGAGGCGCTGCTGCAAAACGCCGAGGCAGCCCTGCGGCGCGCCAAGCAGACGGGCGAGCGGCTGGTCTTCCACGCGCCGGAGATGACCGCGAAGACCACCGAGCGGCTATCTCTGGAGAATCAGCTTCGCCTGGGCCTGGACCGCCGGGAATTCGTGCTGCACTACCAGCCCAAGGTCGACCTCGACACGGGCCGCATCGCCGGCGTCGAGGCGCTCATGCGCTGGCAGAGCCCGGAGCTCGGCCTGGTGCCGCCGCTGAAATTCATTCCCGTGATGGAGGAGACCGGCATGATCCTGGACGCGGGCGCCTGGGCGCTCGCGAGCGCGATCGAAGACCACAAGCGCTGGCGCGAGCTGGGGCTCGCGGCGCCGCGCGTGGCCGTCAACGTCTCGGCCGTCCAGCTGCGGCAGAAGAGCTACGTCGCGGCGCTCGCGCAGGCGCTGGGCGGCGGCGCGCAGCCCGTCAGCATCGACCTGGAAATCACCGAGAGTGTGGTCATGGAGGACATCCAGGGCAACATCGAGAAGCTCAAGGAAGCGCGCGGGCTCGGCGTGAGCGTCGCCATCGACGACTTCGGCACCGGCTATTCGTCGCTCGGCTATCTCGCCAGGCTCCCCGTGCAAGCACTCAAGATCGACCGCTCGTTCATTACCGCAATGCTGGACGATCCGGCCACCATGACGCTGGTGCAGACCATCATTTCCCTGGCGCATTCGCTCCGGCTGAAGGTGATCGCCGAAGGCGTGGAAAGCGAGGAACAGGCGCGTACGCTGCGCCTGCTGCGCTGCGACGAGATGCAGGGCTATCTGTTCAGCAAGCCCCTGCCGTTCGAGGCGATGAGCCGGCTGCTCGCCGCTACGCCTTGAGCGGCTTGTAGCGGATGCGCCTGGGGCGGGCGCCCTCCTCGCCCAGGCGCTTCTTCTTGTCCGCCTCGTATTCCTGGTAGTTGCCCGGGAAGAACACCGCCTGCGAATCGCCCTCGAAGGCGAGGATGTGCGTGGCGATGCGGTCGAGGAACCAGCGGTCGTGCGAGATCACGAGCACCGAGCCCGCGAATTCGAGCAGCGCCTCCTCGAGCGCGCGCAACGTCTCGACGTCGAGGTCGTTCGAGGGCTCGTCGAGCAGCAGCACGTTGGCGCCCGAGACCAGCTGCTTGGCGAGGTGCAGCCGCCCGCGCTCGCCGCCGGAGAGCTGCCCGACCGGCTTCTGCTGGTCGGCGCCGCGGAAGTTGAAGCGCGCGAGGTAGGCGCGCGAAGGCATCTGGAACCTGCCCACGGTGATCGTGTCCTGGCCGCCGCAGACGTCCTCGAACACGGTCCTGTTGCCCGAGAGCGAGTCGCGCATTTGCTCGACGTACGCGATCCTGACCGTCTTGCCGACGGCGATCTTGCCGCCGTCCTGCTTTTCTTTCTTCGTGATCAGCTTGAACAAGGTCGTCTTTCCGGCCCCGTTGGGGCCGATGACCCCGACGATCGCGCCGGGCGGCACCTTGAACGAGAGCTTGTCGATGAGCAGCCGGTCGCCGAAGCCCTTGGAGACCTGGTCGAACTCGATCACCTCGTTGCCGAGGCGCTCGGCGACGGGAATGAAAATCTCCTGCGTTTCATTTCTTTTTTGAATTTCAAAGGAAGACAATTCTTCAAAGCGCGCGAGCCGGGCCTTCGATTTCGCCTGCCGGCCCTTCGGGTTCTGCCGCACCCACTCGAGCTCGGCCTTCATCGACTTGATGCGCGCCTCCTCCTGCTTGGCTTCCACGGACAAGCGCTGTTCCTTCTGCTCCAGCCACGAGGAGTAGTTGCCTTCCCAGGGGATGCCGTAGCCGCGGTCCAGCTCCAGGATCCAGCCGGCGGCGTTGTCGAGGAAGTAGCGGTCGTGCGTCACGGCGACCACCGTGCCCGGGAAGCGCTGCAGGAACTGCTCCAGCCACTCCACGCTCTCGGCGTCGAGGTGGTTGGTCGGCTCGTCCAGCAGCAGCAGATCGGGCTTGGAAAGCAGCAGCCGGCACAGCGCCACCCGGCGCTTCTCGCCTCCCGAGAGGATGCCGATCTTGTGCTCCCACGGCGGCAGGCGCAGCGCGTCGGCGGCGATCTCCAGTTCCTGGCCGCCGCCCGCGGCGTTGACGACGGCCTCGAGCTTCGCCTGCTCGGCGGCGAGCGCGTCGAAGTCGGCGCCTTCCTCCGAGTACGCCGCGTAGACCGCGTCGAGACGCTTTTTCGCGGCGGCGATGTCGCCCGCGCCCTCCTCGATCGTCTCGCGCACGGTCTTCTCGGCCTCCAGCTGCGGCTCCTGCGGCAGGAAGCCGACCTGGATGCCGGGCATGCGCACGACCTCGCCTTCGTAGTGGTCGTCGACGCCGGCCATGATCTTCAGCAGCGTCGACTTGCCCGAGCCGTTCAGGCCGAGCACGCCGATCTTCGCGCCCGGGAAGAAATTGAGCGAGATGTCGCGCAGGATCGTGCGCTGGGGCGGCACGGTCTTGCTGACCCGGCGCATCGTGTAGACGTACTTGGCCATCGGCAGTCCGGAAAAAAGTCCGACAGTTTATTGGATAATCCGCCCGCCGTACGCGGCGGGCTAGGCGCGCGGCAGCGTATCCGCCTCGCCGAGGTCCCACATCAGTCCCGCCATCAGCCGCAGCGCGTCGCGCGCGACGGGCGCCAGCAGGTGCTCGTTGGGCGCGTGCTGGCTGCACGACGCGTACGAGTGCGGGATCCAGACGGTCGGCAGCCCGAGGTCGTCCGCGAAGACGTCGTTCGGCAGCGAGCCGCCGAGGTTGGGCAGGATGGCGGCCGGCTGCCGGCTGGTTCGTTCCAGGGAATTCTTCACCCAAAGGACCCACGGGTGCCGCGGATCGAGCCTCGTCGCCTTGAAGAAGCCGTCGCGCGCCTGCGTCACCTTGACCATCGGGAAGCCCGCCTCGGCCAGGTGCGCGCGCAGCGCCGGGACGATCTGCGCCGGATCGATGCCCACGACGTAGCGCAGCTGGCAGTGCGCGCTCGCGCGCGGCGGGATCGCGTTCACCGGCTTGTCGGGGTTGCCCGCCGTGAAGGCGAGAACCTCGAAGCTCGACCAGCCGAATACCTTCTCTGCCGGCGTGAGGCCGGGCTCGCCCCAGTCGGCGTCGATTTCCGGGCTGCCCTCGCCGCCGTCCACCTCGAGGCCCGCGAGCGCTTCGCGCACCGCCGGCGTGAGCGTATCCGGGCGCCAGGACCTGATCCTGATCTCGCCCCTGGGCCCGGTGATCGTCGCGAGCGCATGCGCGAGGATCACGCCCGGGTTGGCGAGCAGCCCGCCCCAGTTGCCCGAATGATGGCCGCCGTCGCGCAGCTCGACCACCAGGTCCATGTTCAGCGCGCCGCGCGAGCCGAGGAACACGGTCGGCTGGCCGGGCTGCAGCCGCGGTCCGTCGGAAGCGATGAGCACGTCCGCCTTCAGCAGGCCCTTGTTGCGCGCGCAGAACTCCTTGAGGCCGGGCGAGCCGACTTCTTCTCCGGTCTCGATGAGCACCTTCAGGTTGAATCCCAATCGCCCTCGCGCGGCGAGCACCGCGGCCACCGCGCCCAGATTGATCGAATGCTGCCCCTTGTTGTCGGCCGTGCCGCGCCCGTAGAGCCGGTCGCCGTCGCGCTTGAGCGTCCACGGATCGAGCCCCGCCTTCCAGCTCGCTTCCTGCCCGCGGATCACGTCGCCGTGCCCGTAGGTGAGCACGGTGCGCAGCGCCGGATCCTCGATGCGCTCGGCGAACAGGAAAGGGCCGCGCCCGGCGACCGGGTTGGGCAGCAATTGGCAGCGGAACCCCAGGCGCTCGAAAGAGGGCTGAAGCTCGGCCCGCAGGTAGCGCTCGAGCTCGGGGCGGCGCTCCGGATTCTGGCTCTCGGTCGGGATGGCGACGCGCCGCGCGAGGTCGGCGAAGAAGCCGCCCTCGTCGAAGTACCGCTCCGCTTGGGCAATCGCCCGCTCCCGGCTCATCGCCGGGCGATTATCTCCCGGAAGGCGGCCGGCCGATGCACGCGATTCGCGTCAGGACCAGCGCAGCTCCGGAAGGCCGGCCCTGTCGAACAGGGGCGCGAGCGCCGAGGCGACGCGGCCGTGCTGCTCGGCGCTCAGCATGCCGGTCAGGAGCGCGCTGAAGTGCGGCACTTGGACGCCGGAAAGGATGTATTGCCAGCGGTAGGCGTTCAGCAGCGCCGCCTCGACCCGCGCCCGCTCGCGGCCGTGCAAGGAGCGCGCGCAGGCCGAGGCAAAGTAATTCGCATCCGCGTGTGCCTGCCCCTGCAGGACGCCGTCGATCATCCCGAGCAGCACGATGAAGTCGCCGGTCGCGCGGTCGCGCGCCGCCGGATCGAGCCGCGCGTCCTCAAGGCGCCATTTCCGTTCGTCCAGCGACGCGCTGCGCGCGGCGTCGTCTCCCTGCCGCCGGAGAGCATCCGCCCATTGCGCATCGATCTGGCCTTCCGCGCCCTCGCCCAGGCGATGGTGCGAACGCATTTGCAGCCCGATCAGGCAGGTCAGCGCGAGCACCGACCAGACCGAGCGGCTGCGCACGACCGCGTCGACGACCCCGGGGTCCGGCACGAACCGGTAGCCCTCGGGCATGCAGCCGGCCATCATCGCCTCCAGGCGCTGCAGGTGCGGCTGGTGCCTCAGGAGCACGCCGAGCATGCTCGCGTAGCTGCGGCCCTGGACCTGGCTCACGAGGCGCTGCTCCCCAGGCGACAGGAAATCGAAGCCGCCGATCAGCGTCAGGCGGTCGGGCAGGAACTTCCGGCCGGAGTCGATGAAGCGCTCGAGCTTCACGGTCAGCCGGCCGCCGCGGCCCGCGGCGGGAACAGGTGGCGCAGGATCCGTCGCAGCGCGCGCCGCGCGCGGCATGCCGACCGACCCGTTGATGAGATAGCCGTCCATCGTTCTCTCCTGTGCGACTGCCCGGGAGAGAAGCCTAGGCGGCGCCGGTTACCCGCGGATGTCGCGGGCGCCCGGAATTGTTGCCCGGCGGTTTCAGG
>DATIYN010000118.1:0-8640 GCA_035517595.1 Burkholderiales bacterium
CCGGCTTCTGCGTCGGCTGCCCGGAGCGTCCCGTGTTCGCCGCGATGAAGGTGGCCGAGCGGGCGACGGGTCCATTTCACATTTCCGCCGACATCGGCTGCCACACCTTCGCCACGCTGCCGCCGTTCAACATCGGCCATACGGTGCTCGGCTACGGCCTGGGGCTCGCGTCGAACTCGGCGGTCAACACCATGTTCGGCAAGCGCACGCTCACGATCATGGGCGACGGCGGCTTCTGGCACAACGGCCTCACCTCGGGCATAGCCAACGCCGTGTTCAACAAGGACGACGGCATCCTCGTCATCATGAAGAACGGCTACAGCTCGGCGACCGGCACGCAGGAATTGCCCTCCAGCCCCCAGCACAGCGAGTTCAAGGCGGGCGACATGGCGATTGAGCGCGCGCTCGCGGGCGTCGGCGTGGGCTGGGTCAAGACGGTGGACAACTACCGCGTCGGTGAGGTGGCCCAGGCGCTGAGAGAGGCGATGTCGGCAGACTACAAGGGCCTCAAGGTCGTCATCGCCGAGGGCGAGTGCCAGCTCGAGCGACAGCGCAAGCTGCGCCCCGTCGTCGCCCGCCAATTGTCCGAGGGCAAACGGACGGTCCGGACAAAGTACGGCGTCGACGAGGACACCTGCACGGGCGACCACTCCTGCATCCGGCTTTCGGGCTGCCCGACGCTCACCGTCAAAGACAACCCGGATCCCCTGCGCCGCGACCCGGTCGCCACCGTGATCGACGGCTGCGTCGGCTGCGGCCTGTGCGGCGAGAACGCGCACGCCGCTGTCTTGTGTCCTTCTTTTTATAGAGCTGAAGTGATTCAAAATCCCGGGCCGCTCGACAAGGCCCTCGAAATTCTCAGAAACCTGTTCCGTGGAACGACAGTTCACTAGGGAAATCGAGTCGCTGCGCCTGGGCGAGGGCGAAACCTTCCACGGCGAAGGCATCCTTGCCGTGACCAAGGCGCTGCTGCAGTCGGGCGTGTCCTACGTGGGCGGATACCAGGGCGCGCCGGTATCGCACCTGCTCGACGTGATGGTGCAGGCGCGCGACTACATGGACGAGCTCGGCGTGCACGTGGAGGCTTGCACCAGCGAGTCCTCGGCCGCCGCTATGCTCGGCGCCTCGATCAACTACCCGGCGCGCGGCGCGGTCACCTGGAAGTCGGTGGTCGGCACCAACGTCGCGGCCGACGCGCTCTCCTACCTCGCGAGCGCCGGCGTGATGGGCGGCGCGCTGATCGTGCTCGGCGAGGACTACGGCGAGGGCGGCGTGGTGGCGCAGGAACGCAGCCACGCCTTCGCCATGAAGTCGCTCATCTGGCTGCTCGACCCGCGGCCCAACCTCGGCACCATCGCGGCGATGGTCGAGCGAGGCTTCGAGCTCTCGGAGGCCTCCAACACGCCGGTGATGATGGAGCTGCGGATTCGCGCCTGTCATGTCAAGGGTTCTTTCTTGACTCGAAATAATATTTCTCCCAAAGTTTCGACCCGCTCCAAGCTCTCGGGTCCGCCGCAGGAGTTCATCTACGACCGCCTCGCGCACCCGCCGGCGATCTTCCGCCAGGAGAAGCTCAAGAGCGAGGTGCGCCTGCCCGCGGCGCGCAGGTTCATCGTCGGGCACAGGCTGAACGAGACTTTCGACGGCAGCGAGAAATCCGTGGGGCTCGTCGTGCAGGGCGGCCTGTACAACAACCTGGTGCGCGCGCTGCGGCTGCTCGGCATGTCCGACGATTTCGGCAATTGCCGGCTGCCGATTCACGTTCTCAACGTCGTGTACCCGCTCGTTCCTGAAGAAATAATCTCTTTTTCGAGAGAAAAATCCGCGCTGCTCGTGCTGGAGGAAGGCCAGCCCGAATTCATCGAGCAGGAGATCGCCTCGATCCTGCGCCGCGCCGGCCCGCGGACGAAGCTGCACGGCAAGGACCTGCTGCAAATGGCCGGCGACTACACCGCCGAGGTGATGGTGCGGGGGTTGAGGCGATTCCTCGGCGAGTACGCTCCGCATCTGGACGCCGCCGCCGGATCCCGCTGGCTGGATGCCGTAGAGAAATCAAGGGACGAAGCGGCCCGGCTTCTCGGCGCCCTGCCCCAGCGCCCGCCCTCCTTCTGCGTGGGCTGCCCGGAGCGGCCGGTGTTTTCCGCGATGAAGCTCGTCGCGCAGGAGATCGGCCGGCCGCACGTGGCGATGGACGTCGGCTGCCACGCCTTCGCGTCCTTCGAGCCCTTCTCGCAGGGCAACACGCTGCTCGGCTACGGCATGAGCCTCGCGAGCGCGGCGGGCGTTTCGCCCCTGCAGGCCAAGCGATCGGTCGCGGTGATGGGCGACGGCGGCTTCTGGCACAACGGGCTGCTTTCCGGCGTGGCCTCGAACCTCATGAACAAGGGCGACGGCGTGCTGATCGTGATGAAGAACGGCTACGCCTCGGCCACCGGCACCCAGGAGCTCATTTCCTCGCCGCCCGAGGAAGCGCGCGCGGCCGCGGCCGGCACGAGCGCGGCGCACGCCGATCGCACGATCGAGGACACGCTCACGGGCCTGGGGGTGAAGTGGCTGCGCACCGTCGACAACTACGACGTCGGCGCGATGGCGAAGACCTACCGGGAAGCCATGACGACCGGCGCAAAGGGCCTCAAGGTGATCGTCGCCGAGGGCGAGTGCCAGCTCGAGCGGCAGCGGCGCTTGAAACCTCTCGTTTCGAGAAGCCTGTCCGAGGGCCGGCGAACCGTTCGCGTCAAGTACGGGGTCGACGAAGACACGTGCACGGGGGACCATTCCTGCATCCGCCTCTCGGGCTGCCCCACGCTCACCGTCAAGGACAACCCCGATCCGCTGCGCCGCGACCCGGTGGCGACCGTGATCGACGGTTGCGTGGGCTGCGGCCTTTGCGGCGAGAACGCCCACGCCGCCGTGCTATGCCCTTCCTTCTACCGGGCGGAAGTCGTCCAGAACCCGACGTGGCTCGACAAGCTGCTGCACCGATTCGCATGAATCTGCCCGACCGACCCCTCACGATCCTGATCGCCGCCCTTGGCGGCGAAGGCGGCGGCGTGATGGCCGAGTGGCTCCTCGACGCCGCCGCAGATCGCGGCTTCCCTGCGCAGAGCACCTCGATCCCGGGCGTCGCGCAGCGCACCGGCGCCACCACCTACTACCTGGAAATCTTCCCGGCGAAGCAAGCCGACCTCGGCGGCCGCGCGCCCGTGCTCTCGCTCACGCCCAGCCCGGGCAACGTCGACGTGATGGTCGCCTCCGAGCTCGTCGAGGCCGGCCGCTCGATGCAGAACGGCTACGTCAACCCGGAGCGCACGGTGCTCATCGCCTCCACGCACCGCATCTACGCGACCGTGGAGAAGATGCAAATGGGCGACGGGCGCTTCGACAGCGAGCGCGTGATCGCCGCGGGGCGCCAGCTTGCGCGGCAGGCGGTGCTGTTCGACATGCGCAAGCTCGCGCAGGACAGCGGTACCGTAATCAACGCGGTCCTCTTCGGCGCCATGGCGGGCAGCGGCGTGCTGCCGCTGCCGCGCGAGACCTGCGAGCAAGCGATCCGCCGCGGCGGCCGCGGCGCCGAGGCGAGCCTGCGCGGCTTCGCCGCCGGCTTCGACATCGCCGCCGGCGCGAAAGCGGCGCCGCAGCCGCCTGCGCCGCCAAGGCGGGCGTCCGGGCTGGAAGACGTGACGAAGCTGGCCATCGAGAGGCTCGAGGACTATCAGGGCGCGGCTTATGCGAACCTCTACAAGGAAAGAATCCAGTCCTTCGGAAATGCGGATCCTTCCCTCGTCGCCGAGGTTGCCCGCCACCTCGCGCTCTGGATGGCCTACGAGGACATCATCCGCGTCGCCGACCTGAAGACGCGCGCCTCGCGCTTCGCGCGCGTGCGCAAGGAAGTCGGCGCGAAGGACGGCGAGCCGGTGGTGGTGATCGACTACCTCAAGCCCGGCGTAGAAGAGTTCGCGTCGCTCTTGCCTTCTTCTCTTGGAAAGAAATTGATTTCATGGGCGGAACGGCAAGGGAAGCTGGATGCTTATAACGTCGGCATGCATATCAAGACTTCGGGGGTATTCGGCTACCTGCTCGTGCGCTCGCTCGCCTGGCTGAAGCCCTGGCGGCCGCATTCCTATCGCTACGCCGAGGAGCAGAGGCTCATCGAGCGCTGGCTCGCGAGCGTCAGGGACGCCGCGGCGCGCAGCGCGCCGCTCGCCCTGGAGATCGCCGAATGCGCGCGCCTCATCAAGGGCTACGGCGAGACGCACCGCCGCGGCAAGGCGAACTTCCTCGCGATCCTGGACGCGCTCGTGGACCATCCGGCGACCTCGGACCCCGCCGCGCAGGCGAAGGCGATCCGCAAGGCGCGCGAGGCGGCGCTCGCCGATCCGGAGGGCAAGGCCCTCGGCGGCGCGCTCGGCAAGCCGGTGACCTGGCTCAAGCAAGTCGGTCGAACGAGGACGTAGAATCGTTTTTTGGAGAGATTCCGGAGACCCCATGGCAAGCGTTCCCCAGGCCAGCATCAGTGCCGAGCGGCAGGATCTCTATCGCCGGATCGAAAAGCTCAATTTCGCGCCGCTCTGGGAGGTCTACCACGACTTGATTCCCGACGAGCCGAAGACGCCCTGCAAGCCCGCGCTCTGGAAATGGGCGGACGCGCGCCGCTACCTGATGGAAGCCGGCCAGCTGATCACGGCGAAGGAAGCCCTCAGGCGCGTGCTGGTGCTGCAGAACCCCGGCATGCGCGGCCAGTCCTGCATCACGCAGAGCCTGTTCGCCGGCTTCCAGCTCATCCTGCCCGGCGAGATCGCGCCCAGCCATCGGCACACGCAATCGGCGCTGCGCTTCGTGGTCGAGGGCTCGGGCGCCTACACCGCAGTCGACGGCGAGCGCACGACCATGCGCCCGGGAGACTTCATCATCACACCGTCCTGGACCTGGCACGACCACGGCAACCCGGGATCGGAGCCCGTCATCTGGCTCGACGGCCTTGACCTGCCGATCCTGCGCGCGTTTGCGGCGCAATTCCACGAGCCCTTTCCCGAGGACGTGCAGCCGGTCACCCGCAGCGAAGGCGCGTCGCTTGCGCGCTACGGCAACAACCTGAAGCCGCTGGGCGCGGTGGCACCCTTCGGCAAGACCTCGCCGGTCTTCAGCTATCCCTACGAACGCAGCCGCGAGACGCTGGCCAAGCTCGCGCGGGAAGAGGACGCGGATCCCTGCCATGGCTGGAAGATGGAATTCACCAATCCGCTTACCGGCGGCCCCGCGATGCCTACGATCGGCACCTTCATCCAGCTGACGCCCAAAGGGCAGCGCTCGAGTCCGTATCGTTCCACGGACGGCACGGTCTACGCGGTGGCCGAGGGCAAGGGCAAAGTCAGCATCGGCGGCGAAGCGTTCGCGTTCGGCCCGAAGGACACGTTCGTGGTGCCGTCCTGGCACCCCGTCAGCATCGAATCCGAAACCGATTGCGTGCTGTTCTCCTACTCCGACCGGCCGGCGCAGCAGGCGCTGGGCCTGTGGCGGGAGCGGCGCGGCTGATGGCGGCCGCGGTCGGCGCCGACCCCGGCTTCTACGCCCGCGAGTACAACAATCGCGAGCTGGTGCCCGACCACGGCCGGTGGCTCGGGCGCTGGGCGGCCGACTCGGCGCGCGCGCGCGCTGCGCTGGCCTGCCGCCTAGACCAGCGCTACGGCGAGGCGCCCGGCGAGACGGTCGACATCTTCCCGGCGCGAAAGGGCGATGGCACGTGCCTCCTTTTCATCCATGGCGGCTACTGGCGCGCGCTCGACAAGAGGGACTTCTCCTTCCTCGCGCCCGCATGGGTGGATGCGGGCGTCTCGCTCGCGGTGGTCAACTACGACCTCTGCCCCGAGGTCACGCTCGAGGAGATCGTGCGCCAGATGCTGCGCGCCTCGCGCTGGCTGTGGCTGCACGCGCACGACTACGGCATGAACCAGGACCGTCTGCACGTCGCCGGGCACTCCGCGGGCGGCCATCTCACGGCGATGATGATGGCCGCGCTCTGGCCGGCGCTCGACCCGAGGCTGCCGGGGAACCTGTTCAAGGGCGGGCTCGCGGTGAGCGGCATCTACGACCTGCGGCCGCTCGTGCAGGCGGCGTGGCTGAACGCGGACCTGCGCCTCGACGAGGCGGCCGCGCTGAGGGCTTCCCCTGCGTTCCTGCCGCCCGCCACTCGCGCGCCGCTCATGACCTGCGTCGGCGGCGACGAGAGCTCGGAGTTCCGGCGCCAGAACGCCCTGCTCGGCGAGCGCTGGAAGCGCGTGCTCGCGGCCGATATCCCGATGCCCGGCACGCACCATTTCTCGGTGCTCGACGGGCTCGCCGCTCCGGACAGCGCGCTTTTCGCGGGCGCGCGCCGGCTGATGGGCCTGGATCGATGAACGAATATCTCGTGCCGGGGCGCTTCGTCGACAGCGCGCATCCCGCGGTCGTGGAGTTCTCCCGGAAGCATGCCTCGGGAGGCGGCGACCTCGAGCGCGCGGTCTCCCTCTACTACGCAGTCCGGGACGGCATCCGCTACAACCCCTTCCTCGACTTCTCGAAGGAGGAGACCTTCCAGGCCTCGCACTGCCTGGCGACGGGCGAAGGCTTCTGCATCGGCAAGGCGGCGCTGCTCGCGGCGGTCGCGCGCGCCGCGGGCATCCCCGCGCGCGTGGGCTTTGCCGATGTGAAGAACCATCTCACGACGCCCGCGCTCCTGGAACGCATGGGCTCGGACCTGTTCATATACCACGGCTACGCGGAGCTTTTCCTCGAAGCCCGGTGGGTGAAGGCGACGCCGGCTTTCAACGTCGAGCTGTGCCGGCGCTTCCGGGTGAAGCCGCTGGAGTTCGACGGCCGCGCCGACTCGATCTTCCACCCGTTCGACGAGGAGGACCGGCGCCACATGGAGTACCTGCGCGGCCGCGGCAGCCACGCCGACGTGCCGGTCGCGGAAATCATGCAGGCCTTCCGCGAGGCCTACCCGGTTCTCTACCGGCTCGCCGGCGAGGCGCCGAAGCGCGCCCCCGAGGAGCGCTTCGGCTGACCCCGCACGAGCTCCTGCGGGCGAGCTTCAAGGCGGCGGTCGCCGCGGTGGACCCGCTGCTCATCGTGGCGCAGCACCTCCCCAAGCCGCCCGACGGGCGCACGCTGGTGCTCGCCGCGGGAAAGGCGGCGTGCTCGATGGCGCTCGCGGTGGAGCGCGCCTGGCCCGAGGACAAGAAGCTCATCGGCATCGCGCTGACACGCTACGGGCACGCGCTGCCGCTGGAGCGCATCCGCTGGGTCGAAGCCGGCCACCCGGTGCCCGACGAGGCGGGCGAGACCGCCGCGCGCGAGATGCTCGGCGCGGCGCGCGCGATCAAGCCGATGGACCGGCTCATCGCGCTCGTCTCCGGCGGCGGCTCGGCGCTCATGTCGCTGCCCGTCGAGGGCGTGACGATCGCCGACCTGCGCGCGGTCACGCGCGACCTGCTTAAGAGCGGCGCGACGATCCAGGAAATCAACACGGTGCGCAAGCACCTGTCGCAGATCCAGGGCGGGCGCCTCGCCGCGGCCTGCAAGGCGCCGATCACGGCGCTGATCATCTCGGACGTGACGGGCGACGCCGCGACGCACGTCGCCTCGGGGCCGTTCGCGCCCGATCCGACCACTTACCAGGACGCGGTGGACGTGCTGAACCAGTTCGACATCAAGCCGCCGCAGGCGGTGCTCAAGCACCTCATCGCGGGGCTGCGCGGCGAGCGCGAGGAGACCCCCAAGCCCGGCTCGCCCGCATTCGAGCACGTCGAGAACCGCGTGATCGCCACCGCGCGCAGCGCGCTCGAGGCCGCGGCGAAGTTCTTCCGCGACAACGGCGTGGAGCCCGTGATCCTCGGCGATTCGGTGACCGGCGAGGCGCGCGACGTCGCCAAGGTGATGGCCGCGCTCGTGCGCGAGATCCGTCAGCACGGCGCGCCGTTCAAGCCGCCGGTCGCGCTGATCTCCGGGGGCGAATGCACGGTGACCGTGCGCCGCACGGGCGGCCGCGGCGGGCGCTGCGGGGAGTTCCTGCTCGCCCTCGGCCTGGAGCTCGGCGGCCTCCCCGAGGTGCACGCCATCGCGGCCGACACCGATGGCATCGACGGCTCGGAGGACAACGCGGGCGCCCTGCTCGCGCCGGACTCGCTCGCTCGCGCGCAGGCGCAAGGCATGGATGCGCACCGGTACCTTGCCGCGCACGACAGCTACGGAGTCTTCGCGGCGCTCGGCGACCTCGTGGTCACCGGGCCCACGCGGACCAACGTCAACGACTACCGGGCGATCCTGATCCTTCCTGCGTGAACGGCTGCGGCACCGGGCCGCCGCTCAGTCGAGAAGCCGCTTTTCCGCCAGCCATCGCTTCAGGTCCCGCGCGACGAGCTTGCTGCCGTTGACGCTCAGGTGATGATTGTCCCGGTAGAGCAGCACGCCGTTGCGCATGAGGTAGCAGCGTCGGGCATCGCAGAGCGACGCGATCGGGTCGTAGACGGCCAGATCCGGGATCTTGCGCAGCAGCTCCTGCAGCAGGCCGTCCTCGTACCTGCGCGTCGCCAGAAAATCCTGGAGCGGCATCGAGCACTCGGACGGATTGAAGCGGGGCGTGAACTTGCAGTACTCGACGAG
>DATIYN010000119.1:0-10418 GCA_035517595.1 Burkholderiales bacterium
GCGCATCAGCGACGAGATGTTCCGGCGCTGGACGCGCTGGACCGTGATGTCCCTCGGACTCTTCTACCTCGGCAGCGGCCTGATCGCGCTAGCGCGCTGATGCTCGGTGACGTCCGCATGCGCCCGCATGCGAATTCCGCCAGCGCAAATACACGATTGAAACACGGGCGACCCTGTTGTCGGCGTAGTATCCGCGCACAGTCGAGAGGAGGACGTACATGCGGAGCTGGACGAGGGCACCGGAGAGCTCGTTGCCGGCGAAAGGCCCTAGCGTGAGCCGGCGGACCCGATCGGGAGCCTCGGCGTTGCGCGTCGCCGCTGCCGTCGCCTTTGCCTGGCTTTCCGCCGCCGGCGCGCAACCTGCCCACGCACAATATCGGCAGCTCCTGGATCAATCCGTCCAGCTTGCCGGGCAAGGACGCTATGCGGCGGCGGTCGAGACCGCCGAGGCGGCGCTCAGGAGCGCGGAAGAAAGCCTGGGGCCCGAGCACCTCGATGTGGCCCTGGCGCTCAACAACCTCGCGGAATTCCGCCAGATGGCGGCATTTGTATCCCGGGACCCGGCGGCGATCGCGAAGGCGGTCGCCCTCGCGGAGCCGCTGCACCGCAGGGCCCTGAGCATCAGGGAAAAAACGCTCGGCCTTCGGCATTCCTTCACGCTTGCCTCGATGATCAACCTCGCGCGGGTGCATAGCATGGAGCGAAAATACGACGACGCGGAAGCCGAGTACCGGCGCGCGCAAGCGATCATCCAGGAGATGTCGCCGTCGGCCCCGGTCCTTGTGGATCTCGACCGACAAGCGACGGCGGGACTGCGCCGGATCGCGCAGGTCCGGGGCGAGGCGCGCTAGCGGCGGCTCGCCCGGCAGCTACGCCTGCTCCAGTTCGAAGGCCTTGTGGAGTACGCGCACCGCGAGCTCCGCGTATTTCTCGTCGACCACCACCGAGATCTTGATCTCCGAGGTGGAGATCATCTGGATGTTGATGCCTTCCTCCGCGAGCGTGCGGAACATCTTCGCCGCGATGCCGGCGTGCGAGCGCATGCCCAGGCCGACGATCGAGACCTTCGCCATGCGGTCGTCGCCGGTGATCTCGCGGCACCGGATGTGCGGCTTGACCTGGTCGTTCAGCATCTTCATGGCGCGCTTCATGTCGGCGCGGCTGAGCGTGAACGACAGGTCCGTCATGCCGTCGTGGCTCACGTTCTGCACGATCACGTCGACGTTGATGCCGGCATCGGCGATCGGGCCAAGGATCGCGTAGGCGATGCCGGGCTTGTCCGGGACGCCATGGACGGTCACCTTGGCCTCGTCGCGCTGCGCGGCGACTCCTGATACGACGGCTTTTTCCATGGCCATGTGCGGGTCTTCCTCGAACGTGATAAGCGTGCCCGAGCGGCTCTCCTCCTCGAGCGGGATCTTCGGATCGGTGAGGCTGGAGAGCACGCGCGTCGGCACCTTGTACTTGCCGGCGAACTCGACCGAGCGGATCTGCAGCACCTTGGAGCCGGCGCTCGCCAGCTCGATCATCTCCTCGAAGGTGATGGTCTCGAGGCGCCGCGCCTCGGGCACGATGCGCGGGTCGGTGGTGTAGACGCCGTCGACGTCGGTGTAGATCTGGCACTCGTCGGCGCCGAGCGCGGCCGCGAGCGCCACCGCGGAGGTGTCCGAGCCGCCGCGTCCGAGCGTGGTGATGTTGCCGTCCTTGTCGACGCCCTGGAATCCCGCGACCACCGCGACGCAGCCGTTCTCCAGATCCTGGCGCAGGTTGACCTCGTCGATCCTGAGAATGCGCGCACGCGTGTGCGCCGAATCGGTGAGCACCTTCACCTGCCAGCCGGCGTAGCTCTTCGCCTTGACGCCGAGCGCGAGCAGCGCCATCGCGAGCAGGCCTACGCTCACCTGCTCGCCGGTCGCGGCGACCACGTCGAGCTCGCGCGGGTCCGGATGCTCCTGCAGCTTGGCCGCGAGCCCGAGCAGCCGATTGGTCTCGCCCGCCATCGCCGAGGGCACCACGACGACGCGGTGGCCCGCCGCCTGCCACTTGGCGACGCGCCAGGCCACGTTCTTGATGCGCTCGATCGTGCCGACCGAGGTGCCGCCGAATTTCTGGACGATGAGTGCCAAGGATTGCCCGCGCGAAGGGCTGGGATTTTACCGGATAGTTAGTGCTAGACTGCGCGCGCCGTGGCGATCTTGCTCGACGTTCAGGAACTTCGCACCAGCTTCCGGACTCCGGCGGGCGTGGTGCGCGCGGTCGACGGCGTATCCTGGGACATCGAAGAAGGCGAGACTGTCGCGCTCGTGGGCGAGTCCGGCTGCGGCAAATCGGTGTCCGCGTTGAGCATCATGCGCCTGCTGCCGGAGGTCGCCGCGCGCGTGGACGGCGGCCGCATCCTGTTCAAGGGCCGCGACCTGCTCGCGCTCTCCGAGCCGGAAATGCAGCACGTGCGCGGCCGCGAGATCGCAATGGTGTTCCAGGAGCCGATGACCTCGCTCAACCCGGTGCTCTCGGTCGGCCGCCAGCTCACCGAGGGCCTGGAGATCCACCTGCGGATGGCGCCGGACGCCGCGCACGCGCGCGCGGTGGAGCTGCTCGGCATGGTCGGCATCGCCGATCCGGAGCGCCGCCTGCGCCAGTACCCCCACCACTTCAGCGGCGGCATGCGCCAGCGGCTGATGATCGCGATGGCGCTCGCCTGCAACCCCTCGCTGATCCTCGCCGACGAGCCGACCACGGCGCTCGACGTCACCATCCAGGCGCAGATTCTCGAGCTCATGCGGGAGCTCTCGCGCAAGCTCGGCGTGGCGCTGCTGATCATCACGCACAACCTCGGCGTCGTGGCGCGCTACGCCGACCGGGTCAACGTAATGTACGCCGGGCGCATCATCGAGCGCGCCCGGGCGCGCGAGCTGTACGCGTCGCCGCGCCACCCCTACACGCGCGGCCTGCTGCGCTCGGTGCCCCGGCTGGACGAGCCGCGCCGCGCCCGCCTGGACCCGATCGACGGCCAGCCGCCCGACCTCGCGCGCCTGCCGCAAGGCTGCGCGTTCGCGCCGCGCTGCGCGTGGCGCGCGCCGCGGTGCGGCGACGCGGTCCCTCCCCTCAACGCACCGGTCGCCGGCCACCTTACCGCCTGCTGGGAAGATGAGCGAGTCGCTGCTCGAGGTTAGGGACCTCTCCAAGCACTTCCACGTGGGCGGCGGCATCGGCCGCCCGTCGGGCACCGTGCGCGCGGTCGACGGCGTGAGCTTCACGATTCGCCGCGGCGAGACGCTCGGGCTGGTAGGCGAATCGGGCTGCGGCAAGACCACGACCGGGCGCTGCATCATGCTGCTCGAGCGCCCGAGCGGCGGCAGCATCCTCTTCGACGGCGTCGACCTCGCAGCGCTGGACGCCGCGCAACTGCGCGACATGCGCCGGCGCGTCCAGGTGATCTTCCAGGACCCGTACGCCTCGCTCAATCCGCGCATGACGGTCGGCCAGATCATCGCTGAACCGCTCGCGGTGCACGGCCTGGTGAAGGACAAGTCGAAGCGGGGCGGGCGCGTGCGCGAGCTGCTGGAGCAGGTCGGCCTGCTGCCGCAGCACGCCGAGCGCTATCCGCACCAGCTCTCGGGCGGGCAGCGACAGCGCGTCGGCATCGCACGCGCGCTCGCCATGGAGCCCGCGCTCATCGTCTGCGACGAGCCCGTATCGGCGCTCGACGTCTCGATTCAGGCGCAGATCATCAACCTGCTCGAGGACCTGCAGCAGCGCCTGGGCCTGACCTACCTGTTCATCGCGCACGACCTTTCCGTGGTGCGGCACATCTCCGACCGGGTGGTGGTGATGTACCTGGGCAAGGTGGTCGAGATCGCCGACCGCGAGGCGCTCTACGCGGAGCCGCTGCACCCCTACAGCCGCGCGCTGCTGTCGGCGGTGCCGATCCCCGATCCCAAGCTCGAGGCCAGACGCGAGCACATCGTGCTGCGCGGCGAGGTGCCGAGTCCGCTCAACCCGCCCTCGGGCTGCGTCTTCCACCCGCGCTGCCCGATGGCCGAGCCACGCTGCAGTGCGCAAATTCCGCTTTCCCGGGAGATCAAGCCGGGTCACTGGGCCGCCTGCCACCTCGTTTGATCGGCACGCGGGCTGAACTTTGTAGATAATCCTGCTTCAAATACGGGTTGGGCGCGGCCGGATCGCGCCCGCGCATCTCTGGAGGGGGGTGTCCAATGAGAAATCACCGCTGGCTGCTGGCGCTTGTCGCCTGCGCGGCTCTTGCCACACCGTTCGCTTCGAGGGCCCAGCAGCCGCATTACGGCGGCGAGTTGACCTTCCCGGTTCCATCGGAGCCGCCCTCCTACGACGGGCACCGCGAGGAAACCTTCGGCCTGATCCACCCGATCGCGCCCTTCTACAACACGCTGCTGCGTGTCGATCCGAACGACAAGAGCGGGACCACGCCCTACCCGTCGCTCGCCGAGAGCTGGACGGTATCGCCCGACGGCAAGACCTACACCTTCAAGATCCGCGCCGGCGTGAAGTTCCACGACGGCTCGGAGATGACCTCGAAGGACATCAAGGCCTCCTACGACCACATCATCTTCCCGCCGCCCGGCGTCGGCTCGAGCCGCAAGGGGCAGTACTCCGACGTCGAGTCGGTCGAGGCGCCGAACGCGACGACGGTCGTGTTCAAGCTCAAGCACACCTCGGGCTCGTTCATCGCCTCGCTGCTTTCGCCCTACAACTTCATCTACAAGGCCGACATCCTCGCCAAGGACCCGCACTGGTACGAGACCCACATCATGGGCACCGGGCCCTTCATATTCGTGGAGCACGTGAAGGGCTCGCACCTGGTGGGCAAGAAGAACCCGAACTACTGGGACAAGGGCAAGCCCTACCTCGACGGCTTCCGGGCGATCTTCATCCGCGACTCCGCGGCGCAGGTCGCGGCGGTGCGCGGCGAGCGCGCCCAGATCCAGTTCCGCGGCTTCACGCCCAAGGACCGCGACAACCTCAAGGCGGCGCTCGGCGACAAGATCACGGTGCAGGAGTCGCCCTGGGATTGCATCCTGATGGTGGGCATCAACCACAGGCTCAAGCCCTTCGACGACAAGCGGGTGCGCCGCGCCCTCACGCTCGCGCTCGATCGCTGGGAGGCCTCCAAGGCGCTGTCGCAGATCGCGATCGTGAAGGAAGTCGCCGGCGTGCAGGTGCCGGGGACCCCGTTCGCCACGCCGCCCGAGGAGCTCGCCAAGCTCGCCGGCTATGGTCACGACATCGGGAAGTCGCGCGCCGAGGCGCGCCGGCTGCTCAAGGAGGCGGGCGTGCCGGAGGGCTTCTCCTTCACCTTCACCAACCGCGGCACGCCGATGCCCTACGAGCCGCTCGGCGTGTGGCTGATCGACAGCTGGCGGAAGATCGGCCTGAACGTCACGCAGAAGGTGGTCGAGTCCGCGGCCTACTTCCCCACCATCCGCAAGGGCGACCAGCAGGTGCACATGGACTTCCAGTGCGGCTACATCGTCCAGCCCGACCTCGACATGTACAAGTTCCTGTCGGTAAGCCGCAATCCGGCCAACTACGGCTTCTACGAGGACCCGGTGCTCGACAAGCTCTACGACCAGCAGAGCCAGACGACCAGCATCGACGAGCGCAAGAAGCTGATCCGCGAGTTCGAGAAGCGCGTGCTGGACGAGGAAGCCCACTACCTCATGACGCTGCAGTGGCACCGCATCATTCCGGCGTCGTCGCGCCTGCACGGCTGGACCATCACGCCGAGTCACTACCTCAACAACACGCTGGACACCGTCTGGCTGTCGCCATGAGCGGCGCAGCTCCGGCGGCGCCGCGCGCGGCGCCGCCGGCCTGAGAGGGCGCGCGATGGGTCGCTACATCGTCAAGCGGCTGCTCGCCATGATCCCGACGCTGATCGGGGTCGCGGTGCTGATTTTCCTCCTCCTGCGCGTGATCCCCGGCGACGTCGTGGAGGCGCGCTACATGACGCAGGGCAGCCAGTTCCAGTCGCAGGAGCTGATGGACATCGAGCGCCACAAGCTCGGCCTGGACCAGCCGCTGTGGAGGCAGTTCACGAGCTGGATGGGCGGTCTCGCGCTGCTCGATTTCGGCACTTCGATGTGGACGGACGCGCCGATCACGCAGGAGATCAAGCTGCGCTTCGCGCTGTCGCTGCAGCTCGCGCTGATGGCGAGCACCATCGCCACCTGCCTCGCGATTCCGCTCGGCATCCTCGCGGCCTTCAAGCAGGACACCTGGGTGGACTACGCGGTACGCGTGTTCTCGATCACGGGCCTCGCGACGCCGTCGTTCTGGCTCGGCAGCCTGATGATCCTCGGCATGCTGATCATCTTCAAGTGGGTGCCGCCCATGGTGTTCACGCCGCTGTGGGTGAATCCCTGGGACAACCTCGCGCAGCTCATCTGGCCCGCGCTCGCGGTGGGCTACCGCTACTGCGCGGTGGGCACGCGCATGATGCGCTCTACGATGCTCGAAGTGCTGCGCGAGGACTATATCCGCACCGCGCGCGCGAAGGGGCTGTGGACCAAGCTGATCCTCACGCGCCACGCGTTGAAGAACGCGATCCTGCCGGTGCTCACCGTGATCAGCACGGAGTTCGCGTTCCTGCTGGGCGGCCTGGTGGTGACCGAGCAGGTGTTCAATCTGAACGGGCTGGGCATGCTGTTCGTCGAGGGCATCTCGCACCGCGACTACACCATGATCCAGGCGCTGGTGCTGCTGGTGGCCACCACCTTCCTGTTCGTCAATTTCGTGGTCGACATCGCCTACGGATGGCTCGACCCGCGCATCCACTACCGCTAGCATGGCCGCCGCACCGCACACCGTAGACGAACTGGGCCACGCGACCGAGCCTTCCGGCTGGCTCGCGACGGTCGGCCGCTTCGTGCGCCGGCGCCCGCTCGGCGCGGTGGGCGGCGCCCTCATCCTGCTCACGGCGTTCCTCGCGGCGACCGCGCACTGGATCGCGCCCTATGATCCGGTCGCCAACGACTACGCCGCAATGCTTTCTGCGCCGGGCGCCGGCCATTGGCTCGGCACCGATGCCTTCGGGCGCGACGTGCTCTCGCGCATCATCTACGGCACGCGCACCGCGATGACGGTCGGCCTGGGCGCGTCGTTCATTGGCGCCACGCTGGGCTCGCTGATCGGCGTCTCGAGCGCCTACTTCGGCGGCCGCACCGACCTCATCGTGCAGCGCGTGATGGACGTGTTCTTCGCGTTCCCGGTGATCATTCTCGCGCTCGCCGTGGTGGCGATCCTCGGCACGGGCGCCGGCAACGTGATCCTCGCGATCGCCACGCCGATGGTGCCGCGCTGCGCGCGCGTCGTGCGCTCGGCCGCGCTCACCGTGCGCGAGATGCCGTACGTGGACGCCGCGCGCGCCTCGGGCTTCGGGCACCGGCGCATCATCCTGCGCCACATGCTGCCCAACGTCATGGCGCCGATCCTGATCATGGCCACCGCCTTCCTCGGCGAGGCGATCCTGCTCGAGGCCTCGCTGTCGTTCCTCGGCCTGGGCGTGCAGGAGCCGACTGCGGCCTGGGGGCTCATGCTGCGCGGCGCCGCGGTGGAATTCGCCGAAACCGCGCCCTGGATGGCGATTTTCCCGGGCCTCGCGATCAGCCTGGCGGTCTTCGGCTTCAACCTGTTCGGGGACTCGCTGCGCGACGCGCTCGACCCGCGCCTGCGCTCGCACTAGCCCGGCCTTCGCGCGCGGGCCTCGCGCCCGCGCCTCCAGGACATTCGCTTGCAGATCAACGCGCTGCTGCACGCGCACGTTTGATCTGTGTCAATGGCGCCTGGCGCCCGAGGGCTAGCCTGAAACCCTGCGCATCCTCCTGAGGTAGTGCCCGATGAACGCGCCCCAGCTTCCCGCCACCGTCGCTGCCGAAGGCGCCGGCATCGGCGAACAGTTCGCGCTGCCCGCCAAGCGGGCGAGCGCGCTGCGCCAGACGATCGAGAGCCTTTACGACCCGTTCGGCATCGTCGCGCCGATCATGCACGCGCAGGCCGCCTGGGGAGCGCATCCCCAGGAGTTCGCCGAGTTGTGCATGCGCTCGGCGGCCGACCTGCTCGCGCTGCAGATCCACAGCGCCGGCCGGGTGTTCGGGCAGGACGGTCCCGACGTGGTGCGGCCGCAGCCCGACGATACGCGCTTCGCGGACCCGGTCTGGACCAAGGAGCCGGGCTGGGACCTGCTCAAGCAGTGGTACCTGTTCTGGACGCGCGCGCTGCAGGACGCGCTCTTCCAGACCCCGGGCCTGTCGCCGAAGGAGCGCCGCCGCGCCGCGTTCTGGTGGCGGCAATGGCTCAACGCGATCGCGCCGACCAATTTCCTGCTGAGCAACCCGGTGGCGATGCGCAAGGCCATCGATTCGCGCGGCGAAAGCCTGCGCCGCGGCTTCGAGATCTTCCAGAAGGATCTCGAGGCGCACAACATCCGCATGACCGGCCAGGAAGATTTCGCCGTCGGCAGGAACCTCGCCACCACGGCGGGCGCGGTGGTGTTCCGCAACCGCCTGCTCGAGGTGATCCACTACGCGCCCACGGCGGCGCAGGTGCGCCCGGTGCCGATCGTGCTCGTCACGCCCTGCATCAACAAGTTCTACGTGCTCGACCTGCAGCCGAAGAAGAGCCTCATCAGGTACCTGCTCGACCAGGGCTTCGACGTCTACATCACGAGCTGGAAGAACCCCGGCGCGGAGATGCGCGACACGAGCTTCGAGGAGTACATCGTCGACGGCGTCGGCGAGGCGGTGCGCGTGGCCTGCGAGCTCTCCGGCGAGGAAAAGGTGCACGCCGCCGGCTACTGCATCGGCGGCACGCTGCTCACCGCCTACCTCGCGTGGAAGAGCAAGCAGCTGCCGCGCGAGAAGGTGCCGGTTGCGCACTGGACGCTGCTGTGCACGCTCGTCGACTTCCAGTCGCCGGGCGACATCGAGGTGTTCATCGACGAGGCGAGCATCGCCTGGCTCATCGACAGCATGCGCACGCGCGGCTACCTGGACGGCTCGGAGATGGCGACCACCTTCCGCCTGCTGCGCTCCAACAGCCTGATCTGGCACTACATGGTGCACGGCTGGCTGTACGGCGAGCCGCTGCCGCCGAGCGACGTGCTGTACTGGAACATGGACTGCACGCGCATGGCCTCGCGCATGCACGAGTTCTACCTGCGCGAGCTCTACCTGAAAAACAACCTCATCAAGCCCAACGCGCTCAGCATCGCCGGCGTGCCGCTCGAGCTCGCGTCGATCCACGTGCCGCTGTACCAGGTGAGCGCCGCGGACGATCACATCACGCCCTGGCGCCAGACTTTCCGCATCAACGGCTACGTCACCGGCGAGAAGCGCTTCGTGCTGAGCAGCTCGGGGCACATCCTCGGCATCGTCAACCCGCCCGTGACCCCGCCCAGGCGCTCCTTCCAGGTCGGCCGCGCGCACCGCGGCCAGGCGGCGGACGCCTGGCTCGACGGCGCGCAGCGCCACGAGGGCAGCTGGTGGGAGGACTGGACCCATTGGCTCGCGCCGCGCTGCGGAGAGCCGCGCACCCCGCCGCCGGTCGCGGGCGGCGCCTACGAGAAGCTCGCCGACGCGCCGGGCTCGTACGTGCTGGAGCGCTGAGCCGGTGAAAGGCCTCACGGGACCCCAGCAGCGGCGCACCGAGCACCACCAGCCGGCGACCGCCCCGATCGCCCACATCCTGGTCGTGGACGACGACCCGATGGCGCGCAAGCTGCTCGGCATGAACCTGCGCGACGCGGGCTACAGCGTTACCTGCACCGAAGACGCGATTGCCGCCGGCCACAGCGTGGTCGAGCGGCTGCCCGACCTCGTCATCGCCGATTTCAAGATGCCCTACATGGACGGCGTGGATTTCGTCGCCGCGCTGCGGGCCGATGCGTCGATCCCGGACCTGCCGGTGATCTTCATCACCAGCGTCGAGAACCGCCCGCAGATCGCCGGCAGGACCTTCGGCTTTCCGCTGCTCACCAAGCCGCTGCAGGCCGAAGAGCTGCTCGCCGTCGTGGCCGCGCAGCTGCGCGCGCGCCAGTCCTGACCTTGCTCGCGTCCAAGCTTCCGCATCCGGCGGGGGTATGCAACGTCTGCGGCGCGCTCACGATGCACCATGAATTCGTAAACCACCGCTGCGACAAGCTCGTGAGCGGTCGGCGCTGCTCCGGCATCTACAAGAGCGGCGTGGCGTACCTCTGGGATGCCTGCGCGGGCTGCGAGGCGACCGGCAAGGTCGGGTCGCAGACCTGCAGCGAGTGCGCCGGATACGGCTGGCGACTATACGGCTAGCCGGAGCGCCTCGGACTCCGCTGCGGCAGCCGGCAACGCGCGCGCCATCAGGAATCCCGCGCAATCGTTGGCGTCGAGCGCCTTCGACAGCAGGTA
>DATIYN010000120.1:0-4335 GCA_035517595.1 Burkholderiales bacterium
GAGGAGCACGCGCGCGCCGTGCACAAGCGCGAGGTGCAGCGGCGCATGCACGCGATCGACGGCGTCGACCTGTTCGCCACGCTGTCGGCCGAGGAGCGCAAGGCGCTCGCCGAGCGGCTGCAGTACGCGCCGTTCGCCGCGGGCGACGTGATGACGCGCCAGGGCAACACCTCGCACTGGCTCTACATCGTCACCGCGGGCGAGGCCGACTCGTTGCTCGAGCTCCCGGACGGCAGCAAGCGCGAGATCGGCCGCATCGGCGCGGGCAGCTATTTCGGCGAGATGGGCATGCTCACCGGCGCGCCGCGCAACAACACGGTGGTGGCCCGCGAGGACGTGGAGTGCTTCCGGCTGGACCGCGCCTCGTTCCGCGACCTGCTGCTCGCGCGCCCCGAGATCGCCGAAGAGATGAGCCGCACCATGGCCGCGCGCGCGGCCGGGCTGGCGGCCGTGCGCGAGGCGGCGGCGAGCTCGCAGGGCGCCCAACCGCCGACCTCCGGGGAGCTGCTCGAGAAGATCCGGCGCTTCTTCGGTCTGCACGGCGCGCGCCCGGCCTGAGGCGAATGCTTGACCTAGATCAGCAGCGGCGGCGCGCCGGGGCCTGAACATCCGGGCAGGCGTCCGACGGGGGAAACCATGTTCGAGTCCGCAAGCCTCAAGCACAAGGTCGACAAGGCGGTCTACAAGCGCGAGGAGGCCAAGCTGCGTCAGGCGCTGCTCGACGCGCAGTACGACCTCACGCAGAACGGCCGCTTCCCGGTGCTGGTCCTCATCGCCGGGGTCGAGGGCGCCGGCAAGAGCGAGACGGTCAACCTGCTCAACGAGTGGATGGACCCGCGGCACATCCTCACGAGCGGCTTCTTCGAGCCCTCGGACGAGGAGCGCGAGCGGCCGGCGCTGTGGCGCTTCTGGCGCGCGCTGCCGCCGAAGGGCAAGATCGGCATCTTCTTCGGCGCCTGGCACACCATGCCCATCATCCAGCGCGTGATGGGCGAGATCAACGAGGGCGAGTTCGCGCGCGAGATCGCCGAGATCCAGCGCCTGGAGAAGATGCTCTCGGACGAGGGCGTGCTGCTGCTCAAGTACTGGTTCCACCTGTCGCGCGGCCAGCAGCGCAAGCGCCTGAAGGAGCTCGCGAGCGACCCGAAGACGCGCTGGCGCGTGACCGAGCGCGACTGGGAGTACTTCAAGATCTACAAGAAGTTCGTGCGCGTCTGCGACCCGTTCCTGCGCAAGACCTCCACCGCCGAGGCGCCCTGGATCGTGGTGCCCGGCGCCAACGCGCGCTTTCGCGCGCTCACCGTAGGGCGGCACCTGCTCGCGGCGATGCGCGAGCGCCTGAAGGAGAAGCCCGACAAGCGCGCGCCCGACCGCACGCCGCCGATGCCCGCGCCGGACGACAAGCTCAACGTGCTGCGCGCGCTCGAGCTCGACCAGCCGCTGACCAAGGCCGAGTACTCGAGGGAGCTGGAGAAATGGCAGGGGCGCCTCAACGTCGCCTCGCGCGATCCGCGCTTCAGGCAGCTCTCGGTGGTCGCGGTGTTCGAGGGCAACGACGCGGCCGGCAAGGGCGGCGCGATCCGGCGCGTGACCGGCGCGCTCGATGCGCGCTGCTATACCAACGTGCCGGTGGCGGCGCCCACCGAGGAGGAGCGCGCGCAGCCCTACCTGTGGCGCTTCTGGCGGCACCTGCCGCGGCACGGCCGCTTCACGTTCTTCGACCGCTCCTGGTACGGCCGCGTGCTCGTCGAGCGCGTCGAGGGCTTCTGCTCCGAGGACGACTGGCTGCGCGCCTACACCGAGATCAACGACTTCGAGGGCGCGATGCTGCGCCACAACGTGGTGATCGTGAAGTTCTGGCTGGCGATCAGCAACGAGGAGCAGCTCAAGCGCTTCAAGCTGCGCGAGAAGGTCGCCTTCAAGCGCTTCAAGATCACCGCGGAAGACTGGCGCAACCGCAAGAAGTGGGACGCCTACGAGCGCGCGATCTGCGACATGGTCGACCGCACCTCGACCGCGCTCGCGCCCTGGACGCTGGTCGAGGCCAACAACAAGTACCACGCGCGCCTCAAGGTGATCAAGACGCTCACGCGCGCGCTCGAGAACGCGCTCGAGCGCGTCGGCAAGCCCGGCAAGAAGAAGAAATAGCCGTCCGCCGGCGCCGCATCTGCTAGGCTTTCGCCATGGCGATCGCGGCGCGCTGGATCCGCATGCATCCGCCCGGCCTGGCGGCGCTGAACGCCGCCTGCGCCGGGTTTGCGCGCGCGCAGGCGGCCGATGCGCCGCCGGCCGCGCTGTGGGGGCGCTGCGGCGACGACCGGCACGCGCTCGCGGTGGTCGCGCCCCTCAAGTTCCTGCCCGGGCGCGACACGCGCTGGCGCGGCTGGCTGCTCGCGCCGCTCGTCGCGACCTACCGCCAGTGCGGACTGAGCGCGTACGCCGACGCGGAAAGGATCTGCCTCAGCGGGCGGCCGATCAGCGGCGTGGATGCGACGGCGATCGGCGCCTGCGGCCTCGTGGTCGCCGACTTCGCCGCCTGGGGCGCGGCGTTCATGGATGCGCTGCGCCGCCGCGTCGAGGCGCAGTACGGCTGGCAGTTCGACCATTCCTGGCCGACGGAGCGGGAGCGCGATGCGATCGCCGCCGCGCTCGCCGCCGAGCCGGCGCATGCGACCTAGCCGGCGGCGGCTCGCCGGCGGCGCGCTCGCCGCGGCCATCGCCGCGCAGATGGCCTGGCTGCGCCGCGCCCTCGCGGCGGGCTCGGTCGAGAAGGGCGTCTACCGGGTGCGCGGCGACGTGCGCATCAACGGCGTGCCCGCGAAGGAAGGCATGGACGTGAAGGCGGGCGACGTGATCACCACGGGCCCGGCGAGCGAGGTGCTGTTCGTCGCCGGCAAGGATGCGTTCCTGATCCGCGCCAACGCACGCGTCCAGACCGAGGGCGCGGCGGGCGCGCTGCTGCTCACGGGCCTGCGCATCGTCACCGGCGCCGTGCTCTCGGTGTTCGCGCCGGGAGAACCGAAAACGCTCACCACGCCGACCGCGGTGATCGGCATCCGCGGCACCGGCGTCTACGTCGAGGCGGAGCCCGCGCGCACCTATGCCTGCGTCTGCTACGGCGTGGCCGAGCTCGTGTCGGTGATGGACCCCGCGGCGCGCGAGACCGTGCGCACGCGCCACCACGAGCAGCCGCGCTACATCATGGGCGCGGGCGCGCCGCAGATGCTGATGGGCGCGCCGGTGATCAACCACACCGACGAGGAGCTGATCCTGCTCGAAGGCCTCGTCGGCCGGCGCCCGCCCTTCTACTCGCCCTATCCGCGCGAGCGCAGGACCAGCGGCTACTAGCGGCCGGCGGCGAGCTTGTCGAGCTGCGGCCGCAGCTTGGCGAGCGTCGCCTCGAAGCCCGCCAGGCGCGCGCGCTCCTGCTCGACCACCTTCGCCGGCGCGCGCTCGACGAACGAGGCGTTGCCGAGCTTGGCGTTCGCCTTGACGATCTCGCCTTCCAGGCGCGCGATCTCCTTCGCCAGCCGCTCCTTCTCTGCCGCCGCATCCACTTCGATGTGCGGCATCAGTTTGTGCGGGCCGACGACGGCGACCGGCGAATCCGATTCGGGCAGCTCTTTCACGATCCTGAGATCGGAAACTCGAACCAGCGATATCATCGCCGCAGCAGTCGAGGCACTCGGCTCGCCCACCATGTAGAACGGGATACGGGCCTTGGGCGGCGTCTTCGTCTCGCTGCGCAAGTTTCGACTGGCGTTCGCGACTTCCTTGGCCAGGGCGATTTCGCGTTCCGCCGCCTCGTCGATCTTCCCGGGCTGCGACTTCGGGTAGGGCGCGAGCATGATGGTCTCGCCCGACTTGCCGGCGAGCGCTCTTATGTCCTGCCAGAGCGCCTCGGTGATGAAGGGGATGATCGGATGCGCGAGCCGCAGCGCGGCCTCCAGCACGCGCACCAGCGTGCGCCGCGTGGCGCGCTGCTGGGCGTCGTTGCCCCTGGCGAGCTGCTCCTTGGCGACCTCGAGGTACCAGTCGCTGTATTCGTCCCAGACGAAGCGGTAGATCGCACCCGCGACGTTGTCGAAGCGGTATTCGGCGAAGCCCGCCTCCACCTCGGCTTCCGTGCGCTGCAGCGTGCTGATGATCCACCGGTCCCAGGCCGAGAGCTCGACCGGCAGCTTCTCGTCCAGACCGCAGTCCTTGCCCTCGGTGTTCATCAGCACGAAGCGCGTGGCGTTCCAGAGCTTGTTGCAGAAGTTGCGGTAGCCCTCGCAGCGGCCGAGGTCGAAGTTGAGCGTGCGCGAGAAGTTGGCGAGCGAGGCGAACGTGAAG
>DATIYN010000121.1:0-7931 GCA_035517595.1 Burkholderiales bacterium
GCTGCAGCGCATCGCCGAGGATGCCGGGACCCGGCTGCGCGTGATTGCTGCCGTCGAACAGGCGAACGACGCGCAGAAGCACGTGCTCGGCGACAAGATCAAGAAGCGCTTCGGCGGCAAGCTGAAGGGCCGGACCTTCGCTGTCTGGGGGCTCGCGTTCAAGCCGAATACCGACGATATGCGCGAGGCGCCGAGCCTGACCCTGATCGCGGACCTGCTCGCCGCCGGCGCAAAGGTCCGAGCCTATGATCCCGTGGCGAGGCCGGAAATAGAGAATATCGTCATTGCAAAATCGGCTGCGGACGCGCTGCAGGGCAGCGACGCGCTCGCAATCGTGACCGAATGGGCGGAGTTCCGGTCGCCGGATTTCGGCGCGCTGAAGAAGGCGCTGAAGACGCCCGCGATCTTCGACGGCCGGAACCTGTACGATCCGGCCCTGATGCGCGAGCTCGGCTTCGAGTATTTCGGCGTGGGGAGGAGGCCATGACGGCGCACGCGGCGCGCGGGCGCGCTCCGGATACGCGCAAGGCGCGCGTGCTCGTGGTGGGCGACGTGATGCTCGACCGCTACTGGTTCGGGGAGGTGTCGCGCATCTCGCCGGAGGCGCCGGTGCCGGTGGTGCGATTCCGGCACCAGGAAGAGCGCCTCGGCGGCGCTGCCAACGTGGCCAACAATTGCGTGCAGCTGGGCGCGCGCACGCAGCTGCTGTCGGTCACCGGCGCCGACGAGGCGGGTGACCGCATCGAGCGCCTGGCGAGCGAGGCCGGCATCAAGGCCAGCCTGCACCGCGACCCGCGCACGCCGACCACGGTCAAGCTGCGCGTGCTGTCGAAGCAGCAGCTGCTGCGCGTGGACTTCGAGACGCCGCCTTCGGGCGAGGCGCTTGCCTCCAAGCTCGCCGAATTCCGGGCGGCGCTGCCCGCGTGCAACATCGTGATCCTCTCGGACTACGGCAAGGGCGGGCTCGCGCACATCGCCCGGATGATCGGCATGGCGCGCGCGGCGGGCAAGCGCGTGCTAGTGGATCCGAAGGGCGACGACTGGTCGCGCTACAAGGGCGCGCACGTCGTGACGCCCAACCGCAAGGAGCTCGCCGACGTGGTCGGCACCTGGAAATCCGAAGGCGATCTCGAGCGCCGCGTGCGCCGGCTGCGCGCGCAGCTCGGCCTGGACGCGCTGCTGCTCACGCGCGGCCACGAGGGCATGTCGCTCTACACGAAGAACAAGCCCGTGCACGTGAAGGCCGAGGCGCGCGAGGTCTACGACGTGAGCGGCGCCGGCGACACCGTGATCGCCACGCTCGGCACGATGCTCGCCTCGGGCGTGCGCCTGGAGCAGGCGATGCGCATCGCCAACCGCGCCGGCGGGATCAAGGTGGCCAAGCTCGGCACCGCCGTGGTCACGCGCCGGGAGCTTTTCGGCTAGCCATGCTGCACGTCGTCACCGGCGCGGCGGGATTCATCGGCTCGAGGCTCGTAGCCGCGCTCAACCGCGCGGGTGTCAGCGAAATCCTCGCCGTGGACGACCTCGAGAACGGCGCCAAGTCGAAGAACCTCGCCGCGCTCGAGATCGACGACTACCTCGACAAGCGCGACTTCCTCGCCCAGCTCGAGTCGGGGCGCCTGGACGGCGCGATCGAGGCGATCCTGCACCAGGGCGCCTGCTCCGACACCATGGCCACGGACGGCCGCTACGTGATGGAGACCAACTACGGCTACTCCAAGGCGCTGTTCGACTGGTGCCAGGACGAGGAAGTGCCGCTCATCTACGCCTCCTCCGCGGCGGTCTACGGCGCGGGCCGGGAGTTCGGCGAGGCGCGCGAGAACGAGAATCCGCTCAACGTCTACGCGTACTCGAAGCACTTGTTCGACCAGTACGTGCGCAAGCGCAAGGCCGAAGACGGAGCGCAGGTCGCGGGCCTGCGCTACTTCAACGTCTACGGGCCGAACGAGGCGCACAAGGGGCGCATGGCATCGGTCGCCTTCCACGCCTACCACCAGTTTCGAGCGGAAGGGCGCGTGAAGCTGTTCGCCGGCAGCGACGGCTATGCCGACGGCGAGCAGGAGCGCGACTTCGTGCACGTCGACGACGCGGTCCGCGTGAACCTCTGGCTGCTGGAGAACCGCGGCGTGTCGGGGATCTTCAATTGCGGGACCGGCCGCTCGCAGACCTTCAACGACCTCGCCGCGGCGGTGATCAACACGGTCAACGGCTCGGACCTGCCGATCGAGGAACTGGCTGCGAAGGGATGGGTCGAATACATCCCGTTCCCGCCGCAGCTCGTCGGCAGGTACCAGAGCTACACGCAGGCCGACCTCGCGATGCTGAGGGAGGCCGGCTACGACGGCACGTTCCGCTCCGTCGAGGAAGGCGTCCCGGACTACGTGCGCGAGCTCATGACGTGAAGACCCGCACCATCGAGGAGTTCATCGGCAACACGCCGCTGGTGCGGCTGCAGCGGCTGAGCGCGGACGCCGAGGAGCACGGCAACGTCGTGCTTGCCAAGCTGGAGGGCGAAAACCCGGCGGGCTCGGTGAAGGACCGGCCCGCGATCTCGATGATCCGGCGCGCCGAGGAGCGCGGCGCGATCCGCAAGGGCGACGTGCTCATCGAGCCGACCTCGGGGAACACGGGCATCGGCCTGGCGATGGCGGCCGCAGTGCGCGGCTACCGCATGATCCTCGTCATGCCCGAGCACTTGTCGGTGGAGCGCCGGCAAACCATGCGCGCCTTCGGCGCCGAGATCATCCTGACGCCGCAGAAGGGCGGCATGGAAGGCGCGCGCGACCTCGCCGAGAAGCTGGTGAGGGAAAAGAAAGGCGTCATGCTCGACCAGTTCGCCAATCCGGACAATCCGCGCGCGCACTACGAGACCACGGGTCCCGAGATCTGGCGCGACACCGAAGGCAAGATCACCCATTTCGTGTCGTCGATGGGCACCACGGGCACGATCATGGGCTGCTCGCGCTTCTTCAAGGAGAAGAACCCGAAGATCCAGATCATCGGCTGCCAGCCGTCGGAGGGCTCGCAGATTCCGGGCATCCGCAAGTGGCCGGAGGCCTACCTGCCGAAGATCTTCGACCGGTCGCGAGTAGACCGCGTGGAACACGTGAGCCAGGCCGACGCCGAGGAGACGGCGCGGCGCCTTGCGCGCGAGGAGGGCATCTTCGCGGGCATCTCCTCCGGCGGCGCGGTCTCGGTGGCGCTGCGCGTCGCTAAGGACCTTAGGAACGCCGTCATCGTTGCGGTGGTCTGCGATCGCGGCGACCGGTACCTCTCGACGGGAGTGTTTCCGGATTGACGCCGGTCCTGGCGTTTGACATCGAGACGATCCCGGATGTCGCCGGGATCAGGCGCCTGCACGGCCTGCCGGCCGACCTGCCGGACGCCGAGGTCGCCGAGATCGCCTTCCAGATCCGGCGCGTCAAGTCCGGCAGCGATTTCCTCGCGCCGCACCTGCACAAGGTGGTGGTGATTTCCTGCGTCCTGCGCGGCGACGAGGGCCTGCGGGTGTTCTCGCTGGAGGGGCAGGAGAAGGACCTGATCCAGCGCTTCTACGACGGCCTCGAGAAGTTCGTGCCGCAGCTGGTGTCCTGGAACGGCGGCGGCTTCGACCTGCCGGTGCTCAACTACCGCGGCCTCGCGCTCGGCGTGACGGCGCCCCTGTTCTGGGAGACCGGCGACGGCAACCGCGACTTCCGCTTCAACAACTACGTTTCGCGCTACCACTCGCGCCACCTCGACCTCATGGACGTGCTGGCGATGTACCAGCCGCGCAACAACGCGCCGCTGGACGAGGTGGCGCAGATCGCCGGGCTGCCCGGCAAGATCGGGGTGGGCGGCGCGAAGGTCTGGGCGGCCTGGCTGGCGGGCGAGAGCGCGAAGATCCGCGACTATTGCGAGGCCGATACCGTGAACACCTACCTGCTCTACCTGCGCTACCAGTTGCTCAGGGGGGCTTTCTCGAGGGATGTCCATCAACACGAAATCAAGATCCTGAGAAGCTATTTGCAAGAACAAGCCAAGCCCCATTGGCGCGAGTTCCTGAAGCTCTGGGATGCAGCTTGAGATCGAAGCGCTGGACGCCGCCGGCCGCGGCGTCGGGCGCCGCGACGGCAAGGTCGTCTTCGTCGAGGGCGCGCTCGCGGGCGAGCTCGTCGAGGCGCAGCTGCTGCGCGGCAAGCCGAAGTTCGACCTCGCGCGCGTCGCGCGGGTCTTGCGGCCTTCGTCGTCGCGGCGCGAGCCGCGCTGCCCGCATTTCGGCGTCTGCGGCGGCTGCGCCACGCAGCACGCGGACGCGCGCACGCAGATCGCCGCCAAGCAGCGCGGGCTCGAGGACAACCTCGCAAGAATCGGGAAACTGAGCGGCAAGGACGCGCCGGGCGCGATGCTCGCGCCGATCCAGGGCGAGGAGTGGGGCTATCGCCATCGCGCGCGCCTGTCGGTGCGCTATGTCGAGAGCAAAGGCGGCGCGCTCGTGGGGTTCCGCGAGCGCCGCTCGACCTACGTCGCGGACATGCGCAGCTGCGCGGTGCTGCCGGAGGCGGTGTCGGCGCTCATCGTGCCGTTGCGCGGTCTGGTCGGCGCGCTCTCCGTGCGCGACCGCGTCCCGCAGATCGAAATCGCCGTGGGCGAGGAGGGAACCGTGCTCGTGTTCCGCCACCTCAGCGACCTCTCGGCGGCCGACGCCGATGCGCTGCGCGCGTTCGCCGGGGCGCACGGCGTGCGGATCTGGCTGCAGCCGGCCGGCCCGGAAAGCGCGCATCCCTTCCATCCGCGGGAGCCGGCCACGTTGTCCTATGCGCTGCCGGAGTTCGGCGTGAGGCTGCAATTCGCGCCGACCGAGTTCACGCAGGTGAACCCCGCGGTCAACCGGCTGCTCGTCGCGCGCGCGCTGCAGCTGCTCGACCCGCGGCCCGGCGAGCGCGTGGCGGATCTGTTCTGCGGCATCGGCAACTTCGCGCTGCCGATCGCCGCGCGCGGCGCGCAGGTCATCGGCTTCGAGGGCAGCGCGCCGCTCGTCGAGCGCGCGCGCGCGAACGCCGCCGCGAACGGGCTGGTCGCGCAGTTCGAGGTCGCCGACCTGTTCCGTCCGCACCTGGAGCCCTACGGCCGCTTCGACAAGTACCTGCTCGACCCGCCGCGCGAGGGCGCGGCGGCGCTCGTCGCCGCGCTGCCCGACGCCTGGCCGCGGCGCATCGTCTACGTTTCCTGCGACCCGGCCACGCTCGCGCGCGACGCCGAGGTGCTCGTGCACCACAAGGGCTTCGCGCTCGCCGCCGCGGGCGTGGTCAACATGTTCCCTCACACGGCGCACGTCGAGTCCATCGCCCTTTTCGAACGGGGATAGGAATCAAGCGTTCGCCGCAGGCCCGTAGAAAAGGAAAGGGCGCCCGAAGGCGCCCTTCCGTGGCAAGCGACCGATCGCCGGCTATTCGCGTTCGCCCGACAGGGCCATCAGCAGCTGCAGCAGGTTGACGAAGACGTTCAGCAGGCTGAGGTAGACGCCCGTGGCCGCCACGATGTAGTTGGTCTCGCCCCCGGTGACGATGCGCGACAGGTCATAGAGCAGGAACAGCGAGAACACCACGATCGCGATCGTCGACAGCGCGAGCGCCAGCGCCGGGATCTGGAAGAACATGTTCGCGAACATCGCGATCACCAGCGCGATCATGCCGACGAACAGGAACTTGCCCAGGAAGCTGAAGTCGCGCTTGGTCGTCGTCGCGATCGTCCCCATCGCGAGCAGCACCAGGCCGGTGCCGCCCGCGGCGTAGCCGACGAGCTGCGCGCCGTTCTTGAGCGCCAGCGCATAGTTGAGCATCGGCCCGATCCACCAGCCGAGCAGGGCGGTCATCATCAGCAGCAGGACGATGCCCAGGCTGCTGTTGCGGTTGGCGACGATGCCGAACTGCAGGCCGATCACCCCGGCGAGCATGCCGAGCGAGGCGATGACAGGGTGCGCGAGCACGATCGCGCCCGTGAGCATGCCGACGTAGGCGCCCGCGACGGTCGGCACCATCGTGAGCGCGAGCAGCAGGTAGGTGTTGCGCAGGACCTTCTGGGCTTCCGGCGCGATCACCGTGCCGGCATAGCCCCGGGTTGCGGGCTGATATTCGGGTTGCATACGTTCCTCCAGGATTCGGTGCTGCTTAGAGTATCAAAAAGCCCTTAAGTTTCAATGACGGATAATATGGGGGCGCGACCCGCCGGTTTCAACGGAGAGTTGGCAGAGCGGTCGAATGCGGCGGTCTTGAAAACCGTTAGCCCG
Organism: Burkholderiales bacterium; assembly: GCA_035517595.1. Classification (GTDB taxonomy): domain Bacteria; phylum Pseudomonadota; class Gammaproteobacteria; order Burkholderiales; family SG8-39; genus RBG-16-66-20. The sequence goes on from DATIYN010000121.1 coordinate 6,272, forward strand.
CAAGGGCTCGGGGGTTCGAATCCCTCACTCTCCGCCAATCCTTCCCGGCCGCGATCGCGATCCCGTCCCGGCCGCGGCCATGATCCGGCGATCGCTCCATGGTGCCTTGATCACCGTCAATACGAGCGGAAGCCACAGCGGAAGAATCGCAGGGATCCGCTTTCCCGCAGATTCTCGACGAATTCCAGACCGGAGAACACCATGACGAAGACCGAGGTGGTCCTGTGCAATCCCGTTCGCACGGCGATCGGCAGCTACGGAGGCTCGCTGAAGTCGATTCCGGCGCCGAAGCTCGGCGCCACCGCCATCGCCGAGGTTCTGCGGCGTTCGGGCGTCGCGCCGGGCGAGATCGACACCGTGATCATGGGCCAGGTCGTGCAGGCCGGAGCACGCATGAATCCGGCGCGCCAGGCGGCACTCGGCGCGGGCTTGCCGGTCAGCGTCCCGGCGATGACGGTCAACCGCGTCTGCGGCTCGGGGGCACAGGCCATCGCGAGCGCGGCGCTCGAGATCCTGGCGGGCAACGTGAAATGCGCGATCGCGGGCGGAATGGAGAACATGGACATGGCGCCGTATCTGGTCCCGGCCGCCCGCTGGGGCTATCGCATGGGCGACGGCGCGCTTCTCGACAGCATGCTCTTCGACGGGCTCAACGACGCCTTTTCGGGCCAGCACTCGGGCTGGCACACCGAGGATCTGGTCGCGAAATACGCAATCGCGCGCTCGGAGCAGGATCGCTGGGCGGCGCGCTCGCAGCAGCGGTTTTCCGCATCGCAGGCGCGGGGCGTGTTCGACCAGGAGATCGCCGGCGTGGAGGTCAAGGGACGCAAGGGCCTGGAGATCTTCGGCCGCGATGAGAACAACCGTCCGGATACCACCGCGGAAGCGCTGGGCAAGCTCAAGCCCGCGTTCCGCAAGGACGGCACGATCACCGCGGGCAACGCGCCCGGGCTGAACAGCGGCGCCTCCGCGATGATCGTCGCCGAGCGCGGCTGGGCCGAAGGCAAGGGCTTGAAGCCCCTGGCGAAGCTGCTGTCCTACGGCGTCGCGGCGGTCGAGCCAGGCATGTTCGGAATCGGTCCGGTCCCCGCCGTGCGCCAGGCCGTCGAACGGGCGGGCTGGAAATTGGGCGACGTACAGCGCATCGAAATCAATGAGGCCTTCGCGGCGATCGCGCTCGCCTGCGTGCGCGAGCTCGGCCTGGACGAGAACATCGTCAATGTCGAAGGCGGAGCCATCGCGCACGGCCATCCCATCGGCGCGACCGGTGCCGTGCTGACGACCCGGCTTCTGCACTCGATGGAGCGCGACAATCTGAAGCGCGGCGTCGTGACGCTCTGCATCGGCGGCGGCCAGGGCATCGCGCTTGCGTTCGAGCGGCCCTGAAACGCGGTCGCGCCTCTAGCCTGGCCGGGTCGCGGCGCGCAGCGCGCCAACGAAATCCAAGGCGCGCGGCGACTCCGGATTCACGCCGACAAAGCGTAACCCTTTGGTCCGTGGGGGATTTGACGCAGGTCAAGCCCCTCGGACCTCGGAGAAATACAGTGAAGCTCCCGGCAAAGGAGCGCACCATGGGCATCGCAGTGGACGATGGGCTCGAGTTCATCGAGAACAAGACGTACGACGAGATCAAGGTCGGCGACGGAGCGAGCCTGCAGCG
>DATIYN010000122.1:0-4767 GCA_035517595.1 Burkholderiales bacterium
CCACGCAGCCGGTCCTCGACGGCGACCTGGACGACTTCATCACCGCCAGCCTGAAACAGGGCGTCTAATGGACCAGGAAGAGAACAAGCTCGTCGAGGAACGCCGCGAGAAGCTGCGCGCGCTGCGCGCAAGAGGCGTCGCCTATCCGAACGATTTCCGCCGCAAGAACCTCGCGGGTGAGCTGCACGCGAGATTCGGCGGCAAGTCGAAGGAAGAGCTGGAGCCCCTCAAGGCGCCGGCGACGGTCGCCGGCCGCATGGTCCTGAAGCGCGTGATGGGCAAGGCGAGCTTCTGCACGCTGCAGGACGGGAGCGGGCGAATCCAGGCCTATGTCACGCAGGATATCCCCGGCTACGAGGAGTTCAAGCACTGGGATCTGGGCGACATCCTTGGAATCACCGGGCATCTCTTCAAGACCAAGACGGGAGAGCTCACCCTTCATGCGAGCGGTCTCCGCTTGCTCGTGAAGGCGCTGCGCCCGCTGCCGGAGAAGTTCCACGGCATGGCCGACCAGGAGCTGAAATACCGGCAGCGCTACGTGGACCTCATCGTATCGGCTCCGGCAAGGGAGGTCTTCGGCAAGAGAATGAAAATAATAGAAGCGCTGCGTTCGGCGATGAACGGCGACGGCTATCTCGAAGTCGAGACGCCGATGATGCAGCCGATCCCCGGCGGCGCGGTGGCGCGCCCGTTCAGGACGCACCACAATGCGCTCGACATGGACCTGTACCTGCGCATCGCGCCCGAGCTGTACCTCAAGCGCCTGGTGGTGGGCGGCCTGGAGCGCGTCTACGAAATCAACCGCAATTTCCGCAACGAGGGCATCTCCACGCGCCACAACCCCGAGTTCACGATGATGGAGTGGTACTGCGCCTACGAGGACTGCGAGTACATGATCGCGCACACCGAGAAGCTCGTGCGCCACGCCGCGCGGGCCGCTCTGGGAAGCGCTGTCTTTTCCTATCAGGATAGAAGCATCGATGCGGAGAAGCCATTCGCCCGCATTTCCATCCCGGAGGCCATCCGCGCGCAGGGGATCGAAGGCGACCTGCGGGATCGCGCGTTTCTCTCGCGCAAGCTCGACGGGCTGAAAGTCGAGCGCAAGGGCGAGCACGGCTGGGGCTCGCTGCAGCTCATGCTGTTCGAGGCGGTGGCGGAAAAGCACCTCGTGCAGCCGACCTTCCTGACCGGCTTCTCGGCCGAGGTCTCGCCGCTCGCGCGCAAGAACGACCGCGATCCGGAGCTCGTCGACCGCTTCGAGCTGTTCATCGACGGCAAGGAGATCGCCAACGGCTTCTCCGAGCTGAACGACCCCGAGGACCAGGCCGAGCGATTCAAGGAGCAGGCGGCGCGCAAGGATGCCGGCGACCAGGAAGCCATGTATTACGACGCGGACTACATCCGCGCCCTCGAATACGGCCTGCCGCCCACGGCAGGCGGCGGCCTCGGCATCGACCGCCTGGCGATGCTGCTCACCGACAGCCCGTCGATCCGCGACGTGATCCTGTTCCCGCACATGCGGCCGGAGGCCGCATCGTGAGACTGCGCCCCGAAGCGTAGGCGGGCCCGTGGCCTCCGACCTGCGCGGCATCCTGCTGATGGTCGCCGCGGTCGGCATGTTCGTGATGATGGACACGACGGCCAAGTACCTGTCGCGCTGGTACCCGGTGCCGCTCATCGTCTGGGCGCGCTACGCCGCGAATCTCGTCGTGCTGCTCGCGTTCCTCGCCGCGAGCGGGCAGCTCGCGCGCCTGCGCAGCGCGCGGCCCGGCCTGCAGCTCGCGCGCGGCGTGCTGCTCGTGCTCGCCACGCTGCTGTTCTTCACCTCGCTGAGCGTGCTGCCGCTCGCCAACGCGAACGCGATCGGCTTCGCGATGCCGCTGTTCGTGGCGGCGCTCGCGGTGCCGATGCTGGGCGAGCGCCTGGAGATGCCGCGGCTGGTCGCGATCCTCGTCGGCCTCGCGGGCGCGCTGGTGATCGTGCGCCCGGGCTCGGACCTGTTCACGCCCTACGCGCTGCTGCCGCTCGGCATGGCGGTCTGCAACGCGCTCTACCAGATCCTCACGCGCAAGGTCGCGGGCGTGGAGCATCCGCTGACCTCGCTGGTCTGGGGGGCGGTGGTCGGTGCGGTGCTGATGTCGGCGGCCGCGCCCTTCGTCTGGACGGCGCCGCGGGCCGTCTCGCACGGCGTGCTCATCGTCGTCATCGGCGTGCTCGCCTCCGTCGGGCACTTCCTGCTCATCAAGGCCTACGAGCACGCGAGCGCATCGCTGCTTGCTCCCTACACCTACAGCGCGCTCGTCTGGGCGATGCTGCTGGGCTGGCTCGTGTTCGGCGACTTCCCCGACGGCACGGCGCTCGCCGGCATGGGCGTCATCGTGGCCTCGGGCCTGTACCTCGCGGCGCGCCAGCGCCTGACGACGCACCGCGCCTAGTCGCGCGCGACCACCACCACGTTCCAGCACCACCAGCGCAGCGGCGGAATCACGCGCAGCAGCCAGGCGTCGAGGCGCTCGAGCGGCCGGTAGAGCGGCGCCCAGCGCTCGCTCTCGGCGACCACCGCCTTCCAGTAGCGCACCCGGTTCGGGCTGCGGCCGCGCAGCGCCATCAGCATGAAGATCAGGAGCGTCGTGAGCCAGAAGAAGCGGGTCTCGACCTGGCGGAACTCGGCCTCCAGCAGCCGGATGTCGGCGCGCGTGATCGGATGCTCGTCCGGCGTGCGCACGCGCGTCGCGATCCAGCGATAGACCTGGATCGCCGGGTTGTATTCCACGGGGTCCCAGCTCACGAACCGTCCGCCCGGCGCGAGGTGCGGCTTGAGCAGGCGGATTGTCGCCGCGATGTCGACGTGGTGCAGCAGGTTGCCCGCATAGATGACGTCGAACTGCGCCGCCGCCGGCAGATTCGTCTGCTCGGCGGCGGCCTTGTGCGTCGCGACCTCGACGCCGTTCGCGCGCGCGAGGCGGCGCGTCGCATCGAGCATGCCCTGCGAGAGGTCCATCGCGGTGACGCTCGCGCCTTCGAACGCGAAATACACGCTCGCTTCGCCCAGGCCGCAGCCGACATCGAGCAGCCGCTTGCCGCGCAGCGGGCCGAGCATCGCGCGGATGTGCCGCATCTCGGGGCTGGTGCAGGCCTCGTTGGCCTTGCGCACGTCGATGCCGCCCGCCTCCTCCGCCGCCCACCGGTCATGAAAGGTCTCCTCGGCGCGCAGCCGCGCCGCGTCCTGCGCCGGCAATGCGGGCAGGCTGCCCATGCCGGCGGCCTGCGCCACCTGCGCGAGCGCGCCGCGGAAGAAGGCGGCATTTCTCTGCTGGACCGCGTCGGCGCCGAACTCGAGATGCGCCGCGCGCTGCCGCTCGGCGTGTGCGCGGTCGTCGCCGCGCGCATACAGCTCGGCGTCGCCAGGCGCGAAGCTCAGGCGCTCAGCCGCGCCCTCGCCCCAGCCCACCACCACCTTGCCGTGCTCGTACTGGAACCCGAGCCGGTCCACGAACCCCTGCCAGCGAGCGCGCTCGGCGGGTGCGAGCGCCCGGCCCGCCGCATCGGCTTCCGACAGGAACCGGTAGACGAAGCTCTCGTACTTGATCTTCTTAGGCACGGGCGATGGCGATGGCCTTCGCCGGCCGCGGCGCGAGCTGCGGCCGCTCGCGCGGCTCCTCGCGGATCCTGCGCGCGAGCGCGAGCAGCTCCTCGTAGCCGAGCGGCCAGTTGTCCTTGGCCGGCGGCGCCGTGAGGAAGGTGCGCACGCGCTGCAGCTTGGCGGCCAGGTAGCGCATCGAGATCGTCATTTCCGGGTAGCTGCCGTACATGCAGCCCTCGCAGGGCGCGACCACGTCGCGCACCGCGGCGCGGAAGGCCGCGTCCCGGTAGACCGAGGGAAAGTCCGGCGCGTAGGCCGGCACGGCGCGCGCAAGCCGGTAGTCGCAGCAGGGCGCGAAATCGCCGTTCGGCAGCAGCGCGAAGTACAGGTTCGGGCTGTCGCAGACGCCCGCGTTGCGCTCGCGCCAGGTGGTGGGCTCGCCGCGCACGAAGCGCTTGATGTCGTCCAGGTACTGGTCGCTGTCGTAGAGCAGGAAGCCTTCCTTCTGCATGGCGCGCACGCGTTCGATGACCGAATCGACGGCCGCGCAGTCCTGCGTCAGGAAGCCCAGCGCCCGGTCGAAGCTGCGGAAGCCGCGCGGCCGGCCGTGGCCCGTGACGTGCACCGGCACCAGCGAGGTGTACCAGCGGATCGCGCTGCCGAAGCGCACCACGTCCTCGATGTCGCCCACGTTGTCCGGCATCAGCACGCAGCCGAGCGAGGCGAAGCTGCCCTGCTTCGGCAGGTGCTTGGTGAACAGCGCGATCGCGCGCATCGCGTCGTTCCACGACTGCGGGAAATCGCCGTTGACGTGATCCTGCACCGCCGGCCGCAGCGAATCGAGCGAGATCGAGATATCGTGCCCGCCGGCGGCGACCGCGGCCTCGATCTGCGCCTCGGTGGCGAAGCCGTTGGTCTGCATGCGCACGTGCACGCCGCGCGACTCGAACGCGCGGATGATCTGCGGCAGGTCTTTGCGCGCGAACGGCTCGCCGCCCGTGAGCAGCACGATCGCCACGCCCATGCGCGCGAAGTTCTCGGCGATGCGCTCGACTTCGTCGATCGTGCACTCGCGCACGTCCGAGTTGGCGTAGATGATGTTGCATTGCTGGCAGGTCAGGTTGCAGCGCGCGGTGACGTAGAACTGCACGTACACCGGCGCGTCCTGGAACAGCGCCGCGCGC
>DATIYN010000123.1:0-13062 GCA_035517595.1 Burkholderiales bacterium
CGTCGCGCACCAGGCCGTGCAGCCGGCGCGCAAGGCCGGAGAGCATGCGCCGCGCGAAGCCCGGGTCGCGCGCCAGCTCCTCGAACACCGCGTGCTTGGCGACGTGCAGCAGCATCGTGTCGGAGAGCGCCTGCGCGAACACGAGGTAGGGCTTCTCCAGGAACATCAGCGCCTCGCCGAAGGTCTGGCCCGGACGCACGATCTCCACGACCTTCTCGATGCCCTGCGGCGAGGTGAAGCCGAGCTTGACCTGGCCGTAGACCACCACGTGGAAACCCGTGCATGGGTCGCCTGTCTGTACGACGGCCTGGCCCTTCTCGAAGTACTGCGGCAGCGTGGCGCCGGCGATGCGCCGGACCTCCTCGGCGCTCATCTCGCTGAACATCGGCAGGTTCGCGAGGAACGCCTCCAGCTTGATCGCCGGATGGCGCGCCTTCCTGCCGGCGGGCCCCATGCGGGCGCCCGCCGTGCCTACCGCCGCGTCCATGCGCAACGCACGCTTAGCCGTGCATCGTCAGGCCGCCCGAGACGCTGATCGTCTGGCCGGTGATGAACTCGGCGTCGTCGCTGGCGAGGAACAGCACCGCGCCGGCGATGTCCTCGGGCTTGCCGAGGCGGCCGATCGGGATCGCGCGCCGGTAGGCTTCGCGCAGCTTGTCCGGGTTGCCGGCGCCCAGCATGAACTGCTCGAGCATGCCGGTTTCGGTGAGTCCCGGGCAGACGGTGTTCAGGCGCACGCCCTTGGCGGCGAGCTCGCGCGACAGCGTCTTGGTGAGCGCGATGATGCCGCCCTTGCAGGCCGAGTAGGGTGCCTCGCCCGAGGAGCCGACGCGGCCAGCGTCCGAGGCGATGTTGACGACCTTGCCGCCGCCGCGCTCGACCATGCCCGGCAGAACGCAGTGCAAGAGATTCATGGCCCCGACCAGGTTGATCGAGATGATCTTCTGCCAGAACGCCGGATCGGTCTTCAGGAACGGCTGGAACATGTCCCAGCCGGCGTTGTTGACGAGGATGTCCACCGGGCCCGCCTCCGCGACCGCTTTCCTGACCGCCTCGTAGTTCGTGATGTCGAGAGGCTTTTCCGCATTCAGATCGAAGACGATCACCTTCACGCCCTCGGCCTTCAGGCGCTCGACGATCGCGGCGCCGATGCCCGCGGCGCCGCCGGTGACGATCGCGGTCTTGCCCTTCAAGCCCTTCATGGTTTTTCCTCCGGAATGACTGCGGTGGCTTCGAGTTCGATCTTACCCGGCGAATCGAGCAGGTCGGAGACGAAGATCATGCTCATCGCCGGGTAGTGCCGGCCCATGAGCGCGCGCCAGACGGCGCCGAGCCGCGCGCGCGCCGCGAGATAGGCGGGCTTGTCGCAGCAGTAGGCGGTGATGCGGCAGACGTGCTCCGGCCGTCCGCCGGCCTCGGCGAGCACGGCGAGCAGGTTCTTCAGCGCCTGCTCGAACTGCTCCGGAACTTCCGCGGAATGGAACCGCTGCTGCGCGTCCCAGCCGACCTGGCCGGCGATGAACACGACGCGCCCCGAGGCGACGACGCCGTTGGCGTAGCCGACCGGCGGCTTCCAGCCCTGCGGCAGCAGCACCTTCATTCGCTCGTCCTCGGCGGATCGGGATCGCGGTCCCAGTCCGCGGGCGGCTTGGGAACCTTCTTCATCCAGTCGCGGATCAGCTTGACGTGCTCGCGCTCCTCGCCGGCCATCTCGGCCGCGGCCTCGCGCACCGCGCGCGGCGCCTTGCCGTCGGCGATGTCCTCGAAATAGCGCAGCGCCCGGACTTCGCACTGCAGCGCGATCTGCAGCGCGTGGTAGGGCTGCATCAGGTAGTGGAGCGAATCGAATGGCGCGGTCTCGGGCGCTTCCACGGTGTCCCAGGCGTAGGCGACCGGCAGCGCGGGCAGGCTGGGCCAGCCCATCGCCCCGAGGATGCGCTTCGCGTGCAGCGCCTCGACCTCCGAGAGCTTGCGGAACAGCTCGGCGACCTCGCGGTTGTTGTGCCCCTCGAGCTGGTCGGCGAACTGCGCGTAGCGCTCGACCGCCTCGAGCTCCATCGCATAGGCGCGCGCCATGAAGTCGGCGTATGCGCCTTCCGGCTGAGGAGGCTTCTTCGTCATGCGCGGTCCTCCCCGAGCTCGAAGCTCGCGGCCAGGGCCGCAGGCGCGGTCTTCGCGTGCGCGGTCGCCACGCCGTAGGGCGGGCGCTTGCCCTCGAAGAGCACGCCGATGTTGAAGCCGTCGTCGGTCATGAGCCGGCGCGCGGCGCGCGCGGGATCGTCGGTCGGGCCGACCGGCGCGGCGCGCGCGCGCTCCTTCCAGGCGCGCTGCTCGGGCCGGAAGGTCACGCAGGGCGAGAGCACTTCGACGAACGAGAAGCCGGGATGGCGCACCGCCTGCTCGATGAGCGCGGCCGTGCCGTTCGGGTCGCCCGAGAACGCGCGCGCGATGAAGTTGGCGCCCGAGGCGAGCGCGATCACGAGCGGATGGAACTCGCGCAGCCCGGTGCCGCCGGGCGAAAGCTTGGAGGACCAGTCCGGCTCGGTGGTCGGCGAGGGCTGGCCCTTGGTCATGCCGTAGACGTGGTTGTCCATCACGATGTAGGTGAGGTCGACGTTGCGCCGGCAGGCGTGCAGGAAATGGTTGCCGCCGATCGAGTAGCCGTCGCCGTCGCCGCTCGCCACGAGCACCGTGAGCTCGGGCCGGGCGACCTTGAGCCCGGTGGCCGCCGCGAGCGAGCGGCCGTGCACGCCGTGGAATCCGTAGCAGCTCGTGTAGGCCGGGATGCGCGACGAGCAGCCGATGCCCGAGACCACCGCGACGTTCTCGGGCCGCAGGCCGAGCGCGGCGAGCGCCTTGGTGATCGCCGCGAGCACCGAGTAGTCGCCGCAGCCCGGGCACCAGACCGGCTTGGTGGCGGACTTGAACTCCTTGGCCGTGAGCGGCGTGGCCTGCAGGGGGGCGTTCATGCGGCGCTCCTTTGCAGCTTGTCGAGGGCGGCGAGGATCTCGCCGGGCCGGAACGGCAGCGGCCCCGGGCGGCGCAGGCTGTGCGTCTCGGACTGCAATTCCCAATCCGCGCGCAGGGCGCGCAGGAACTGGCCGCTGTGGTTCTGCTCGACCACGAGCACCCGTCGCACGCCCTGCAGCGCGCGCTTCAGGCGTTCCGGTTGCGCGGGCGCGAGCAGGCGCACGGAAATCAGGCGCAGCCTGCGCCCGCCGGCGCGCGCGCGCTCGAGCGCTTCGCGCGCGGGCCCGGTGCAGGAGCCGAAGGTCAGGATCGCCGTGTCGCCGTCGCCCTCGACGCTCGCCCAGGCGTCGCCCGGGTCGAACCGGGCGAGCTTGCGCGCGCGCTTTTCGACCTGCGCGAGGTGATCGGAAGCCTGCGACGAGGGCGTGCCGCGCTCGTTGTGCTCGAGGCCGTCCGCCGTGTACGTCGTCCCGGGCGTGCCCGGGACTGCCATCGGGGAGATGCCCGAATCGTTCAGCGCGTAGCGGCAGTAGGGCTGATCCGCCGTTGCTCTTGCTCTTTGCACGACCTCATCCGGAAGCTCGGGCGCGCTGACCACTCCCCGGGCCTGGCCGAAGTACTGGTCGGAGAGCACGATTGCCGGAACCTGCAGCGCTTCGGCCATTTCCACCGCCCAGGCCGTGGCGCGGGCGCAGTCGGCGAGCGAGTTGGGAGCGACGACCACGTGCGGCGCGTCGCCGTGCATGCCGTAGAGCGCGATATTGAGGTCGGCCTGCTCGGCCTTGGTCGCGATTCCCGTGGACGGACCGGTGCGCATCACGTCGACGACGACGATCGGGATCTCGGCCGCGACGCCCAGCCCGATGGACTCGATCATCAGCGCGAGTCCCGGTCCGGAGGTCGCGGTCAGCGACGGCACGCCGCCGTAGGAAGCGCCGAGGATCATGTTGATCGAAGCGAGCTCGTCCTCGGCCTGCACCATCGCGCCGCCCACCTTGACGAGCGCGGCCGCCATCCATTCGAGCAATTCGGTCGCGGGCGTGATCGGGTAGGCCGCTACGAACCGCACGCCGGCGCGCAGCGCGCCGTAGCCCGCGGCCTCGTTGCCGGTGACGAGCCAGCGGCCCGGCTGCGGCCGCGGCTCGCGCAGCGCGAAGGAGGGCAGGGACGCCGCTTGCGCCATGCCCAGCTTCGCCGCGGCAAGGCTCGCCTCGATGCCCTTCTTCTTCATCGTGCGCGCCATCGCGCGCTCGAGCGCCTCGGCGGGCAGGCCGACGAGGCCGGCGAGCACGCCCACGGCGACCATGTTCGGCCAGCCGTCGGCGACGCTCTTGGCGAGCTCCTTGAGGGGCACCCTGGCCTGCTGCGCGCCGCTGCGCGCGAACGGCTCGGGCGTCTCGCCCTGCGCGGGATCGCCCAGGACCAGGCTGCCCGCGCCGAGCGGCAGCTCGGCGGCGAAGCGCTGCACGTTCTGCCAGTCGATCGCGGCGAGCACGTCGACGCGGTCGTCCTGGCCGTCGGTCGGGAAGGTGGCGATGCGCAGCATCGCGGCCGCCTCGCCGCCGCGGATCTGCGGTCCGCTCGAGCGCGTCATCAGCGCGTGGTAGCCGGCGAGCGCCGACGCCTCGAGCAGCAGGTTGCCGGCGGTCATCACGCCGGCGCCGCCGCTGCCCGCGAGCGCCAGGGAGACCGAGTCGCGCGGTGATGTATTAAAGTGCATATACCTCCTCCATCAGTGCAATTTGCCTCATGTTTTCGAAATAACTTTGAGATGGATCAAATCGGCCCGCTTTGGCCCGGCGTATCTATCGATCCCAGCAGCCAAACCACCGGAGGGCGGGACATGGGCAAGACCGAAACGGCGTTCCTGAAGAACCACGACCTCGCGCCGCTGGCGGGCGGCGGCGTGCGCTACGAGCTGCGGCCGGCGAAGCGCCCCGACGGCTCGGTGGCCGAGGGCCTCTACAACGCCTGGATCTGGCTCGACAACCCGGGCCAGTACAACTCCTACACCACGGACATGGTGAAAGAGGTGATCCTCGCCTTCCGCGCCGCCTCGGCCGCGCGCGACGTGAGCAGCGTGGTGTTCACCGGGGTGGGCGACAAGGCCTTCTGCACCGGCGGCAACACCAAGGAATACGCCGAGTACTACGCGGGCCACCCGCAGGAGTACCGGCAGTACATGCGGCTGTTCAACGACATGGTCTCGACGATCCTCGCCTGCGACAAGCCGGTGATCTGCCGCGTCAACGGCATGCGCATCGGCGGCGGGCAGGAGATCGGCATGGCCTGCGACTTCTCCGTGGCGCAGGACCTCGCGCGCTTCGGCCAGGCCGGCCCCAAGCACGGCTCGGCGCCGATCGGCGGCGCGACCGACTTCCTGCCGGTGATCGCCGGCGCCGAGCGCGCGATGGCGGCCTGCGTGCTCTGCGAGCCGTTCTCGGCGCACGAGGCCTACCAGATGGGCATCCTCACCGACCTCGTGCCCGCGCTGAAGGTGGACGGCAAGTTCGTCGCGAACCCGCTGGTCGAGACCCAGAGGCTCGTCGACGAGTTCGGCCGGTTCGCCCTCGGCAAGCCCCTGTCCGGAACGGCGCTGGAGGCGGGCAAGCAGACTCTCAAGAAGGGCGTGGTGGATCTCTCGATGCTCGACCGGAAGGTCGAGGAGCTGTGCGCCAAGATCCTGCTGACGTTCCCGGACTGCACCACCAAGACGCTCGAAGAGCTGCGCAAGCCGAAGCTCGACGCGTGGAACCGCAACAAGGAGAACTCGCGCGCCTGGCTCGCGCTCAACATGGTCACCGAGGCACGCGCCGGCTTCACCGCCTTCAACGAGGGCCCGAAGGACGACCGCGAAGTCGACTTCGTGCTGCTGCGCCAGAAGCTCGCCGCGGGCGAAGGCTGGGTCGGGGGCCTGCACGACGCCATCCAGCCGCGCGCGAAGCGCGGCTGAGCGTGCCATGACGGAGGGGCCGCTCAAGGTCTGGCTGGAGCGCGGCGGCGCGCTGCTGCGCCTGCGCCTCGCGCGCCCGAAGGCGAACATCCTCGATGCCGGGATGATCTCGGCCTTGAAGGAAAACTTTTCAAAATACAGGACGAATCACGGCCTGCTGGCGGCGCTGGTGGACCACGAGGGGCCGCACTTCTCGTTCGGCGCGAGCGTCGAGGAGCACCTGCCGCAGCATTGCGAGCGGATGCTCAAGGGTTTCCATGCGCTGCTCGGCGCGATGCTGGAGTGGCGCAAGCCGATCCTCGTCGCCGCGGGCGGGCAGTGCCTCGGCGGCGGGCTCGAGCTCGCCTGCGCGGGCGGGCTGCTGTTCGCCGCGCCGTCGTCGCAGTTCGGCCAGCCGGAGATGAAGCTCGGCGTGTTCGCGCCGGCCGCCTCGGTGCTGCTGCCGCTGCGCATCGGCCAGGCGCGCGCCGAGGACCTGCTGTACTCCGGGCGCTCGATCGATGCGCCGACCGCGCAGGCCTGGGGCCTGGTGAACGCGGTCGCGGACGATCCGGCGGCGGCCGCGCTCGAGTATTTCGACCAGCAGCTCGCGGGCAAGAGCGCCGCGGCGCTCGCCTGCGCGGTGCATGCGGCGCGCAACGGATTCGCGGAGCTTGCGCGCGCGCGGCTCGACGAGGTGGAGGAGCTCTACCTCGAGCGCCTGATGGAGACGCACGACGCGAACGAGGGCCTGCAGGCCTTCATGGAGAAGCGCCAGCCGAAATGGGAGCACCGATGAGCCTCGATCTGGGAACGCCTTCGGGCGTAGCGGAAATCGTCAAGCGCTGCGAGGCCCTGTTCGAGGACCTCGAGTTCGGCGCGGTGAAGAAATGGAAGGCCGCGGCCGCCGGCCGCAAGGCGATCGGCTACATGCCGGTCTACGTGCCGCACGAGATCGTCCACGCCGCGGGCATGCTGCCGGTAGGCATCTTCGGCGGCGGCGACCAGCTCGAGGTGATCCAGGGCGACGCCTACTACCAGAGCTACATCTGCCGCATCCCGCGCTCCACCGTCGAGCTCGGCCTCACGGGGCGCCTGGACTGCCTGGACGGCATGCTGTTCCCGTCCACCTGCGACGTGATCCGCAACCTGTCGGGCATGTGGCAGATCATGTTCAAGAACAAGTACGTGCGCTACGTGGACGTGCCGCAGGACTACGACGACGCGGTCGGCGGCCAGTTCTACATCCACGAGATGACGCAGATCCGGGACGACCTCGGGAAGCTGGCGGGCCGGACGGTGACCGACGAGGCGCTGCGCGCCTCCATCGTCGTCTACAACGCGCACCGCAAGGCGGTCCGCGACCTGTACGCCTGTCGCGCGGCCAAGCCCTGGCAGGCGCCGACCTCGGAGGTCTACCTGCTGCTGCGCGCGGGCTGCGTGCTGCCGCCCGAGGAGCACACGCAGCTCGTGCGCGACTACCTGGCCGCCTGCGAGACGCAGGCGCGCCCGAAGCGCGACAACGCGCGCGTGGTGGTGACCGGGCCGTTCTGCGAGCAGCCGCCGCTCGGCCTCATCAAGTCGATCGAGATGTCGGGCTGCTACATCGTGGACGACGAGTTCATGCTCGCGTTCCGCTGGCTGATGGACGAGGTCGACGAAACCGGCGACCCGATGCAGGCGCTGTCGAGGGCCTTCCTGCACCGCTCGGCGCAGAGCTCGTCCAAGTACGACGCGCGCAAGGAGGACAAGGGCCGCTACCTGCTGCACCAGGTGAAGAGCCGCGGCGCGGAGGGCGTGGTGTTCGCCGCGCCCTCGTTCTGCGACCCGGCGCTGCTCGAGCGGCCGATGCTGCAGGAGATCCTCGCGCGCCACAAGATTCCCTACACCGCCTTCAAGTACGCCGAGAACACCGGCCAGATGGCGCCGATCCGCGAGCAGGCCGGCACCTTCGCCGACTCGATCAAACTCTGGAGTGCCGCATGAACACAGCGGTGAAGAAGCAGGTTCAGAAGGAAGATGCGATGTGGCTCCAGAAGGAGCTCATCAACCGCAACTATCACGAGCTCGCCACCGCACACGAAATGAACCGCAAGGTGTCGGCCACCTTCGTGCCCGGCAACCTGAACGAGCTGCTGATGTGCTTCGACTTCGCGCGCAGCCTGCCGGAAACGAACGCGCTGCAGAACGGCATGCGCAAGAAGTCCGGCAAGATGATCATGGACGCCGAGCGCGACGGCCATTCGGAGGACGTCTGCACCTACGTGAAGGCCGACCTCGGCATGCTGCTGCAGGGGCAGGTGGGCCCGACGGGCGAGCCGCTGCCGCATCCGGACGTGCTGCTGCTGTCCTACACCGGCTGCTTCACCTTCATGAAGTGGTTCGAGCTCGTGCGCCAGAAGTACAACTGCGAGACGGTGATGCTGCACGTGCCCTACCAGGGCGACGGCAAGGTGTCGCCGGCGATGCGCGACTACGTCGTCAGGCAGCTGCGCGAGAAGGTGATCCCCACGCTGGAGAAGGTGTCGGGCGTCAAGTTCGACATCGACCGGCTGCGCGAGTACATGAAGGAGTCTGTCAAGGCCGAGGAGAACCTCGTGCGGGTGCTGCAGTCGGCGAAGAACCGGCCCTCGCCGATCGACGGCTACTTCGGCGCGGTCTACTACATCGGGCCGATCTTCACCGCGTTCCGCGGCATGCCCGAGGCAACGCGCTACTACGACACGCTCTGGAGCGAGGTCGAGCGCCGCATCCAGGAGAAGAAGGGGCCGGTGACGCCCGAAGGCGAGCTCACCGAGGAGAAGTACCGGCTCGTCGTCGAGGGCCCGCCCAACTGGACCAGCTTCCGCGACTTCTGGAAGATGTTCGCGGACGAGGGCGCGGTGATCGTCGCCTCGACCTACGCCAAGGTGGGCGGCGTGTACGACTTCGGCTTCCGCCACGATCCGTCGCGGCCGCTCGAGTCGCTCGCCGAGTACTGCCTGGGCTGCTACACCAACCTGAACTTCCCGCAGCGCATCGACATGATCTGCCGTTACATGGACGAGTACCAGGCCGACGGCCTGCTCATCAACTCGATCAAGAGCTGCAACAGCTTCTCGGCGGGGCAGCTGCTGATCCTGCGCGAGGTGGAGAAGCGCACCGGCAAGCCGGCCGCGTTCATCGAGACCGACCTCGTCGACCCGCGCTACTTCTCGGCGGCGAACGTGAAGAACCGGCTCGAGAGCTACTTCCAGATGATCAAGCAGAAACGCACCGCGGGAGTCCACTGAGATGAAATGCTTCGTCGGCATCGATCTCGGCTCCACGACCACCAAGGCGGTGGTCGTCGACGAGGCGCGCAACGTGCTCGGGCGCGGCATCACCAACTCGCGCTCCAACTACGACACCGCCGCGGCGATCGCCAAGCAGGAGGCGATGCTGGCGGCGCGCTTCCACCTGTTCCGCGACGCGCTCGCCGGCAGCGATGCGCTCGACGGCGGCCTCGAGGAATTCATTGCGCAGCTCGAGCGCGACTTCCGCCTGGAGCAGTTCCTCGAGCAGCTCGCCGACCTGGGGCAGGTCTGCTTGCGCAACGTCGAGGGCGCGCGCTTCGGCGACGCAGCCAAGGGCGTCGCCGTTGCGCTCGGCGAGGTCTTCCGCCGGCTGCGCGAGGAGTCGCCGCGGCTGTACGCGCCGGGCGCCAGGCGCAAGAGCGATTTCTTCCGCGACATCGCCGGCAGCCAGTACCTGTCGGTCAGCGAGCAGGTGGCGAAGGACGCCGGCCTGCGCTACGACATGCTGCTCAACGTCTTCGACCGCTCGATCATCGAGGTGGAAAACCGCGTCTACTCCGATTCCATCAAGGTGCACCTGCTCGACGCGCTGGAGCGCACGTTCGTCGCGCTTCCCGCGACCCGGAAGTTCTCCGAAAAGATCCGCAAGCCCATCCAGTCCGTGCTGGACACGACGCTCGAGGAGACCTACGTGGTCGGCACCGGCTACGGGCGCGCGCGGCTGCCGTTCTCCAAGGAGCACATCCGCTCCGAGATCCTCTGCCACGGCCTCGGCGCGCACGTGATGTACCCGAAGACCGCGACCGTGCTCGACATCGGAGGCCAGGACACCAAGGCGATCCAGGTGGACCCGCACGGCATCGTCGAGTCGTTCCAGATGAACGACCGCTGCGCCGCCGGCTGCGGCCGCTACCTCGGCTACATCGCCGACGAGATGAACATGGGCCTGCACGAGCTCGGGCCGCTGGCGATGAAGGCCACCAAGACCGTGCGCATCAACTCGACCTGCACGGTGTTCGCGGGCGCCGAGCTGCGCGACCGGCTGTCGCTGGGCGAGAAGCGCGAGGACATCATGGCCGGCCTGCACCGCGCCATCATCCTGCGCGCGATGTCGATCCTCGCGCGCTCGGGCGGCATCCGCAACGAGTTCACCTTCACGGGCGGCGTCGCCAAGAACGAGGCCGCGGTGAAGGCGCTCACCGGCCTGGTGCGCGACAACTACGGCGAGCTGACGCTCAACATCAACCCCGACTCCATCTACACGGGCGCGCTCGGCGGCGCGACCTTCGCCTGGCGGGCGGTGATGGAGGACGGCAAGGAAGCCGAGCACCGGAGGGCGGCATGAGCGACATCACGGCCGGAATCGACATCGGCTCGGGCGCCGTGAAGACGGTGCTGTTCCGCGGCGAGGAGTGGCTCGCCAAGCGCGTGGAGCGCATCCGCCGGCGCGATCCGATGGACCTGGCGCGGCAGGGGTTCAACGAGGTGCTGGAGGAAAGGAACCTGAAGGAAAAGGACGTCGCCTACATCGCGACCACGGGCGAGGGCGAGAACGTCAAGTTCGCCACGGGGCACTTCTACTCGATGACCACGCACGCGCGCGGCGGCATCTTCCTCGAGCCGCAGGCGCGCGCGGTGGTCGACATCGGCGCGCTCAACGGCCGCGCGATCTACA
Source organism: Burkholderiales bacterium (assembly GCA_035517595.1). GTDB lineage: Bacteria > Pseudomonadota > Gammaproteobacteria > Burkholderiales > SG8-39 > RBG-16-66-20. Next base: position 10,853 of record DATIYN010000123.1, read on the forward strand.
TCGACGAGCGCGGCAAGGTGCTGTCGTACAAGATGACGAGCCAGTGCGCCTCGGGCTCCGGTCAGTTCCTCGAGAACATCGCGCGCTACCTCGGCGTCGCGGTCGAGGAGATCGGCTCGCTGTCGAGGACCTCGCAGAACCCGGAGAAGGTGAGCTCGATCTGCGCCGTGCTCGCCGAGACCGACGTGATCAACATGGTGTCGCGCGGCATCGCTACGCCCGACATCCTCAAGGGCATCCACATCTCCATGGCCTCGCGCCTGGTAAAGCTGCTCAAGGTGACGGGCATCACCAAGGGCACGGTGCTGCTCACGGGAGGCCTCGCGCTCGACGAGGGGCTGCTCGCCGCGCTCAAGGAGGAGCTCGTGAACGAAAAGATCGGCGGTCTCGCCGCGGTGAGCCACCCGGACTCGATCCACGCGGGCGCGATCGGCGCCGCGCTCTGGGGCGCGTTCCGCCACCGCAAGCTCATCGAGCTGCAATCGCGCGCCGCCGCCTGAACGGAGGACGACCATGGCCCTGACGATCAACGAAGCCTGCACGCTCTGCGACGCCTGCGTGCCGGTCTGCCCGAACGAGGCGATCACCGCCGGCGACCCGGTCTACGTGATCGACCCGCTCAAGTGCACCGAGTGCGTCGGCGCGAAGGACGAGCCGCAGTGCAAGCTCGTGTGCCCGTCGGACTGCATCGTGCCGAACCCCGATTTCGCGGAGACGCCGGAGCAGCTGCAGGCCAAGTACGAGGCGCTGCATGGCTGAGACCGCCGCGCGGATCGCGCGCCGCGACCTCGGCGACGCGGCGCAGGTGCGCTCGCTCGCGCCGCAGGATGTCGAGAGGGTCGAGGCGATCGACGAGCTCTGGCTGGGGCGGCCGCGCTCGCGCTATTTCGAGCGGCGCCTGGCCGCGGCGCAGCGCCAGCCGCGCCTGCACGTGCAGCTGGGCGCGGACATCGACGGCAGGCTTTGCGGCTTCGTGCTCGGCCGCGTGCTGGAAGGGGAATTCGGCCGCGCGGAGCCGGCGCTGCGCCTGGAGTCGATCGGCATCGACCCGGTGGCCGAAGGCCGCGGCCTCGGCACGCGCCTCGGCGAGGCGCTCGAGGCGGAGGCGCGCAAGCGCGGCGTGCGCGAGCTGAGGACCAGCGCGCACTGGCGCGAGCACGGGATGCTCGCGTTCCTCGACCGCGCCGGCTGGTCGCTCGGCCGCAACTACGTGCTCGATTGCGCGCTCGCGGACGCGGCCTGGGGCGGCGAGCGCGAGATGCCGGTGAGCTCCCCGGTGGACGCGGCGCCGCGCGACCCCAACGACTACGGCGTTCCCGCGTCCAACGACTACGAGACGCTCGCGCGCGACGTCGCCGACATCGCCGTCCTCGGCGCCGGCGACCTGGAAGGAATCGTGCGCATCGACAAGCGCCTGACCGACCGCGACCGCAGCGCCTACCTGAAGCATGCGCTGGAAGAGACCATGGCGGATTCCTCGGTCCGCGTGTCGCTCGCCGTGCGCGCCGACCAGGGGCTCGCGGGCTACGTGATGGCGCGCGTCGACCTCGGCGACTTCGGGCGCCGGGCGCCGGTGGCCGTCATCGACGCGATCGGCGTCGACCCGCTGCGCAAGGACCACGGCTTCGGCCACGCGCTGATGTCGCAGCTGTTCGTGAACCTGCGCGCGCTGGGCGTGGAGCGCATCGAGACCGTGGTCGCGCCGGACAACTTCGAGCTGCTGCACTTCTTCCTCGGCGCCGGCCTGCGGCCCGCCGACCGGCTCGCGTTCGCCAAGCGCCTCGCGTAGGCGCCGCACCATGGAAATGCAGTCCTGCCAGGTCAGCCGGCGCCTGCACGAGGAGCACCTGGCGACGATCGCGCTCTGGGCGCGGGTCGAAGCCTCGCTCGCCGCGGGCCGGCTCGACGCGCCGCTGCTGCGCTCGGCGGCCGCCGCGCTCGCCGAAGAGCTCGCGCGCCATTTCGAGTTCGAGGAGAAGGCGCTCTTTCCGCGGCTCGCGGACGCCGGGGAGGGCGACCTGGCCGAGCTGCTGCGCGAAGAGCACGAGTCGATCCGCGCCGCGGCGCGCCAGTTCATCGCGGCCGTCGGCGAAGAGCCGGTGGGCGCGCGCGCCAGGACCCTGGGCCTGGAGATCGCCGAGCGCCTGCCGTCGCACGCCCGGAAGGAGGAGATGTCGATGCTTCCTGCGCTCGACAGCCTGCTCGACGAA
>DATIYN010000124.1:0-12230 GCA_035517595.1 Burkholderiales bacterium
TCGCCCGACATGAGCGAGCGCACGGAAAGGCGCGTCGACATGCTCGGCCGGCTGCGCGGCGCGGTCGCGCGCAACGAGCTCGAGCTCTACTACCAGCCGCAGGTCGACGTGCGCAGCGGCGCGGTGCTCGGCGTCGAGGCGCTGCTGCGCTGGAACGACCGCGAGCGCGGCGTCGTCGAGCCGGCGCATTTCGTGCCGCTCGCCGAGGAGACGGGGCTGATCCTGCCGATCGGCGAATGGGTGCTGCGCCAGGCCTGCGCGCAGGCCCGGCGCTGGCAGGACGCGGGCCTCGGGCCCGTTACCATGGCGGTCAACCTGTCGGCGCGCCAGTTCCACCAGAAGAATCTCGTGCAGATGGTGTCGGCGGTGCTCGCCGAGACGGGCCTCGCGCCCGAGCGCCTCGAGCTGGAGATCACCGAGAGCACCATGATGCATCGCGCAGAGGAGGCCGCCGCGGGCCTGCGCGCGCTGCACGAGATCGGCGTGCAGCTGTCGCTCGACGACTTCGGCACGGGCTACTCCTCGCTCGCCTACCTGCACCGCTTCCAGGTGCACACGTTGAAGGTCGACCAGTCCTTCGTGCGCGACATCAAGAGCGACCGCGACGACGCAGCGATCGTGAGCACGGTGATCACGCTCGCCAAGCAGCTCAAGCTCCGGGCGCTCGCCGAGGGCGTCGAGACGCGGGAGCAGCTCGCGTTCCTGCGCGCGCGCGGCTGCGATTCCTACCAGGGATACCTGTTCTGCCGGCCCGAGCCCGCGGCCGCGATCACCAAGCTGCTCTCCGGGTTGCGCGAGCCGGCGCCGAAGGTGCGGCCGAAGAAGGTTCGCGCCTGATAGGACGAACGGGCGGCCCTCGGGCAGTTCAGGGGCGCACGGCCGGCGTTTCCAGCTTCATGCCGCGCGCGCGCCACATCAGGTAGTACTCGAGCTCCACGTATTCAGGCGCGCCGTAGGCGTAGGGCTCGGCGCGCACCCCGATCATGCAGTTGCGCAGGCGCCGCTGCAGCGAGCCCATGCCCTGCCACTCGAGGCGGTAGATCGGGTAGCCGGTCGGATGCGCCTGCGGAATCGGGCTGCCGCCGAGCTTCTCGCCCGCGAGCGCGTCGTGGCACTGCGCGCAGGCGAGATTGAGCTGGCCCTGCCGGCGCCGGAACGCGGCGCGCCCGGCCTCCAGGAGCGGCTTCGCCGGCTCGGGCACCGCGATGTCGATCGGCAAGCCGCGCGACTGCCGCCCGAGGTAGGCGCTCAGCGCGAGCAGCTCGCGGCTCTCGGGCGGGAAGGCCGGGGCCTTCTGTTTCTGCGCCCGGCAAAGATTGATGCGCTGGTCCAGATCGACAAGTTTCCTGGCGGACAAATCAAAGCCCGGAAATCGCGCAGCGACCCCTCGCATGCTCTTGGCGGCGTCGCCGTGGCAGTCGGCGCAGGACTTGCCCGAGGCGCCCGCCCCGGCGCGCCAGAGCGCCTCGCCGTCCAGCACCCAGAGCATGCCCGGATTGGTGGCGTCATCGTCCTGCATCGCGCGCGTCTCGCGCGCCATGAAGTCGTAGCCCGAGCGGCGCTCCGGCGCGGGGGCCTGCGCCGCCGCCGTCGCGGCGGCCGCCCCGAGCAGGAGAAGGAGCCGCGCCTTCACTCGACCGCGATCGCCGCCGAGGCCTCGGCCGAGAAGCCGTTGTCGCCGGACCAGCGGAACTCCAGCTTGCCGCTCTGCGTCGCGATCGTGCTGAATTCGATGAGCGGGTTGGCGGCGACCGCGGGATGGAATTCGGCCCGGAACACCTCTTCGCCGTTGTAGCTGCAGACGAAGCTGCGAATGATGTCGCGCGGAATGAGCGCCCCGGTCTCGCCGTGGCGAAAGCCGGTCTCCATGACGTGGCCCACCAGCGCTTTGATCGTGACGATGTCGCCGCGGCGCGCGGTCGCGGGCACGTTGACGATGGTGCGCGCCACGGCTACTTCACCTCCTCGGCGCAGGCCGCGAGCGTGACCACCACCGCCACGCTGTCGGACCAGAAGCTGCCGTCGGAAAGCTGGGCGAGCGCGACCAGCGTCTGCGAATCGGCGACGCGCACGCGAGTGGTGAAGCGCGCGCGCCCGGCGCGCGGGCCGAGGTAGACGCTCACCATGTTGGGCAGCGGGTTCTGCGGCGCGAAGACGTGGATCGCCTTCACGTGGTCCGCCGCCGTCATCGGGCTGTCCACGGCCACCGAGAGCACCACGGAATTGCCGTTCTCGATGAGCGGTGGAACGTCGAGGCGCACCCTGCCCTTCGGCGCCGCAGCGCCGCCGGTGACCTTGCGGATGGCCTCCTCCATCGCCGCGGGCGTGGCATGCGCGCGCCCGGCGCCGCCGGCCGCGGCGCCGCAGGCGAGGATCAGGAGGTCGCGGCGCGTGATCATTTCAGCGAGGCGAGGTACGCCACCACGTCCTCGATCTGCGCGGCAGTGAGGATGGGCTTGCCCCTGAACGACGGCGCCACGCGCGCCAGGCCCTCGGTGCGGTAGTAGGCCGGCATGATCGTCGAAGGATTGAAGCGTCCCGGGTCCACGATGCGCGCGCGTATCTGCGCTTCGGACAGGCGCGCGCCGATCCCGTTCAGGTCCGGCGCGATCGTGCCCTGGAATCGCTCTTCCGGAAACGGGCCGGCATGGCACAGCAGGCAAAGCCCGACCTGGCGATTCGCCACGACGGCGCGCCCGCGCACCGGATCGCCGCTCGCCCCGGTCAGAGATTCCGGGAGGCCGTCCTGCGCAAGGGCGCTTCCCGACAAGGCGAGCAGCAGTGCGAAGACCGGGACCCTCACACCATCTGGATGTCGTGATTCTTCAGCGGGAACGAGCGAATGCGCTTGCCCGTCGCGCGGTAGAAGGCGTTGAGCACCGCCGGCGCCGCCACGCAGATCGTCGGCTCGCCGACGCCGCCCCAGAATCCGCCCGAGGGCATCACGATGGACTCGACCGTCGGCATCTGCGCCAGGCGCATCGAGTCGTAGTCGTGAAAGTTCGACTGCAGGATCGCGCCGTCCTTGAGCGTGCACTCCTCGAAGAAGAGGGCCGACAGGCCGTAGACGAAGGAGCCCGCGATCTGGCGCTCGATCTGCGCCGGATTCACCGCGTAGCCGGTGTCGGTGGCGGCCACGATCCGGTGCACCTTTATCTTGCTGCCGTCCTTCACCGAAATCTCGGCCAGCGCCGCGACGTAGCTGCCGAAGGCGCGGAAGTGCGCAAGGCCGCGGTGGCGCCCCATCGGCGCCGGCTTGCCCCAGCCGCCCTTCTCGGCGACCGCGTTGAGCACCGCGAGCGACTTCGGCCGGTCCGCCATGAGCTTGCGCCGGAACTCGAGCGCATCCTGGCCGGCGGCCTCCGCGAGCTCGTCCATGAAGCACTCGAGGAAGATCGCGTTCTGGTTGATGTTCACCCCGCGCCAGAAACCCGGCGGCACGTGCGAATTGCGCATCGCGTGGTCGATCTTCAGGTTGGGGATGGTGTACTCGAGCGAGTGCTCGCCGGCCGGCCAAAGACCCTGGAACGTGAGGATGTCCTTGCCCTTGTCGAGCGCCTCGGGGCGCGCCGACGCGAGAATCGACTGGCCCGAGAGGCGGATGCGCAGGCCCGCGAGATTGCCGCTCGCATCCAGGCCGCCCGTGAGGCGCGCCTTCATGATCGGGTGGTAGCGGCCCTGCGCCATGTCCTCCTCCCGCGACCAGAGCAGCTTCACCGGCGTGCCCGGCATCTCCTTCGCCACGAGCACGGCCTTGGTGACGTAGTCCGTGAAGCCGCGCCGGCCGAAGCCGCCGCCCAGGTGGATCTTCATGACGTCGCACCTGGCGACCGGCAGGCCGGAGGCCTCCGCGGTCGCCGCGAGCGCGGCCTCGCCGTTCTGCGTCGGGCACCACACCGTGCACTTGTCCGCGCTATAGAGCGCAGTGGCGTTCATCGGCTCCATGCAGGCGTGGTTCAGGTACGGATAGTCGTAGATCGCCTCGACCTTCTTCGCGGCCTCCGCGATCGCCTTCGCGGCGTCGCCTTTCTGGTTGTGCACGAAGGCCTGGTCCGCGTCCAGTCCGGCGGCGAGCATCTTGTCGATGTCCGCGCTGGAGATGTTTCCCGACGGGCCGTTGTCCCAGGCGATTCTCACCTCGTCGAGCGCGAGCTTCGCGTGCCACCAGGTATCGGCGACGACGACGACTGCCGAGTCGTGCAGCGTCAACACCTTCTTCACGCCCGGCATCGACGCCGCCTTCGTGGAATCCACGCTCTTGATCCGGCCGCCGAACACGGGTGAGTCCTTGATCGCCGCGTTCAGCATGCCGGGCAGCTTCAGGTCGGCGCCGTAGACCTGCCTGCCGGTCAGCTTGTCGGCCGTGTCCAGCCGCTTGAGCGGCTTGCCGATGATCTTCCACTGCGCCGGGTCCTTGAGCGGCACGTCCTTCGGCACCTCCAGCTTCGCGGCGGCTTCCGCCACCTTGCCGAAGGTCGTCTTGCGCCCGGAGGCCTTGTGCAGGATCACGCCGCTCGCGACCGCGCACTCGGACGCGGGCACGTTCCACTGGTTCGCCGCCGCCTGCACGAGCATGATGCGCGCCGCCGCGCCGCCCTTGCGCACGTAGTCGTGCGAGGTGCGGATGCCGCGGCTGCCGCCGGTGCCGAAATCGCCCCAGATGCGGTTGCGCGCGACGTTCTCGCCCGGCGTCGGGTATTCCCAGGTGACCTTCTTCCAGTCGCACTCGAGCTCTTCGGCGACCATCTGCGCGAGCCCTGTGAGCGAGCCCTGGCCCATCTCCGAGCGCGCGATGCGCACGACGACCGTGTCGTCGGGACGGATCACGACCCAAGGACCGATCTCGGGCGAACCGTCCGCGGCGCGCACTACCTGAACGCCGCCGAAGGGATTGAAGCCGATCGCCAGACCGCCGCCGACGGCGGCGCCGGACACGAGGAAGGCGCGGCGCGAGAGCTTCGGAGCTTGAATCATGGCTGCCTCCTAGGCCTTGGCCGCCGTATGGATCGCTTCGCGCACCTGCTGGAAAGTGCCGCAGCGGCAGATGTTCGTGACCGCCGCGTCGATCTGCGCGTCGGTCGGATGCGGCGTCTTCGCGAGCAGCGCGGCCGCCGCCATGATCATCCCCGACTGGCAATAGCCGCACTGCGGCACGTCGTGCGCGAGCCAGGCCTGCTGCACCCTGGTGAGCTTGCCGCCCTGGGCGAGCCCCTCGATCGTCGTGATCTTCTTTCCGACGGCGGCGCTCGCCGGAACGCTGCAGGAGCGCAGGGGTTCGCCGTTCACGTGGACCGTGCAGGCGCCGCATTGCGCGATGCCGCAGCCGTACTTGGTGCCGGTGAGGCCGGCCTGCTCGCGGATCACCCACAGCAGCGGCGTTTCCGGTTCGGCGTCGATGCTGTGCGACTTGCCGTTGATGGTCAGGCGGATCATGTCGGATTCTCCCTGGAAGCGAGGCTCAGACGCCCTTCGAACACCAGATTCTGCGCGCAAATTCCGGGTAGTTCTCCGCGATTTCGCGCGCCACCGGACCCCGCAGCAGCGCCAGTTCCTGCGCGTCGGGCTCCGGCGTCGCGGCAGGTTGCTGCGCCGCGTCGTACGCAAAGCCCGTGTTTTCCCGGACGTCTTCGGCACTCGCGCCCGGATGCACGCTTTCAAGGCGGAATCGGCGGCGCTGCGATTGCCAGGTAAAGAGCGCCTTGCCGGTGAGCAGGGCCTTCGGCGTGCCGCGCGCGGAGGCGAATTCGACCTTGGCGACCAGCGTTCGGCGGGAATGCTCCTCGCGGAACAGGATGGTGTTCGGAATCACGGAATACAGGTAGGCCGAACCGAAGGAGCCTGGAAAGCGCTTGCCCTCGGCGCGCACCAGGTTGATGGCGCCCTCGCCGTCGATCTGCGCGCCGCCAAGAAAGAACGTGTCGATGCGACCCTGGCCGGCGAGGTCGAACAGCTCGCGCGATCCCTCGGTGAACGGATTCGCCGTGCGCCGCTGCTGCAGCGACACGCGGAAGGACGGATCGGCGTAGCGGTGCAGGAAGGCGCCGGTCGCCGGGATCGGGGAGGATGCGCCGATCGCGGCATGGCGGCTGCCCGCCAGCAGCCGGGCGATCACGCAGGCGAGAAGCTCTTCCTTGGCGTAAGGACCCATTCGTCGAGGTAGCGCTGGAAGCCCTCGCGCGTCTTCGCGGCTTTGGCGTACAGCGAGAGATGCAGATCGTCGATACCGTAGAGGCCCGGCGTGCCGAGCGGCCATGCGCCGCGCGGCGCGCACGCGATCGCCGTGACGTAGATCGACGAGACCACGCCCGGCGCGAGGAGCTCGTCCTCGAGCATGTCGCCCTTGCGCAGTTCCTCGACGCTGACCAGCACCGACTTCGCGGCGTGGGCTGCGGTGGCGAGCTCGCGCCGGCGGCCGACCCAAACGTTGCCCGCCTCGTCCGCCCAGCGCGCGTGAAACAGCGCGACGTCGGGCTGGATGGCCGGCAACAGGAGAATCGGATCTTCCTTCTTGAACGGATTTTCAAGAACCTTCCAATCCGGTCTTGCGGAAATCAAATCCGAACCCAATACGCCCTTCAAAGGCATGAAAGGCACGCCCTTCTCGGCCGCCTGCAGCGCGGAGTGAATCGCGGGGCAGGTCGCGTCCCGGACGCGGATCTCGCCCTTCTCGGCCGCCTCGGTGAAGCGCGGCGCCAGCCCCGCCTCGCCGAGCGACACCGCGCTCGTCTCGACTTCGGCGACGCAGCCGGCGCCGATCAGCAGGTCGGCCGACAGGCCGAGGATGGGGACGCCCAGCAGGCGCAGACCCTTCGCGCGCCGGCGAATCAGCGCCCGCACCACCTCCATGGCCACCAGCGAGTAGTCCGGCGGCAGCGCGAGCAGCGCCCCGTCGGGTATCCTGGCGGCGAGCGACTCGCTCAAGCAGCGCCGCCCGCGGTTCCACCTACGGTCAGGCCGTCGATCTTCAGCGTCGGCTGGCCGACGCCGACCGGCACGCTCTGGCCTTCCTTGCCGCAGGTGCCCTGGCCTTCGTCCAGGCGCAGGTCGTTGCCGATCATGCTGACGCGCGTGAGCGCATCCGGGCCGTTGCCGATCAGCGTGGCGCCCTTCACCGGCGCGCCGATCCTGCCGTTCTCGACAAGGTAGGCCTCGGCGGCCGAGAACACGAACTTGCCGTTGGTGATGTCCACCTGCCCGCCGCCGAAGTTCACCGCGTACAGGCCCTTTTTCACGCTGCGCAGGATCTCCTGCGGGTCGTGCGTTCCGGCGAGCATGTAGGTGTTGGTCATGCGCGGCATCGTGAGGTGCGCGAAGGACTCGCGCCGGCCGTTGCCCGTCAGCGGCATCTTCATGAGGCGTGCGTTCAGGCTGTCCTGCATGTAGCCGCGCAGCACGCCGTCCTCGATGAGCACCGTGCGCTGCGTCGGGTTGCCCTCGTCGTCGACGGTCAGCGAGCCGCGCCGGTTGGGCAGCGTGCCGTCGTCGACCACCGTCACGCCGCGCGAGGCGACGCGCTCCCCGAGCCGGCCCGAGAACGCCGAGCTGCCCTTGCGATTGAAGTCGCCCTCCAGGCCATGGCCAATCGCCTCGTGCAGCAGGATGCCCGGCCAGCCCGGGCCGAGCACCACGGTCATGGTGCCCGCGGGCGCGGACACCGACTCCAGGTTCACCAGCGCCTGCGCGACCGCCCGGCGCGCGTAGCCCCGCAGCACATCGTCGCTGAAATGCTCGTAGCCGGTGCGCCCGCCGCCGCCCGCGTGGCCCATCTCGCGGCGCCCGCCGCTCTCGGCGATCACCTGCACCGACAGCCGCACGAGCGGGCGCACGTCGGCCGCCAGCGCGCCGTCGGCGCGCGAGATAAGCACCACCTCGTACTCGGCGCCGAGGTGCGCCATCACCTGCGTCACGCGCGCATCGGCGGCGCGGCAGAGGCGCTCGAGCTTCTCCAGCAGCGCGATCTTCGCGTCCGCATCCAGCGTGGCGAGCGGGTCGACGGGCGCGTAGCGCTGCGGCGCGGCCGCGCGCCTCGCCACCTTTCCGGCCTGCGACCTGCCGGCGTGCGAGATCGCGCGCGTCGCGCGCGCCGCGTCCTGCAGCGCCGCGAAGCTGATCTCGTCGGAATAGGCGAACGCGGTCTTCTCGCCCGAGACCGCGCGCACGCCGACGCCCTGCTCGATCGAGAAGCTTCCCGACTTGACGATGCCCTCCTCCAGGCTCCAGCCCTCGCTGCGCGTGTGCTGGAAGTAAAGATCCGCGTAATCGAGGCGCCTTCCGGCGAGCGCGCCGTACACCGCCTCGAGCTTGCGGCGCTCGAGATCGAACGGCGCGAGCAGGCAGGCGTCGGCGGTGGCGAGGAGGACGTCGGCTTCCATCCGGCGATTGTCCCCTGTTTTCAGCCCTACCGGTTGGGCAGGCCGAGGTCGGAGGGCGCGCTGAGCGACTGCGTGACCGTCTGCCGCTTCTCGACCTTCGGCTCGGACCAGGTCCCGCTGATGGCGTAGTCGTAGGCGAACGCCTTGCCGAGGGGGTTCTTCATGAGGCGGCCGGCGATCAGCGTGGCCACGCCGGCGATCGGATGCACGAGGCCCACCACGGTCGAGGCCGTGTCGCCGAGCTGCGGGATCACCTTGACGTTCAGGTTCTGCGTCTCGAGAGACAGGTCGACCTGGCCGCTCATCAGCACGTCGGCCGCCGGCCCGTTCATGTGGAACTCCTTCACGGCCATCACGCCGCGCTCGATCGCGAGGCTGCTGGTGATCTTGTCGAACTGGAAGCCCTTGGAGAACACGTCGCGGAAGTCCATCGTGATGCGCCGCGGCAGCATCTGCAGGCTCATCAGCGACACGAGCTTGCCGATGCCGGGCTCGATCTCGAGGAATTGCCCGTCCTCGGCCTGCATCTGCAGCTGGCCGCCGAGCGTCGCGTAGTCCAGCGTCACGGGGTCGCCGTTCCAGTTGAGCGTGCCTTCGAGCTTCGCGCGCCCGCCCTTCAGGTGCTCGGGGTAGCCAAAGCGGTCGAGGAACTGCCCGATGTCGCTGACGTCGAGCTTGAACGCGAGCGAGGTGCGCGTAGGGTCGCCCGCGGCCCTCGAGGGCTCGGCCTGCCGCCACAGGCCGCTGCCCGTGAGCGCGGAATCGGCGTTCGTCATCGCCAGCTTGTCGATGCGCCAGTCGCGGCCGTCGTGCCGCGCGAGGATCTCGACGCGGCCGAGCTTGCGCCCGCGGTGGGTGAATTCGTCGGCGATGATGTCTACCGACGGCAGGTCGCGCGCCTCCTCGGTCGGCTTCGCGTTCGGCGAATCCTCGGGCAGCGAAAAACGCGAAAAGCGCGCCACCAGCCGGCCGCTGCCCTCGGTGCGGTAGACGACGTCGCCGGCAAATTCCGCCGTGCTCACGCTCGCCGACCAGCCGCTCGCGTCGGCGACCCCCTGCAGCGCCACGCTGCGCATGCGCTTGCCGAGCGCGTCGAGCACGCCGACGCGCACGTCGTAGCCCGCGCCTTCGCCCGACCCCGGAGTGCCGGCGGCCGCGCCGGCCTCCGTGAACAGCGGCATCCAGCGCTCCAGGTCCAGCGCCGGCAAGGACCCGCGCACGGTGGTGCCGCGCTTGTCCGGCACGACCTGCGTCTCGCCCGGCACGGGATTCAGCAGCACGAGCGTGCGCTGCACCTGCATCGCGCCCGGCGCGGGGGAGCCGCCCGCCGCTTCCGCGGGCGCGGCGGCGCGCAGGAATTCGGCGACGATGATGCGACCGGTCGGCGGGCCGAGCGCCACGGAAACGCGGTCGCGCCCCTCGCCCGGGAACACCTCGATGCGCAGCGGCAGCGCCTCGGACGGCGCTTTCGCGAGCGGCGCCGGCAGGGCGCTCGAGATCCCCTCCAGCGTCGAATCGAGCGTGAGCTGCGCCCGCCCGCCCTTGACGACGACCGCCACCGTGTAGCGCGTGGCCCCCGAGAAGCGCCGGCGCCAGGGGTGGTCGATGAGCGAGCGCAGTCCCTCGACGGTGGCGCGCCCATCGGCGGCGATCACGATGCCGGACTCGCCCTTGCCGCCGCCCGAGACGCGCAGCTCGCCGCCGAACAGCTGCCCGCGCGCCTCGGCGAGCGCGAGCGACGACTCGGTGAAGGAGACACGCCCGCCCGCGCGCTCGATGGGCGGCAGGCGCGGATCCACGGTGACGGCGTTGCCGGAGAACTGGTACTCGCCGGCGACGCGGCTCGACGCCATCTCGTGCAGCGCCAGGTCGAGGTGCAGCTTGAGCCTGCCGGGGCCGAGCGCGCTCATCGCGTCGGTGAAGCCCTCCGTCATGCGCCTCACCGGGCTCTCGCGCACGAAGTCGAGGAACAGCGCGGTCGGGCCTTCGGCGCCGCCGTCGACCACGAGGTGCGGGCTCGGATCCAGCATGCCGGGCAGCGTGACGTGCACGTTCGCGATCTTCACGCCGAGGATGCTGCCGCTGTTGCCGACGATCTCGATGCGGTCGCGCTCGAACAGGAGGCTGCCCTCGATCGCCTCGATGCGCGGCCAGCCCTCGGCGTAATCGAGCACCGCGTCGCTGACCTTCGCCGTCACCTGGAACTGGCCCTTGGCCGGATCGACGAACGGAAAATCGCGCAGGTCGCCCTTCAGGCGCAGGTGCGCGTCGCTCGCCTGGCCCGAGAGCACCGCGCTCGCGACCCACTCGCGCGTGCGCTCGCCCATCACCGTCGCCAGGGGCAGGTAGCGCGCGGTCGCCTTGCCGTCGGCGCGCGACAGCTGCGCCGTGAGGTCGATCACGCCGGGGCCCTCGCCCCGCCAGGCATAGCTGCCGCTCGCGCTGCCCGCGAGATCCGCGTTCGCGAAGTTCAGGCCGTCGAGGCGCACCGCGAGGCCGCCGCCGGCGCCGCGCTCCCAGCCGATCTCGCCGCCCAGGGAATCGAGCGCGATGCGCGGCTCCGGGAACACCTTGGGCAAATCGACCTCGCTCTTGCGCGAGGCGAGGATCAGCGTGCCCTTCTTCTCGTTGGCGTCGAGGCTGCCCGAAACGTTGCTGACGCCCGGAATGCTGCGCCAGGCGCGCACGCTCAGGCCCGCGAAGCGCGTGCGCGCCACGTAGGTCGCGCGCTCGGGCAGCTCGCCCTGCCACTGGAAGCGGGCATCGAGCAGGTTGCCCTGCGGGTCGAGCTCGGCGAGCAGCGCGCGCAGGTCGGCGGGGAACGGCAGGTATTCGGCCAGGTGCGCGAGCGGCCCCAGCTCGATGAGATTGGCCTCCAGCGAGCCCCGCGCGGGCGCCGTCGCGCTCGCCGGCTGCCAGCTCGCATGGAAGCTCGTGCCGTTCATCGGCGGCGCGCCGGGCCGCTGCAGCGACAGGCTGCGCATCCCGAAGTCGTAGCCCTGCACCGTCTGCCGGCCGTAGACGCGGCCGCGCACCGTGCTCACCTCTAGCAGCGGCAGCTCGCGCGCGAGCTGCGCCTGCACGCCCGAGAGCGCGACGTCGGCGGTCGCTTGCGACACCTGGCCCGCCGCGAGCGTCGCCCAGATGCGCAGCGCGCCCTCGCCGCGGCGGACGTCGATCGGATAGTCGAACCAGGCGCGCCAGCCCGCGATGTCGGTGTAGCCGAACTGCGCGAACACGCGGCCGCTCCAGTTCGCCGCCTGGCGCACGCTCGCGCCTTCCAGCCTCGCGCGCACCTCGACGCCGGGGCCCAGCTCGCGCGGCGGTCGCGCGCTCACGCCGATGCGGTGCTCGTCGCCGTCGTTCTCCAGGCGGAAATTGAGCGCCGACAGGCGCAGCGCCGGCGCGTGGCGCAGCTCGTCCAGCCACTCGATCTCTGCGCCGCGGATCTCGATGCGGTCCTGGCTGAGGAGCCAGTCGGTGACCTTGCTGTCGCCTTGGTCGCCGGCGACGCGAATGCCGGCCACGTAGAGATCGCCGTTGGCGGCGCGGCGCACCGCGAGCTTCGGACCTTCGATCACCGAGGAATGCAGCCGCAGGTCGCCCACGAAGAGCGAGCGCCACGCGATCACGTTCACTACCGCCGGCAGCACGAGCGCCTCGCGGCCCTCGCGGTCGAAGAGCCGCACGTCGTTGACCGACAGGCGCGGTCGAAAGCCCTGCCAGTCCGCCCTCAGCGCGCCGATCCTGACCGGCAGCCCGACCACGCGCGAGATCTGCGCCTCGATCGCGTCGCGATGCTGCTCGACCTTGGGCAGCAGCCAATAGCGCGAAGCGAGGAAGGCGATCGCCAGCACG
>DATIYN010000125.1:0-18462 GCA_035517595.1 Burkholderiales bacterium
CCCGCGCCGCGAGCGCGCCTCGAGCTCCCGGATGCGCCGGTCGCGCGCCGCCGCCTCGCGCGGCAGGTAGCCGCAGAACGCGAAGCGCTGGCCTTCGAGCCCCGAGGCCATCAGCGCGAGAATGATCGAGGAAGGACCTACGAGCGGCACCACGCGGATGCCGGCCGCGTGCGCGGCCTCGACGAGCCCCGCGCCGGGATCGGCGATCGCCGGGCAGCCGGCTTCCGAGAGCAGGCCGACGGACTGGTTCGATCGCAGTGTTTCCATAGGCCTCGCGACGTCGGCTTCAAGAACCGATATGTCAAGCTCCTGAATGGCGCATGGCATCGCAATTTCCTTCAGGAATGCGCGGGCCGTCTTCGCGTTCTCTACCACGAAATGCCGCAGCGTCCTGACCGTCTCGAGGGCGGAGGCCGGCAACGCGTCGGCGGCGGCGGCGCCGAGCGGCGCCGGAATCGCGTAGAGGACGCCGGGCATCAGCCCAGCACGTCGAAGCCGGATTCGCGCAGCAGCTCGCCGAGCGCGATCAGCGGCAGGCCGATCAGCGAAGTCGGGTCCTCGGTGTCGATGCGCTCGATGAGCGCGATGCCGAGTCCCTCCGCCTTTGCGCTGCCCGCGCAATCGTAGGGCTGCTCCAGGCGCAGGTAGCGCTCGATGCGCGCCGCGTCGAGCTCGCGGAACGTCACGCGGCAGGGCACGACGCGCGAGCGCAGCGAGCCCGAGCGCGTGTCGAGCACGGCCACGGCCGTGTCGAACCGCGCGGTCCGGCCGCTCACCAGTGCGAGCTGGCGCGCGGCGTTCTCGTGGTTGCCGGGCTTCTCGAGCCGCGCGCCGTCGCAGGAGGCCACCTGGTCCGAGCCGATCACCAGCGCGTCCGGAAAGCGGATCGCCACCGCGCGCGCCTTCGCTTCGGCCAGGCGCGCGGCGGTGGCCGCGGGCGCCTCGCCGGCGGCCGCGGCCTCGTCCGACTGCGGATCGGCGCACTCGAAGGGCATGCCGAGGCGCTCGAGGAGCCCGCGCCGGTATCTCGAGGTCGAGGCGAGAACGAGCCGCCGGGAAGATGGCATGGCTTTGTTTTGACAGAGATTTTCGTGGATGATACCATTCGCCCCCGTATGTCGCACCAGCCGGTCATCGACGGCCTCGAATTCGCGAAGGCCGCATCGAGGCTGCGGGGGACATGGCCGGTCGACGAATTCCTGCGTTTGCGAGATGTGCTGCGCTCGACGGCAGGGGTTCTGCATTACGAGTTGCAGGGAGTCGCGGAGGAGCGGGGGCGCCCGGCGCTGCACCTGAAGGTGCGCGGCGAGCTGCACCTGACTTGCCAGCGGTGCCTCGGCGCGCTCGAGCTGCCGCTGCGCATCGAGACTTCGCTGCGGCTGGCGCCGACGCAGGCCGACGTCGACGCCGAGCCTCTGGAGGCCGAAGGGCCCGAGAGCATCGTCGCGGGCAAGGAAATGGCGGTGCAGGCGCTGGTCGAGGACGAGGTGCTGCTCGCGATCCCGATCGCGCCGCGGCACGAGGCCTGCGAGCGCCGCGCGGCCGCTGCCGACGTGGCGGGCGCGCGGCAGCGTCCGTTCGCCGGCCTGCGAGGCCTGATGGGCGGGACGAAACACTGATTCAGTCTTCAACTAGGAGCAACACATGGCAGTCCAGCAGAACAAGAAGTCGCCGTCCAAGCGCGGCATGCACCGTTCCCACGATTTCCTCACGGCGCCCGCGCTCGCGGTCGAGCCGACCACGGGCGAAGCGCACCTGCGCCATCACATCAGCCCGAGCGGCTACTACCGCGGAAAGAAGGTCGCCAAGGGTAAGGGCGACTGACGATCACCGTCGCCGTTGATTGCATGGGGGGCGATCACGGCCCCCATGTGACGGTACCGGCCGCCCTCGATCTCCGGCGCGCGAACGCGGACGTGGAGTTCGTCCTCGTCGGGCCGCGCGACGCCATCGAGGCCGAGCTCGCGAAGCTGGGCGCCGGACCCGGGCCGGGGCTGCGCGTCGAGCATGCCGCGCAGGTCGTGGCGATGGACGAGCCGCCGGCGCAGGCGCTGCGCTACAAGAAGGATTCCTCGATGCGCGTCGCGATCGACCTCGTC
This sequence comes from Burkholderiales bacterium, assembly GCA_035517595.1. Classification (GTDB taxonomy): domain Bacteria; phylum Pseudomonadota; class Gammaproteobacteria; order Burkholderiales; family SG8-39; genus RBG-16-66-20. Next base: position 2,100 of record DATIYN010000125.1, read on the forward strand.
AAGAGCGGCGAGGCGCACGCCTGCGTGAGCGCCGGCAACACCGGCGCGCTGATGGCGATCTCGCGCTTCGTGCTGAAGACGCTGCCTGCGATCGACCGGCCGGCGATCGCGACGGGGGTGCCGAATTCCAAGGGCGGCTATACCTACCTCCTGGACCTCGGCGCAAACGTGGACTGCACGCCCGAGCAGCTCATGCAGTTCGGCGTCATGGGCGCGATGCTCGTCTCGGCGGTCGAGCACCGCGAGCGCCCGAGCGTGGGCCTGCTCAACATCGGCATCGAGGACATCAAGGGCAACGAGACCGTGAAGCAGGCCGGCGAACTGCTGCGCGCGAGCGGGCTCAATTTCCAAGGCAACGTCGAGGCCGACGAAATCTACAAGGGCACGGTGGACGTCGTGGTCTGCGACGGCTTCGTCGGCAACTCCGTGCTGAAGGCCTCCGAGGGCGTCGCCAAGATGATTGTCGGCTTCCTGCGCCAGGAGTTCTCGCGCAGCCCGCTGCGCAGGCTCTCGGCGCTGCTCGCGATGCCGGTGCTCAAGGCCATGCGCGCGCGCATGGACCCCGGCAACTACAACGGCGCGAGCCTGCTCGGCCTGAAGGGCATCGTCGTCAAGAGCCACGGCTCCGCGGACCGCTACGCGTTCGGCCAGGCGCTGCGGCGCGCGGCCGAGGAGGTGCGCCACGACGTGGTCCGCCGGATCACCGACAGCATGGCCAAGGCGCACGCATGACCTGGTCGCGCATCGCCGGCACCGGCAGCTACCTGCCGCCGACGGTCCTCACCAACGACGAGCTCTCCAGGCGGCTGGAGACGAGCGATGCCTGGATCCAGGAACGCACCGGCATCCGGCAGAGGCACATCGCCGACAAGTCGCAGGCATCCAGCGATCTCGCGCTGGAGGCGAGCCGGCGCGCGCTCGCGGCCGCGGGCGTGAAACCCGAGGAGCTCGATCTCATCGTCGTGGCGACCTCGACGCCCGACTACGTGTTTCCGAGCACCGCCTGCCTGCTCCAGTCGAAGCTCGGCGCGAAAGGCGGCGCGGCCTTCGACGTGCAGGCCGTATGCAGCGGATTCGTCTACGGCCTCGCCGCGGTGGACAACTTCATCCGGGCGGGAACGCACAAGCGCGCGCTCGTGGTCGGCGCCGAGGTGTTCTCGCGGATCCTCGACTGGAACGACCGTGCCACCTGCGTGCTGTTCGGCGACGGCGCGGGCGCGGTCGTGCTCGCCGCGGCCGACCGGCCCGGCGTGCATGCCTCGGTGCTGCATGCCGACGGCAGCTACGCGGGCATCCTCTCGGTGCCCGGCAACGTCTGCGGCGGCAGCATCATCGGCTCGCCTTTCCTGCAGATGCAGGGCAACCAGGTGTTCAAGATCGCGGTGAAGGTGCTCGACGAATGCGCGCGCGAGGTCGTCGCCGCGGCGGGCATGACGCTCGCGGACGTCGACTGGCTGATCCCGCACCAGGCCAACGTGCGCATCCTGGAAGCGACGGCCAAGCGCCTCGGGCTGCCGCGCGAGCGCCTCGTGGTCACGGTCGATCACCACGCGAACACTTCCGCGGCCTCGGTGCCGCTCGCTCTCGACGAATACGTGCGCGCGGGCAGGATCAAGCCGGGACAGCGCGTGATGCTGCAGGGCGTGGGCGGCGGCTTCACCTGGGGCGCGAGCCTCGTGACGATGTGAGGACGGACAGATGAAGCTTGCGATGGTCTTCCCGGGACAGGGTTCGCAGTCGGTCGGCATGCTGAAAGCCTACGACGGCCTGCCGGGCGTCGACGCGGTGCGGGCGCAGGCGAGCGCGGCGCTCGGCGCGGAATTCCTCCGGCTGCTCGACGAAGGTCCCGCCGAGCAGCTCAATCTCACGGTGAATACGCAGCCGGCGATGGTGACGGCGGGAATCGCCGCCTACCGCGCCTGGGTCGCGGCGGGCGGCCCGGCGCCGGCGATGCTTGCGGGCCACAGTCTCGGCGAATACTCGGCGCTGGTCGCGGCGGGCGCCCTGACGCTCGAGGTCGCGCTGCCGCTCGTGCGCTTCCGCGCGCGGTCGATGCAGGAGGCGGTGCCCGAGGGCCAGGGCGCGATGGCGGCGATCCTCGGCCTGGACGACGACGCCACGCGCGCAGCCTGCGCGCAGGCCGCGCAAGGCGAAGTGGTGCAGGCGGTGAACTTCAATGGGCCCGGGCAGGTGGTGATCGCGGGCCACAAGCCAGCGGTCGCACGCGCGATCGAGGCATGCAAGGCGCGCGGCGCCAAGCGCGCGATGCCGCTGCCGGTGAGCGCGCCCTTTCACAGCAGCCTGATGCAGCCTGCCGCGAGCAAGCTGGCGGAATTCCTGGAGGATGTCGTTGTTCTCGCTCCTTCCATTCCCGTCATCAACAACGTCGACGCAAGAGCGGAACCCGATCCCGCCAAGATCAAGGACGCACTCGTCCGGCAGGCGGCCTCGCCCGTGCGCTGGGTGGAGATCGTCAGGAGCATGGCCGCGCAGGGCGTGACGCACGTCGTGGAATGCGGCCCCGGCAAGGTGCTGGCGGGACTCGTGAAGCGCATCGAACCGAAGCTGCAGGGCTTCGCGGCGGCCGACCGCGGCTCGCTCGAGGCTGCGCTCGCCGCGATTCGGGGATAGCGGGGGGAGGCTGAGATGCTGGAAGGCAAGGTCGCACTCGTCACGGGCGCGTCGCGCGGCATCGGGCGCGCGATCGCGGTCGAGCTCGCGAAGCGCGGCGCGAAGGTCTTCGGCACCGCGACCGGCGAAGCCGGCGTCAAGGCGATCGCCGAGGCCGGCCTCGCGGGCAAGGTGATGAACGTGCGCGACACGGCGCAGACCGACGCCGCGCTCGCGGAGATCGAGCGGGAGGCGGGCGCGATCGCGATCCTCGTGAACAACGCCGGCGTCACGCGCGACAACCTCGCGCTGCGCATGAAGGACGCGGACTGGGACGAGGTCATCGAGACCAACCTGAAGTCGGTGTTCCGCCTGTCGCGCGCCGTGATGCGCGGCATGATGAAGGCGCGCTGGGGGCGCATCGTCAACATCACCTCTGTGGTCGGCGCCTCCGGGAACCCGGGCCAGGCGAACTACGCGGCCGCGAAGGCGGGCATCGTCGGCATGTCGAAGTCGCTCGCGCAGGAGCTCGGCAGCCGCGGCATCACGGTCAATTGCGTCGCGCCGGGTTTCATCGACACCGACATGACGCGCGCGCTGCCCGAGGAGCAGAGGCGCGCGCTGCTCGCGCGCATTCCGCTCGGCCGCCTCGGGCAGCCCGAGGACATCGCCGCCGCGGTCGCGTACCTCGCGTCGCCCGCCGCGGGCTACGTCACCGGCGCGGTGCTGCACGTCAACGGCGGAATGTATCTCGCCTGATTCCGGTAAAATATCGATTGCGAACTGGGAAGGAGCAAGGCATGGACAACATCGAACAGCGGGTCAAGAAGATCATTGCCGAGCAGCTCGGCGTGAACGAAGCCGAGATCAAGACCGAGTCGTCGTTCGTCGACGATCTGGGCGCCGATTCGCTCGATACGGTGGAGCTGGTGATGGCCCTCGAAGAGGAGTTCGAGACCGAGATCCCGGACGAGGACGCCGAGAAGATCACCACCGTGCAGCAGGCCATCGATTACGTGAAGGCGCACGCCAAGGGCTGACGGCGCCGCGCAGCCCCGCCAGACAGTGCAACGCCGCAGAGTAGTCGTCACCGGGCTCGGCATCATCAGCCCGGTGGGGAACACGATCCCGGAAGCCTGGGACGCGGTTCTCGCCGGCAAGTCCGGCATCGCGCGCATCACCCGCTTCGATCCTTCGCGGCTCGCCAGCCAGATCGCCGGCGAGGTGAAGGGCTTCGATGTCTCGAAGTACCTCTCGCCGAAGGAAGCGCGCCGCATGGACCGCTTCATTCACCTCGGCATGGCCGCGGGCCTGCAAGCCTGGAAGGATTCGGGCAACGCCGTGATTCCGGAGACTGCGGAGCGCTTCGGCATCAACTTCGGCTCGGGCATCGGTGGCCTGCCGCTCATCGAGGAAATGCACAACGAGCTGCTGAAGAGCGGGCCGAGGCGCATCTCGCCGTTCTTCATCCCGGGCACGATCATCAACATGATTGCCGGCAATCTGTCGATCATGCTCGGCACCAAGGGCCCGAACCTCGCCATCGTCACGGCTTGCACGACGTCCACGCACTGCATCGGCGAGGCGGCGAAGTCGATCCGCTACGGCGAAGCCGACGTGATGATCGCCGGCGGCGCGGAAGCCACCGTCACCGAGCTCGCGATGGGCGGCTTCGCCTCGGCGCGCGCGCTCTCCACGCGCAACGACGATCCGGCGGGCGCGAGCCGACCCTGGGACAAGGACCGCGACGGCTTCGTGCTCGGCGAAGGCGCGGGTGCGGTGGTGCTGGAGGATTACGAGCACGCCATGAAGCGGGGCGCACGCATCTACTGCGAGCTCGCCGGCTACGGCGTGTCCGCCGACGCGTACCACATGACGGCGCCGGCCGAGGACGGCGACGGCGCGTTCCGTTGCATGCGCAACGCGATGCGCGACGCGCAGCTCGGCGCCGAGGACATCGATTACGTGAACGCGCACGGCACCTCGACGCCGCTCGGGGATATCGCCGAGACCGTCGCGGTCAAGCGCGCGTTCGGCGAGCGCGCGAAGCGGATCGCCGTGAACTCGACCAAGTCGATGACCGGGCACCTGCTCGGGGCGGCCGGCGGCGTCGAGGCCGTGTTCAGCGTCCTCGCGCTCGAGCACCAGGTCTCGCCGCCCACCATCAATCTGCAGACGCCGGATCCGTCCTGCGACCTGGACTACGTGCCCAACGCGGCGCGTCAGATGCGCATCCGGGCGGCGCTGTCCAACTCGTTCGGCTTCGGCGGCACCAACGGCACGCTGGTCTTCCGCCGGCTCTGAGGCCGTGCCGTGAACAGCGCCCGGTCCGTCCGGCTCGCGCTTTCGCCCTCGCCGCGACTGGCGGCGGTCATCATGCTCTTGCACGGGAGTGCGGGAATTTGCTTCCTGACGGTTCTGACAGGTTGGTCGGGGATCGGGTCCGCGCTGCTGCTCTGCCTGCTCGGAGCGGCAGCCGCCTGGGACCGCGCGCTGCTGCGGGGGCGCCGCTCGCCGCGCGCGATCGAGATTCATCCTTCGGGAGAGGCAATTTGTCACTTTGCCGACGGCGAATTCTGCGAGATCGCGCCTCGGCCGGGCGGAGTGACCCGTCTGTGGGTGCCGCTGCGCCTGCGCTCGGCGCGGCGCCGCACGCTGCTGGTCGCCGACGGCATGTTGACCGCCGGCAACTTTCGCCTGCTGCGCCTCTGGGCGCTCTGGGGAAAGCTGCCCGCCGTGGCGCGGCGGCAACTTCCTGCTTCGTCTTAAGGCGGCGCATGCAACGAACTATTTGCAAAGGCCATTGTCTGTGGCACATAGGCATGGCGGGCGAGGGGCCGCCCCGGCGTGTCTGAGCGCGAAATCGACCGGCTGCTGGTCGAGCGCGCGCAGCGCGGCGACAAGCGGGCCTTCGAGTTGCTGGTGGAGAAGTACCAGCGCAAGCTCGCACGGCTGCTGTCGCGCCTGATCCGCGACCCGGGCGAAGTCGAGGACGTGACCCAGGAAGCGTTCATCAAGGCGTACCGTGCGCTGCCCTCGTTCCGCGGCGACAGCGCGTTTTACACGTGGCTGTACCGGATCGGCATCAACACCGCCAAGAACTACCTGGTGGCGATGGGCAGGAGGGCGCCGACCTCGACCGACGTGGAGGCCGAGGAGGCGGAGGGGCAGGAAAGCGGCGCGTTGTTGCGCGACATCAATACGCCGGACAGCCTGCTGCTGTCTAAGGAGATAGGCGATACGGTCAACGCGGCGATCGAGTCGCTGCCCGAGGAACTGCGCAGCGCGATTCAGCTGCGCGAGCTCGAGGGCATGAGCTACGAGGAGATCGCGAAGCTGATGGATTGCCCGATCGGCACGGTGCGCTCCCGGATCTTCCGGGCGCGCGAGGCGATCGCAGAGCGCCTGAGGCCGCTGCTGGACGGGGCGAAGGACAAGAGGTGGTAGCAAGATGAAGTCGAAGATTTCGGCATTGATGGATGGCGAGCTCGACGGCCGCGAGGCGGCCGGCGCGCTGGAGTCGCTGCGGTCCGAAGGCGAAGCGCGCGAGACCTGGCGCACCTACCACCTGATCGGCGATGCGATGCACGACGCGCACCGGCTCTCCGGGGGATTCGCAATCCGCCTCGCGGCGCGCCTGGCGGCGGAGCCGACGGTGCTCGCGCCGCGGCGCAGCGTCGGACGGGTGCTCGAACAGCATCGATGGCAGGTTCTCTCGGCGGCGGCGAGCCTGGCGGCGGTCGCCTTCGTCTCGGTGACGTTCTTCTCGCAAGAGCCGGCGGCGCCCGAGCCGCCGGTCGCGGCGGCCGGCGGCGGCGCCCAGCAGGTGGAGCTAGTCCAGGTCGCGCCGCCGGAGGCGGCCAACGACTACCTGCTCGCGCACCAGACCTACTCCCCGCGCATGCCGCTGCAGGGGATCGCGCCCTACGTGCGCACGGTGTCCAGCGACAGCAGCGGGCCGCAGCGCTGATGCTGCGCGCGCTTGGAGTCGCGCTGGCGTTCTGCGGCGCCTGCCAGGCGCAGACGGGCGCTCCCGCGCAGGCGCCCGCCGACGCGATGGCGCTGCTGCGCAGGATCTACCAGGCGACCGAGAAGCTGTCGTATTCGGGCACTTTCGTCTACCAGCAGGGCGAGCGCACCGAGACGTCGCACATCGACCGCATCGCGGCGCCCGGCGGCGAAGTCGAGCGCGTGGAGGTGCTCGACGGCCTGCCGCGCGAGATCGTGCGCACGCGCGACACGGTGCGCTGCTACCTTCCCGAGAGCCGCACCGTGAAGGTCGAGCGCCGCATCGATCCGCGCGCGTTCCCGGGCATGCTGCCCGAGCAGATTTCCGATCTCGCGCGAAACTACAGCATCTCGCGAGGCGAGCGGCTGCGCGTCGCGGGCTACGAATGCGAGGCGGTGGTGCTCACGCCGAAGGACGACCTGCGCTACGGCTACAAGCTCTGGGCCGACGTCAACACCGGCATGCTGCTCAAGGCCCGCACTTTCAACGGCAAGGGCGAGACCGTCGAGCAATTCACGTTCGCGCAGCTCGCCATCGGCAACGTGCCGCGCGAGCGCGTGCGCGCGCGCAATTCCGCGCAGAAATGGCGCATCGAGGACGCGGCGGTGGCGCCGGCGGACCTGGCGCGCGCCGGCTGGACGGTCGGCGGCGAGCTGCCTGGCTTCCGCAAGGTGACCGAGGTCACGCGCAAGCTCGGCGAGTCGCGGCCCGCGGGGCAGATGGTGTACTCCGACGGCATGGTGGCGGTGTCGGTGTTCATCGAGCCGATGGCCGGCCGCACGGACCCGGTGCGGCCGGGCCTGTCGAGCATGGGAGCCTTCCATATCTACACGCGGGAAGTGGCGAACCACGTGGTGACCGTGGTCGGCGAGGCGCCGGCGGCGAGCGTGCAGCGCATGGCGAACCAGGTCGAGTACCGCCGCCCGCAATAGGGGCGGGATTACGAGGGGGAGGACGCATGGGCTGGACCCGCATGTGGATCGCCGCGCTGGCTCTGGCGTGGCTCGCGCCGGCGGCCGCGCAGACGCGAGAGCTGCCGGATTTCACGCGGCTCGTCGAGGATTACGGCGCGGCCGTGGTCAACATCAGCACCACCCTGGCGCGCCGCGCCCAGGCCGTGCCGCAGTTCCCGGGCATCGAGAGCGAGGAGGGACAGGAGTTCTTCCGCCGCTTCGTGCCGCAGCTGCCGCAGCCCGGACCGCGCCAGGAGAGCCGCTCGCTCGGCTCGGGCTTCGTCATCAGCAAGGACGGCTACATCCTCACCAACGAGCACGTGGTCGAGGGCGGCGACGAGATCACCGTCAAGCTCACCGACAAGCGCGAGTTCAAGGCCAAGCTGATCGGCACCGACAAGCGCACCGACATCGCGCTGCTGAAGATCGAGCCGGCGGGCGCGCTGCCGGCGGTCAAGTTCGGCGACCCCGACAAGCTCAAGGTCGGCGAATGGGTGGTCGCGATCGGCTCGCCGTTCGGCTTCGAGAACACGGTCACCGCCGGCATCGTCTCGGGCAAGGGGCGGATCATGCAGGACGCGAACCTCGTGCCCTTCATCCAGACCGACGTGGCGATCAACGTCGGCAACTCGGGCGGCCCGCTGTTCAATATGCGCGGCGAGGTCGTCGGCATCAATTCGAGGCTGTTCAGCCCGACCGGCACCTACCTCGGCATCGCGTTCGCGATCCCGATCGACGTCGCGCTCGACGTGCAGAAGCAGCTGCAGGAGAAGGGCCGCGTGTCGCGCGGCAAGATCGGCGTGGCGATCCAGGAGGTGTCGAAGGACCTCGCGACCTCGTTCGGCCTGGACCGGCCGCGCGGCGCGCTGGTGGTCTCGGTGGAGAAGGGCAGCCCGGCCGAGCACGCCGGCATCGAGTCGAGCGACATCATCACGCGCTTCGACGGCAAGGCGATCGACGCACAGAGCGACTTGCCTCGCTTCGTCGCCGCGCTGCGCCCCGGCACCAAGGCCGACCTCGAGGTCTGGCGCAAGGGCGCGGCGCGCAAGCTCGGCATCACGGTCGGCGAATGGGAGGAGGACCGTCTGGCGAGCCGCGAGGCGGCGCGCCCGCCGCGCCCGGCGGCGGCGGCGGCCAACCGGCTCGGCGTGATGGTGAGCGACCTGACGCCGAAGCAGAAGGAGGAGCTCAAGGTCTCCGCCGGCGTGCTGGTGACCGAGGTGCGCGCAGACGTGCGCGCCGACGTGCGGCGCGGCGACATCGTGCTCAGCGTGGTTCACAAGGGCCAGCATACCGAGATCAAGTCGGTCGAACAGCTCAACAGGCTGCTCGCCAGCCTGGACAAGAGCGCCGTCTTCACGCTGCAGATCCGCCGCGGCGACTCGATGGCGTTCGTCACCGTCAACGGACTTTCCGACAAGGGCTGAGGCGCGCGCCAGCGGAGATCGCGCCGCGCGGCTTGCGGTAAAATAGCGCGACTTGGAGGGTGCTTCGGCGCCCTCTTTGTTTATGGAACAGAACCGCATCCGCAACTTCTCCATCATCGCGCACATCGACCACGGCAAGTCGACGCTCGCGGACCGCTTCATCCAGATCTGCGGCGGTCTCTCGGAGCGCGAGATGGCCGAGCAGGTGCTCGATTCGATGGACCTGGAGCGCGAGCGCGGCATCACCATCAAGGCGCAGACGGCGGCGCTCGAGTACAAGGCGCGCAGCGGCGACACCTACCTGTTGAACCTCATCGACACGCCGGGACACGTCGACTTCTCGTACGAGGTAAGCCGCTCGCTGTCGGCCTGCGAGGGTGCGATCCTCGTGGTCGACGCCTCGCAGGGCGTCGAGGCGCAAACCGTGGCCAACTGCTACACGGCGACCGAGCTCAAGGTCGAGGTGATCCCGGTGCTCAACAAGATCGACCTGCCCTCGGCCGACCCGGCCAACGCGATCCGGGAGATCGAGGACGTGATCGGCATCCCGGCGCAGGATGCGTTGCGCGTGAGCGCGAAGACCGGCGAGGGCGTGCAGGACATCCTCGAGCGCGTCATCGAGCGCGTGCCGCCGCCGCGCGGCCAGGCCGGCGCGCCGCTCAAGGCGCTCATCATCGACTCCTGGTTCGACAACTACGTCGGCGTGGTGATGCTGGTGCGCGTGGTCGACGGCGAGCTGCGCCCGAAGGACCGCATCGAGCTCATGAGCACCGGCGCGGACTACCTGTGCGAGCAGGTCGGCGTGTTCACGCCCAAGTCGAAGCCGAAGGAGGCGCTCGCGGCGGGCGAGGTGGGCTTCGTGGTCGCCGGCATCAAGGAGCTGCGCGCCGCCAAGGTGGGCGACACGATCACGCGCGCGGACCGGCGCGCGGCCGCGCCGCTGCCGGGCTTCAAGGAGATCAAGCCGCAGGTCTTCGCCGGGCTCTACCCGGTCGAGTCGAACCAGTACGAGGCGATGCGCGAGGCGCTCGAGAAGCTGCACCTGAACGACGCCTCGCTGCACTACGAGCCCGAGGTGTCGCAGGCGCTCGGCTTCGGCTTCCGCTGCGGCTTCCTCGGCCTGCTGCACATGGACATCGTGCAGGAGCGCCTGGAGCGCGAGCACGACCTCGCGCTCGTGACCACGGCGCCTTCCGTCGTCTACGAGGTGCGCCTGCGCGACGGCACGGTGGAGCAGGTGTCCAACCCGGCCAAGCTGCCCGATCCCTCGAAGATCGAGGAGATCCGCGAGCCGGTGATCACGGCGACGATCTTCCTGCCGCAGGAGTTCGTTGGGCCGGTGATGACGCTGTGCCTGCAGAAGCGCGGCGTGCAGGTCAACATGCACTACTCCGCGCGGCACGTGGTGCTCACCTACGAGCTCCCGCTTTCCGAGGTGGTGATGGACTTCTTCGACCGGCTGAAGTCGATCACGCGCGGCTACGGCTCGCTCGACTACGAGTTCAAGGAGTACCGCGCCGCCGACGTGGCGCGCCTGGACGTGCTCGTCAACGGCGAGCGCGTCGACGCGCTGTCGGCGATGGTGCACCGCGATTCGGCGCAGCACCGCGGCCGCGACCTCGTGCAGCGCCTGCGCGGCCTGATTCCCCGGCAGATGTTCGACGTCGCCATCCAGGCGGCGATCGGCTCGAACATCATCGCGCGCGAGAACGTCAAGGCGCTGCGCAAGAACGTGATCGCCAAGTGCTACGGCGGCGACGTCACGCGCAAGAGGAAGCTCCTCGAGAAGCAGAAGGAGGGCAAGAAGCGCATGAAGCAGGTGGGCGCGGTCGAGATCCCGCAGGAGGCATTCCTCGCCGTCCTGCAGACGGGCGAGAAATAGAACGGCCCGCGATGAACTTCGCCCTGTTCCTGTTCCTGCTGCTGGTGGTCACCGGGCTGGTTTGGCTCTTGGACAAGTATTTCCTAAGAAGCAAGAGATCGGGGGAAGCGAAACAGCCGTGGTGGGTCGAGTACTCGATCAGCTTCTTCCCGGTGATCCTCGTGGTGTTCCTGCTGCGCTCGTTCCTCGTCGAGCCGTTCAAGATCCCCTCGGGCTCGATGATCCCGACGCTGCTGATCGGCGACTTCATCCTCGTGAACAAGTTCGCCTACGGCATCCGGCTGCCGGTGATGAACCTGAAGGTCATCGAGGTCGGCAGCCCGAAGCGCGGCGAGGTGATGGTGTTCCGCTATCCGGCCGATCCGTCGCTCGACTACATCAAGCGCGTCGTCGGCCTGCCGGGCGACCGCATCGAGTACCGCGACAAGGTGCTCACGGTGAACGGCCGCGTGGCGGCGCGCCGCCCGCTGCCGGACTACGAATCGCGCGAGCGCCTGCAGTTCTACCCCCACTACCTGGAAAGCTTCGACGGCGCCGGGCACGAGATCATCCTCGAGAAGGACGCGCCCGGGTTCGTCAGCCGGGTCATGGAATTCAGGCATTCCGGGAACTGCGACTACAATAACGGGGGCCTGGTCTGCACGGTGCCGCCGGGCCACTACTTCGTGATGGGCGACAACAGGGACAATTCGAGCGACAGCCGGGTCTGGGGCTTCGTGCCCGACGAGAACATCGTCGGCAAGGCGTTCTTCATCTGGCTCAACCTGGGCGAACTGGGCCGCTTCGGTTCGTTCCGCTGATGTCCAGAGGCCCGCGGGCGGCTCTTTCGGGAGGCAGCGACATGCGCAAAAGACAGTTTGGCATCACCTTGAGCGGCCTGCTGATGGCGGCCGTGATCCTGATTACGCTGGCGATGCTCGGGATGAAGCTCGCGCCCTCGTACATCGAATTCTTCGCGATCAAGAAGGCGGTGACCGCGCTCGGCGCAGAGGCGCGCGGCGGAACCTCCGTGACCGATATCCGCAAGGGCTTCGACAACCGCGCCATGATCGACGCCGTCGATTCGGTCAAGGGCTCGGACCTCGAGATCACCAAGGACGGCGGCCAGGTGGTGGTCTCGGTCGCCTACCGCAAGGAGATCCCGCTGGTCGCGAACGTCGGCGTCTACATCGAGTTCAACGCGAGCTCGAAGACGGCAGAGTAGCCCCGGCCCCGCAGGTGCCCCGCCTCCCGGATCTCGAGCGGCGCATCGGCCACCGCTTCAAGGACCCTGCGCTGCTCGCGCAGGCGCTCACGCACCGCAGCTTCGGCTCGCCGCACTACGAGCGCCTCGAATTCCTCGGCGACAGCGTGCTCGGCTGCGTCATCACCGAGTCGCTGTTCCAGGAGCTGCCCGGACAGCCGGAAGGCAAGCTCTCGCGAATGCGCGCGGACCTGATCCGGGAGGAATCCCTTGCCGCGATCGCGCGCGGGCTCGGGATTGCCGAATTCCTTCGGCTCGACGAGAGCACCGCTAGGAACGAAGGCGCGAAGCGCCCGTCGATCCTCGCCGACGCTCTGGAGGCGATCTTCGGAGCGGTGTTCCTGGACGCGGGTTACGAGGCGGCGCGGAGCGTCATCGCGCGAACCTACGGCAGCGCCCTTTCGCGACTCGATCCCGATGCGATCGAGAAGGACGCCAAGACCCGGCTTCAGGAGTTCCTGCAAGCCGGCCGCCGGGCTACGCCGCAATATTCGGTTGTCTCGACTTCGGGCGAGAAGCAAAACCTGGTTTTCGAGGTCGAGTGCCTGGTCGGCGATCTCGGCCTGAAGTCCAGGGGCACGGGCAGTTCGCGGCAGCGCGCCGAGCAGCAGGCGGCCGCGAATCTGCTCAAGCAGATCAACGCATGACGTTTCGCTGCGGCACGGTGGCGATTGCCGGGCGCCCCAATACCGGCAAGTCGAGCCTGCTCAACCGGCTCGTGGGCCAGAAGCTCGCGATCGTCTCCGCGAAGGCGCAGACCACGCGCCGCACGCTCTCGGGGATCCTCACCACGCCGGTCTGCCAGTACGTGTTCGTGGACCTGCCCGGGTACCAGACGCGGCACCTGAACGTGCTGAACCGGGCGCTCAACCGCCAGGCCACCGACGGCGCGCAGGACTGCGACGTCGTCGCGTTCGTCGTGGAAGCAGGGCGCTACACGGAGGAGGACCGCGCGGCGCTCGCGCGCATCCCGCCGGCGCAGCGCGTGGTCGCCGTGGTCAACAAGATCGACCGCCTGAAGCGCGCCGGCGAGCTGCTGCCGTTCGTGGACCGGCTGCGCCAGGAGCGCGACTTCGCGGCCATCGTGCCGGTCTCGGCACGCACCGGCAGGAACATTGCCGAGCTGCTGCGCGTGCTCGAAGCACTGCTGCCCGAAGGCCCCGCCGCCTATCCCGCGGACCAGCTCACCGACAAGGACGAGCGCTTCTTCGCCGCGGAAATCCTGCGCGAGAAGTTGTTCCAGCTGCTCGGCGAGGAGCTGCCCTACCGCTGCGAGGTCTCGGTGGAGAGCTTCAAGGAGGAGGGGAAGCGCGGGAGCGGGCCCGGCCTGCGCCGCATCGAGGCCACCGTCTGGGTCGAGAAGGACAGCCAGAAGGCGATCGTCATCGGCCGCGGCGGCGAGCTGCTCAAGCGGATCTCGAGCGCCGCGCGCAAGGACATGGAGCAGCTGTTCGGCGGCAAGGTGTACCTCGGCGTCTGGGTCAAGGTGCGGCGCGACTGGTCGGGGGACGCGCGCCTGCTCAAGCAGCTGGGCTACGGCTGAGGCGGCGATGAAGCGCAGGGCCGAGCTGGAACCGGGCTACCTCCTGCATTCCTACCCTTACAAGGAGACGAGCCTCATCGTCGAGGCGTTCACGCGCCGCTTCGGCCGCGTGAGCCTGCTCGCGCGCGGCGCGCGGCGGCCGCGCTCGGCGATGCGCGGCGTGCTGCTCGCCTTCCATCCGCTGCGGCTGACCTGGAGCGCGTCGGCGGAGCTCGGCACGCTGATGGCGGCGGAGTGGGGCGGCGGGCAGAAGCCGCTCGCGGGCACCGCGCTGATGTGCGGCTTCTACCTCAACGAGCTGCTTCTGCGCCTGCTGCCGCGCGAGGACGCGCACGAAGGGCTGTTCGACGCGTACGTCGAGGCGCTGGCGCGCCTGAGTGCGGCCGCGTCGCTCGCGCCCTCGGAACAGGCGGCCATCCTGCGATGCTTCGAGCGCAGGATGCTCGCCGAACTCGGGTATGCTCCCGTGCTCGACCGCGACGCCGCGAGCGGCGCGGCGATCGAGCCCGGCAAGCGCTACGCCTACGAGGCTGAGCGCGGCCCCGTGGAAACCCGGCGCGACGGCGGAGAATCGGTGGTGAGCGGCAGAACGCTCCTCGACATGGCGGCAGACGACTACGGCGACGCGCGCACGCGCGAAGAGGCGCGGCGGCTCATGCGCGTCCTCATCGCCGAGCGGCTCGGCGGCCAGGCGCTGCATACGCGCGCCGTGCTCTCGGAGCTGCAGGACCTGTGATCGAGCTCGGCGTCAACGTCGACCACGTCGCGACCGTGCGCCAGGCGCGGCGCACCTGGGAGCCGGACCCGGTCTGGGCCGCGGTCGAGGCGCACCTGGGCGGCGCCGACGGCATCACCGTGCACCTGCGCGAGGACCGGCGCCACATCCAGGACCGGGACGTCGCGCGGCTGCGCGAGCTCACGCACATCAAGCTCAACCTCGAGATGGCGGCGACCGACGAGATGGTGGCGATCGCGCGCCGCATCCGGCCCGAGATGGCGATGCTGGTGCCGGAGGGCAGGCAGGAAGTGACGACGGAGGGCGGGCTGGACGTCCGCGCACAGGAAAAGCAGCTCAAGAACAAGGTGAAGAAGCTCCAGGATGCCGGCATCGTGGTGTCCGTGTTCATCGATGCGGACCCGAAGCAGGTCGAGGCGGCAAAGCGCATCGGGGCCTTGGTCTGCGAGGTGCATACCGGCCCCTACGCACATGCGTTCCACGCGAAGGGCAGGGACGCCGAGAGCCCGGCGGTTGTCTCCGAATTGAAGAAGTTGATGAGAGCCGGCGAGAAAATCCGCGCGCTCGGCATGCGCTTCAACGCAGGCCATGCGCTCAACTACTTCAACGTTCAGCCGGTGGCGCGCCTGCCGGGCGTGCGCGAGCTGCACATCGGCCACGCGATCGTGGCGCGCGCGCTTTTCGTCGGCCTGCGCGAAGCGGTTCGCGAGATGAAGCGCCTGATGACCGAGGCGGCCCGGGGGGGCAGATGATCTACGGCGTCGGCACCGACCTGATCGAGGTCCGGCGGATCGAGGAAGTGCTGCGGCGCTTCGGCGAGCGTTTCGCGAAGCGGATCCTGTGCGAACCGGAGCTCCGGCGCTTCCGCGCGCACAAGCAGCCTGTCGCCTACCTCGCCAAGCGCTTCGCCGCGAAGGAGGCCTTCACCAAGGCGCTCGGGACCGGCATCCACGCTCCTGCCAACTGGCACGGCGTCTGGGTGGTCAATTTGAAGTCCGGAAAGCCGCAACTCGAGTTTTCGGAGGAACTCCAGGAGCTCTTGAGGCAAAGAAGCATCCACCGCAGCCATCTCTCGCTGACCGACGAGAAGGAGATCGCCTCGGCGACCGTGATCCTGGAATGCGGCGGATAAGGCTTCCGCTCGGCCCGGTGGTGCTCGACCCCGCCGGCCCCGCGCTCGGCGACGACGACCGCAGGCGCCTGCTGCATCCGGCGGCGGGCGGCGTGATCCTGTTCGCGCACAACTACGAAAGCCCCGAGCAGCTGCTCGCGCTCACCGGGGAGATCTCGCGGCTGCGCGAGCCCGAGCTGCCGATCTGCGTGGACCACGAGGGCGGGCGCGTGCAGCGCTTCACGCAGGGCTTCACGGCGATTCCGCCGATGCGCCAGATCGGCGTGCTCTGGGATCGTGACAGGGAAAAGGCAAAGCGGTCGGCGCGCGCCGTCGGCACGGTCATCGCCGCCGAGCTCGGCGCGTACGGCGTGGATTTCAGCTTCACGCCGGTGCTCGACCTCGACTACGGCTCGAGCGCGGTGATCGGCCACCGCGCCTTCCACTACGATCCCGCCGCGGTCGGCGCGCTCGCCGCGCAGCTCATCGAGGGCCTGGCCGGCGGCGGGATGGCGGCCGTGGGCAAGCATTTCCCCGGCCACGGCTTCGTCGCCGTCGACTCGCATCACGCGGTGCCACGCGACGAGCGGCCGCTCAAGGACGTGCTGCGCAAGGACGTGCTGCCCTACCAGGCGGCCATCAAGGCGGGGCTCGCGGCGGTGATGCCCGCGCACGTCGTCTATGCGCGGGCCGACGCGGAGCCCGCGGGCTATTCGAAGTACTGGTTGCGGGAAGTGCTGCGCGGCAAGCTCGGGTTCGAGGGCCTAATCTACAGCGACGACCTGTCGATGGAAGGCGCGAGCACCGCGGGCGGCGTGGCCGAGCGCGCGCGCGCGGCGCTGGTGGCGG
>DATIYN010000126.1:0-3961 GCA_035517595.1 Burkholderiales bacterium
TACAGGAGCGCCGCCGCCGCCACGTAGAGCGCGGCGAGCACGTAGAAGATCGCCTGCCAGCCGAACCGCTCGCCGAGCGCGCCCGAGAGCGAGGTCGTCACCGCGCCGCCCAGCATGCTGCCGATCAGGAAGCGCGCGAGCACGGGCTGGCGCCGCTCGTAGGGTACCGCGTCGCCGATCCAGGCGATGGCGAGCGGCACGATGGCGCCCACCGTGGCGCCGCTCGCGAAGCGCGCGCCGACCAGCAGCGGCAGCGTCGGCGCGAGCGCGCAGGCGAGATTGCCGGCCGCGGAGATCGCGGTGACCCAGAACACCATGCGGTACTTGCCGACGCGGTCGCCGATCGGGCCGTTGACGAGCTGCAGCCCGCCGTAGGCGACCGCGAAGGCGGTGATCACGGCCGAGGCGCCGCCCGCGGTGGTGCCGAACGCCTGCGCGAGCAGCGGCAGCAGCGGGTCCGCGGCGCGCTGCGCGGCGGCGCTCGCGAAGCCGCCGAGGGCAAGGACGGCGACGGCGCGGCCGCTCATGCCGCTAGCCGAGCCCGAAATCCTTGAGCGCGCGCTCGCGCAGCTTCTGCTTCTGCACCTTGCCGCTCGCGGTCATGCCGACGGACTCGAAGTCCGCGACGATGCGCAGGTACCGCGGCACGCGGAAATTCGCGCAGCGCTCCTTGCACCAGCTCGTGAGTTCTTGTTCCGTCGTTTCTTCTCCGGCCTTTAGCGTCACGTAGGCACAAGGAACTTCCCCTAAGCGTTGATCCGGCACGCCGATCACCTGCGCGGTTTCGACTGCGGGGTGCGCGAGCAGCACCTCTTCCACCTCCGCGGGCGCGACGTTCTCGCCGCCGACGCGGAACAGGTCCTTGAGGCGCCCGGACATGCGCAGGCGCCCCTCCGGCGTCAGCTCGCCCAGGTCGCCGGTGCGCAGCCAGCCGTCGGGCGTGAACGCGCGCGCCGTCGCCTCCGGATCGTTCACGTAGCCGCGCATCACGCTCCAGCTGCGGATCTGAATTTCGCCTTCCTTTGAAATTCTGATTTCAGTTCCCGGAAGAGGCAGCGCCAAGCCGGCGACACGAAGCGCTTCGGGATCGCGCCAGTCGCTCATCACCACGTTGGGCGAAGCCTCCGACAACCCGTAGGCGGCGCACACCGCCTTCATGCCCAGGCGATCGATGATCTGACGCAGGGTCTGCGGTCCCGCGGCCGCCCAGCCGCCGCGCAGATGCAGGCGGCGCTTCGCAATATCCTCGTGGCCCATGAGAATCTGGAAGATCGTGTCGTTGCCCGAGGTCAGCGTGCAGCGCTCGCGCTCGAGCATCTCCAGCGCGGCGCGCGCCTCGAACGCGGGCAGCGTCACGAGGCAGCAGCCGAACACGAGCGACATCAGCGCCGACAGCGTGGACCCGCCGACGTGGAAGAACGGCCGGCAGTTGAAGTAGCGGTCCTCGGCGCGCACGCCGATGCGCACGCCGGCCTCCCGGGCGTTGCGCAGCATGCTGTCGTGCGTGAGCATGGCGCCCTTCGGGTAGGCCGTCGTGCCGGACGTGAACTGGATGAGCAGCAGGTCGTCCGGGCTCACGGCAACGCTTTTCATCGCTCCATGCGGAAGGGCGATTCGTGAAACGTCAAAGGCGTTCTCGAACCCGATGTCCTTCACCATCGAGCCATAGTCGTGGTTCAGGAAGCGTTCGACGTAGATCAGAACCTTGGCGCCGGACTGCTTGAGGCAAAAGCCGATTTCGGCGGCCTTGAAGCGCGTGTTGACCGGCACGGTGACCGCGCCGATGAGCGCCGCGCCGTAGAACAGCGCGAGCCAGTCCTCGCCGTTGGGCAGCAGGATCGCGACCTTGTCGCCCTTGCCGATGCCGAGCGCCTGGAGCGCGCCGGCGGACTGTCTTGCCTTCTCGAGGAGATTTTCGTAGGTGAGTCGAGCAGATGGCGTGACCAGAGCCTCACGATCGGAAGGCCATGCATGGAGAAAATCCTCCAAGACCCTGGGTCGCCAGCTCACTTCTTTCCCATCCATTGACCGGAGGCGAGCTGCTCTTCGATCGCCGCGATCTCTTCCTCCAGCGCGCCCTCGGGATCGCGCTCGACGCCGCGGTCGATGCAGCGCTTGGCGAGGCGCAGCGATTGCTGGGGAGCGTCAAGAACGGTTCTTCGCATATTTTGCAGTTCGACTTCGAGTTCCGCAGGCTCGAGCAGCCTCGAAACCAGCCCCAGCTGCTTCGCCTCTTCCGCGCTCAGCGTCCGACCGGTGAACATCAGGTCCTTGGCCAGGCGCTTGCCGAGGATGCGCGGCAGGCGCTGCGTCGCGCCCACCGTGCCGCGCGTCGCTTCGGGCGTGCGGAACGAGGCGGCCGGCGTCGCGACGATGAAGTCGCAGGCGGCCGCGATCTCGCAGCCCGAGCCCACGGCCGGTCCCTCGACCACCGCGATCGCGGGCATCGGCAGCGCCTCCAGCGCCGCGTAGGCGGCAAAACCCTTCAAGCGCCGCTCGCGCACCTGCTCCGCGCTCATGCCCCGGCGCTCCTTCAGGTCTGCGCCTGCGCAGAACGTCGTACCACTCGCTTTCACGATGAAAAGCTTTATGGAAATATCCTGAGCCGCACGAATCGCAGAGCCGGCAATTCCTTCGCACATCTCGAGGTTCAGGGCATTGCGGCTCTCGGGCCGGTTCAGCGTAAGCGTACCGACGCCGTCCTGCACCGAAAAGAGGACGGCGCTCATATCGCCTTCGCCGCCTTCAATTCGGCGATCTTCTCCGGCGAATAGCCCAATCTCTCCGCGAGGACCGTCTCGGTATCCGCGCCGAGCGCGGGCGGCGCGCCGATCGCCGGGTCGTCCCAGCCGAGGAACTTGTAGGGCAGCCCGAGCGCCCTGAACTCGCCCACGCCCGGATAGTCGAAGCTGCCCACCAGCCCGCGCGCGCGCACGTGCGGATCCGCGAGAATCTCCGCGACGTCGTTCACGGGCCCCACGGGCACGTCGGCTTGGTCGAGGATTTGCAGGAGATCTGCCCGGTTGACGCTCTCGATCTCCCCGGAAAGCTTCCTCATGACTTCTGCCCGTCTTTCAACCCGGATTTGATTCGAATGAAAAGGCAAACCCCATTCTTCGATACCCAGTGCCCTGCACAGCGGGACCCAGTGCTGGTCGCCCGCGGTGAGGTGCGCGAACTTGCCGTCCTTGCAGCGGAACGTGGCCGAGGGCACGCGCCCCGGGTGCTCGGTGCCGAGGCGCGGCGGAACCTCGCCGAGCGCGAAGTAGCGCGCCGCGGCGAGCGTGAGAAGGCTCACCTGGCCGTCGAGCATCGAGAAGTCGAGGTGCGCGCCGCGGCCGCTGCGCTCGCGTCCGGCGACCATCGCGAGGATGCCGATCGCCACCCACAGGCCCGAGCTGAGGTCGGCCACCGGCAGGCCGGGCTTCACCGGCCCGCCGCCCTTCTCGCCCGTGAGGCTCATGAGGCCGCCCATCGCCTGGAACACGGTGTCGTAGCCCTTCTTGTGCGCGTACGGTCCGCTCTGGCCGAAGCCCGTGCAGGAGACGTACACGAGGCGCGGATTCAGGGCCGAGAGCATCGTGAAGTCCAGCCCGTGGCGAGCGAGCGCGCCCGCGGGGAAGTTCTCCACCAGCACGTCCGCCTTCTGCGCGAGCTCGCGGATCACCTTCTGGCCCTGCGGGCTGCGCAGGTTGACCGTGATCGAGGCCTTCGAGCGGTTGCAGGCGAAGAAGTAGGCGCTGTCCCGCGCGAGCTGCGGCTCGAAGCCGCGCGTCTCGTCGCCCGCGCCCGGCTGCTCGACCTTGATCACCGTGGCGCCGAGCTCGGCGAGGATCATGCTCGCGAACGGGCAGGCGAGCACGCGCGACAAGTCGAGGATGACGAGATGCTCCAGCGGCTTCATCGCACGCCCAGCAGGGCGATTCCCGACAACACCAGCAGCGCGCCCACCACGGTGCGC
>DATIYN010000127.1:0-12380 GCA_035517595.1 Burkholderiales bacterium
CCTCGACCTTGGCGAGCGCGGCCGCGTCGATGAGCGGGCCCTGCGCCGCGCCGGGCTCGGCGCCCGGCGACACCTGCAGCGCCTTCACCTTCTCCACGAGCTTTGCCGCGAAGGCGTCGTAGACCATGTCGTGCACGAACAGCCGGTTCGCGCACACGCAGGTCTGGCCGCTGTTGCGGAACTTGGAGGCGATCGTGCCTTCGGCCGCGGCGTCGAGGTCGGCATCGTCGAACACGATGAAGGGCGCGTTGCCGCCCAGCTCGAGCGAGATCTTCTTCACCGTCGGCGCCGATGGCCGCATCAGCAGGCGCCCGACCTCGGTCGAACCCGTGAACGACACCTTGCGCACGGAGGGGTGCGCGCACAGCTCGCCGCCGATCGCGGGCGCGTCGCCCGTGAGGATATTCAGCACGCCCTTCGGGAAGCCCGCGCGCTCGGCGAGCTCCGCGAGCGCGAGCGCCGAGTAGGGCGTCTGCTCGGCGGGCTTGAGCACCACCGTGCAGCCCGCGGCGAGCGCGGGCGCAACCTTGCGCGTGATCATCGAGTGCGGGAAGTTCCACGGCGTGATCGCCGCGCACACGCCCACCGGCTGCTTGATCACCACGATGCGCCGGTCGGCCCAGGGCGTGGGAATCGTATCGCCGTAGATTCGCTTCGCCTCCTCCGCGGACCACTCCACGTAGGCCGCGCCGATCTGGATCTCGCCCTTCGCCTCCGCCAACGGCTTGCCCTGCTCGGTGGTGAGCAGGAGCGCGAGGTCCTCCAGGTTGGCGACGATGAGGTCGTTCCACCTGCGCAGGATGGCCGAGCGCTCCTTGCCGGTCTTCGCGCGCCACGCGGGCAGCGCGCGCTCGGCCGCCTCGATCGCGCGCCGCGTCTCGAGCGCGCCGAGGTCGGGCACGCCTCCGAGCGCTTCGCCCGTGGCCGGGTTGTGCACGGCGAAGGTCCTCTTCGAGTCGGCGCCGGTCCAGGCGCCGTCCAGATAGCACTGGTCGCGGAACAGCTTCGGGTCCTTTAGGGAAAGCGGCGGCAGGCCGGCCTGCTTGGGCGCGTTCATGGGAATCTCCGGGAGATATCAGGTAGTTGCCTCGGCCGATTCTACGCCCGCGGGCTGTCACGGGGCCGTAACATCGGCTTCATAAACTCGTCGCCATTCATCCAGAGACGAGGCGACATATGAGACTGAAATCCGCAATGCAAGCGTTGGTCGCAGCGAGTGCCGTCCTCTGCGCCGCGGCGCAGGCCGCCGACATCACCGGCGCGGGCGCGACCTTTCCCTACCCGATCTATGCGAAATGGGCCGACGCCTACAAGAAATCGACCGGCATCGGCCTGAACTACCAGTCGATCGGCTCGGGCGGCGGCATCAAACAGATCACGGCCAAGACGGTCGATTTCGGCGCCTCCGACATGCCGCTCCAGCCCGAGCAGCTCGAGAAGGACGGCTTGATGCAGTTCCCGACAGTCATGGGCGGCGTGGTTCCGGTCTACAACATCAAGGGCGTGAGCGCGGGTCAGATCACCCTCACGCCGAAGCTGCTGGCCGACATCTACCTCGGCAAGATCACCAAGTGGAACGATCCCGCGCTGAAGGCGAGCAACTCGGGCGTCGCGCTGCCCGATCAGGCGATCTCGGTGGTGCATCGCTCCGACGGCTCGGGGACGACCTTCATCTTCACGAACTACCTTTCGAAGGTGAGCCCGGACTGGAAATCGGCGGTCGGCGAGGGCACGGCCGTGAAGTGGCCCGCCGGGGTCGGCGGCAAGGGCAACGAGGGCGTCGCCAACTACGTCGGCCGCATCGACGGGGCGATCGGCTATGTCGAATCGGCGTACGCGAAGCAGAACAAGCTCGCGACCGCGAAGATGGTGAATCGCGACGGCCACGTCGTCTCGCCGACGCCGCAGGCGGTGATGGCCGCGGCCGCCGGCGCCGACTGGAAGCAGGCGCCCGGCATGTACATGATCCTTACCGACGCGCCGGGCAAGGACTCCTGGCCGATCGCCGGCGCGACCTTCATTCTGATGCACAAGGTGCAGGCCAATCCCGAGAACGCCAGGCAGGTGCTGAAGTTCTTCGAGTGGTCCTACGCGAACGGCGACAACATGGCCTCGGAGCTCGACTACATCCCGATGCCGGATTCGGTGGTCGGCATCATTCAGGGCAACTGGAAGCAGATCAAGGACGCTTCCGGCAAGGCGCTCTACTGAGGCGACCCGGCCGGCGCGAATCCCCGGGCAAGTGGTTGATCGGGCAAGGGGCGGCGGTTCGGCGCCCCTTGTCTTTTCGCCGGTCACGAGCGCGATCTTAGAATTCGAAAGGTGACGAACCGATGCCGGCAGCTACCTTGAACGCCGTCCGCGAGAACCAGACATCGGCGCTTGCGCAAGCCCCTGGGCCGCGCCAGCTCCGCTCGGCGCCGTGGAAGGATGTCGCGTTCGAATGGCTGACGCGGCTGTTCGCGCTGCTCGTGTTCAGCCTGCTCGCGGGAATCCTGCTGACGCTGCTCGCCGGCAGCCAGTTGACGCTGCAAAAATACGGCTTCTCCTTCATCTGGTCGGATGCCTGGGACCCGGTGCAGGAGGACTTCGGCGCGCTGGTGCCGATCTTCGGCACGCTGGAGACCTCGGCGATCGCGATGGTCGTGGGCGTCCCGGTGAGCTTCGGCATCGCGCTGTTCCTCACCGAGTTGTCGCCCGCCTGGCTGAAGCGCCCGCTCGGCACCGCGATCGAGCTGCTCGCGGCGATTCCCTCGATCATCTACGGCATGTGGGGCTTGTTCGTGTTCGTACCGCTGTTCCAGACCCACGTGCAGCCGATGTTGATCGCCGCCTTCTCGGGCCTGCCGCTCGCCGGCGCGCTGTTTGCCGGGCCGCCGATCGGCATCGGCATGCTGACCGCGGGGCTCATCCTGTCGATCATGGTGATTCCGTTCATCACCGCGGTGATGCGCGACGTGTTCGAGCTGGTGCCGGCGATGCTGAAGGAATCGGCCTACGGGCTGGGCGCCACGACCTGGGAAGTCGTCTGGCGCGTCGTGCTGCCCTACACCAAGGTCGGCGTGATCGGCGGCATCATGCTGGGCCTCGGCCGCGCGCTCGGCGAGACGATGGCGGTCACCTTCGTCATCGGCAACGCGCAAAGACTCGCGGCATCGCTGATGGCGCCGGGCAACAGCATCGCCTCCGCGCTCGCCAATGAATTCACCGAGGCCGTGGGCGACCTGTACTTCTCGGCGCTCATCGAGCTGGGGCTGATCCTGTTTCTGATCACCACGATCGTGCTCGCGCTCTCCAAGCTGCTGCTGATGCAGCTGGCCAAGAGCGAGGGAAGGCGCACGTGAGCGCCTCGCTCATCGCGGCCAGCGTGATCGCGCCGGCGAACCCGATCTACCGCGCGCGGCGCCGGACCAACTTCATCCTGCTGACGGTCTCCGCGCTGGCGCTCGCCTTCGGCCTGTTCTGGCTGGCGTGGATCCTCGGCACGCTGCTCTACGAGGGCGGCTATGCGCTGGCGCGCGCCGCGCTGTACTACGAGATGACGCCGCCACCGGGCGCCGACGGCGGCCTCGCGAACGCGATCGGCGGCAGCCTGGTCATGGTCGCGGTGGGCACTCTCGTCGGCACGCCGGTCGGCATCCTGGCAGGGACCTATCTCGCCGAATACGGGCGCGGCGGCTGGCTGTCGGGGGCGACGCGCTTCCTGAACGACGTTCTGCTCTCGGCGCCGTCGATCGTGATCGGCCTGTTCGTGTATTCGATCTACGTCGCCAGAGTAGGACACTTCTCTGCCTGGGCGGGCTCGTTCGCGCTCGCGCTGCTGGTGATCCCGGTCGTCGTGCGCACGACCGACGACATGCTCAAGCTGGTGCCGGGAAGCCTGCGCGAGGCGGCGATGGCGCTCGGCTGCCCGATGTGGAAGATGATCCTCACGGTGACCTACCGCTCGGCTCGAACCGGCATCCTGACCGGCATCCTGCTCGCCATCGCGCGCATCAGCGGCGAGACCGCGCCGCTGCTGTTTACCGCGCTCAACAACCAGTTCTGGTCGACCAACCTGAACGCGCCGATGGCGAACCTGCCGGTGGTGATCTTCCAGTTCGCGATGAGTCCCTACGAGAACTGGCACCGCCTCGCCTGGGGCGGCGCCGCGCTCATCACGCTCGCAGTGCTCGTGCTCAACATCGTCGCGCGTGCGCTGTTCCACAAGACCGATTGACGCCAAGGATGCTCAATATGGAGACCCGAGTCGCTCCGGCCGCGCGGCCGACCATCCACACCGCGGTGCGCGTGGAGCCCCCGGGCGAAGAGGCGCCGCTCGAGTCGCTCAAGCCCAAGCTGAGCATCCGCCAGCTCAATTTCTACTACGGCGGCTTCCACGCGATCAAGAACGTGAGCATGGACATTCCCGAGCGCAAGGTGACCGCGTTCATCGGGCCGTCGGGCTGCGGCAAGTCGACCCTGCTGCGCACCTTCAACCGCATGTATTCCCTGTACCCGGACCAGCGCGCCGAGGGCGAGATCCTGCTCGACGGCGAGAACCTCGTGACCACCCGGAAGGACGTCTCGCTGATCCGCGCCAAGGTCGGCATGGTGTTCCAGAAGCCGACGCCGTTTCCGATGTCGATCTACGACAACATCGCCTTCGGCGTGCGGCTGTTTGAAAGGCTCAGCCGGCGCGAGATGGACGAGCGCGTCGAGTGGGCGCTCGGCCGCGCCGCGCTCTGGAACGAGGTCAAGGACAAGCTCTCGCAGAGCGGCCAGAGCCTGTCGGGCGGCCAGCAGCAGCGACTGTGCATCGCGCGCGGCATCGCGATCAAGCCGGAGGTGCTGCTGCTCGACGAGCCCTGCTCCGCGCTCGATCCGATCTCCACCGCCAAGGTGGAGGAGCTGATCCACGAGCTGAAGACCGACTACACCGTAGTGATCGTCACGCACAACATGCAGCAGGCGGCGCGCGTGTCGGACTTCACCGCCTACATGTATCTCGGCGAGCTCATCGAGTACGACGTCACGGACACGATCTTCATCAAGCCGAAGAAGGCCGCGACCGAGGACTACATCACCGGGCGGTTCGGATAACGCGGCAGACGCCGCGTCATGGCGGCTAGGAGCCAAGCATGGGCACAGCAGAGCACATCAGCAAGCAGTTCGAGGCCGACCTCGACGCCACGCGCACGCGCGTACTGCAAATGGGCGGCCTCGTCGAGGCGCAGATCCTCGCCGCGATCCAGGCCTTCGTGACCGGCGACCCGGCTCTCGTAGAGCAGGTCATCGACAACGACGCGCGCGTGAACGGCTACGAGGTGGCGATCGACGGCGCGATCAATCACATCGTCGTCAAGCGCCAGCCGGCGGCGAGCGACCTGCGCCTGATCATGGCGATCAGCAAGATCGTCACGGATCTGGAGCGCATCGGCGACGAGGCCGAGAAGGTCGCGCGGATGTCGAAGCGCATCCACGAGCAGAGCGCGCACCACGCGCAGCGCTTTCCGTCGATCCGCCACGCCGCTCAGGTGGCCGTGAGCATGCTGCGCCAGGCTCTCGATGCCTTCGCGCGCCTGGACGCAGCGAGCGCGGCCGACGTCCTCAAGGAAGACAGCGAGATCGACAACGAATTCCGTTCGGTGCTACGACAGCTGATCACGCACATGATGGAGGACCCGCGCACCATCAGCTCGTCGCTGGAGACGATCTGGGTGGCGAAGGCGATCGAGCGCATCGGCGACCACTCGAAGAACATCGCCGAACAGGTGATCTACATCGTGAAGGGCACCGACGTGCGTCATACCTCGTTCGAGGATATCGAGCGCGAACTGCAGAAGGGCTAGCGCCGGCATGCCAGCGACCGTCCTCATCGTCGAAGACGAGCCCGCGATCCTCGAGCTCATCGCGGTCAATCTCGAGCACGCGGGCTACGAGACGCTGCGCGCGCGCAGCGCCGAGGACGCGGGCCGACTGCTCGCCGACATCCTGCCCGACATCGTGCTGCTCGACTGGATGCTGCCCGGCCAATCCGGAGTCGCGCTTGCCCGCCGTCTTCGCGGCGACGCGCGCACGCGCGAGCTGCCGCTCATCTTCCTGACCGCGCGCGCGGACGAGACCGACAAGGTCGCCGGCCTGGAGGCGGGCGCCGACGACTACATCACCAAGCCCTTCTCGACCAAGGAGCTCGTCGCGCGCATCCGCGCGGTGCTGCGACGGCGCAAGCCCCAGCACGGCGACACGCCCGTCGAGATCAACGGGCTGCGGCTCGACCCGGCGGCGCACCGCGTCACGGGCAACGGCGAAGTGCTCAGCTTCGGCCCCACGGAGTTCCGGCTGCTGCACTACCTGATGACGCACCCGAACCGTGTCTACTCGCGCGCGCAGCTGCTCGACGAGGTCTGGGGCGACCACGTGTTCATCGAGGAACGCACGGTGGACGTCCACATCCGGCGGCTGCGCCAGGCGCTGGCGCCCACCGGGCACGATGCGCTCATCGAGACGGTGCGCGGCAGCGGCTACGCGCTGCGCGCTGAAGCGCCCCGCGCGGCCGCGGCCATGAGCCGCGGCTGACGGCGCGGCCGCAGTGAGCTGGCTCGCCATCGCCCTCGCGCTGCTCGCGGCGGTGCTGGCCGTCGCGCTCTATCGGCAGCTGCGCGAATTCGGCAAGCTGCGGCGCTGGGCGTCGCAGCCGAGGCTTACCGATCCGCCCGAGGCCGGCGGCGCCTGGGGCGTGGTCTTCAACCTCTTGCATCGCCACCGGCGCGCGATGCTCCGGCACCGGCGCGATCTGGCTCGCCTCATGGTGCGCTCGCGGCGGGGCGCGCAGGCGCTGCCCTACGGGGTCGCGGTGCTGGACGCCGACTTTCGCCTGGACTGGTGCAACCAGGCGGCGCGCGACCACCTGGGACTCGACCCCGAGCGCGACCGCAAGCAGTCGATCGCCAACATGGTGCGCGCGCCCGAGTTCGTGGAATACCTGCGCGTCGGGGATTTTTCGCAGACCGTTCGCTTCGGCGCCCCCGGCGGCCGGTGCACGCTGGCGGTCCAGGTCGTTTCCTTCGGCGACGAAGAGCACCTGCTGCTGTCGCAGGACGTCACGGGAGCCGAGCGCGTGGAGGCGATGCGGCGCGACTTTGTCGCGAATGTCTCGCACGAGCTGCGCACGCCGCTCACCGTGCTCGCGGGCTTTCTCGAGACCATCCAGGACCTGAAGCTGGACGCCGCGCGCGTGCGCGACTACGTCGCCCTCATGGCGCCGCAGGCCGAGCGCATGAGGCGGCTCATCGACGACCTGCTGGTGCTCTCGGCGCTCGAGCATGCGCCGCCGCCGCCGGACGCAGAGCGGGTGCCGATCGCGCCGCTTCTCGAGCGCGTGCGCGCCGAGGCCGTGGCGCTCTCGGCCGGCAAGCACCGCATCGCGCTCCGGATCGATGGCGAGCACGACCTGCTTGGCGCGGAGCGCGAGATCGCGAGCGCGTTCACCAACCTCGCCACCAACGCGGTCCGCTATACGCCCGCGGGCGGCGAAGTGCGCCTGCGCTGGCGCTCGGGCGCGACGGGCGGCGAGTTCGCGGTCGAGGACACGGGCATCGGCATCGACCCGGAGCACCTGCCGCGGCTCACCGAGCGTTTCTACCGCGTGGACCGGGGCCGCTCGCGCGAGACCGGCGGCACCGGCCTGGGGCTGTCGATCGTGAAGCACGCGCTCGCGCGCCACCAGGCGGCGCTCGCGATCGAGAGCACGCCCGGCAAGGGCAGCCGCTTCAGCGCGCGCTTTCCCGCGGCGCGCCTCGCGCCGGCGGCGCAGAAGGTGAGCGGCTAGCGTGGACCTGATCCTCTGGCGGCACGCCGATGCGGAGGAAGGCGCGAGGGACCTCGAGCGCAAGCTCACCGGCAAGGGCCATCGGCAGGCCGCGCGCATCGCCAAGTGGCTGGGCGCGCGCCTGCCCTCGAAGTTCGCGGTTTACGCGAGCCCGGCGCGGCGCGCGCGGGAGACCGCGGACGCGCTCGGCGTGCGCTACAAGATCGTCGAGCGCCTCGCGCCGGGCGCTTCCGTCGCGGCGATCCTCGGCGCCGCCGGCTGGTCCGACGGCCAGGGGACGGCAATCGTCGTGGGGCACCAGCCCGACCTCGGCCGCGCCGCCGCGGCGCTCATCGGCGGCCGCTCCGCCGAATGGTCGATCCGCAAGGGCGGCCTGTGGTGGCTCGCGCGCCGCAAGCGCGAGGGCGAGTCGCAGGTGGTCGTGCGCGCGGTGATCGCGCCGGACCTGCTCTAGCCGCGCGCTCAGCCCCGGAGCTGGGCGACCTTCTTCTCCGACAGCGCGTTGACGCTGAACTTCATGCCGACCGATTTCCAGCGCGCGGTCTCGGTCTCGAGCTCGTCGGCGGCGAGTGGATTTTCCTCCAGCCAGGCCTCCGGCAGGTCGAGCGCGTAGCCCGTCGCGTCGCCGGCCACGCGCAGCATCGGAAAGCGCGCATCGGTGCGCTTGCGCAGCACGAGCGCGGCGATGCGCAGCGCGAACACGAGCGTCCAGTCGACGCCGTCCAGGCCCTCGTCCTGCATCTTGCCGAGCTTGCCGCGGTGCGCGAGCACCAGGCGCGCGAGGCGCTGCTGCTCCATGCGCGAGAAGCCCGGCATGTCGGCGTTGGACAGGATGTAGGCCGAGTGCTTGTGGTACTGCGCGTGCGCGACCGACAGGCCGATCTCGGCGACGCGCGCCGCCCAGTCGAGCATCTGCCGGTCGGCCTCGTGCTCGTCCTTGTCGGCGAGGACCGCGTCGAAGATGCGCAGCGCGAGGCTGCGCACGCGCTCGGCCTGCGCCGCGTCGACGTGGTAGCGGCGCGCGAACTGCGCAACCGTCACCTCGCGCATGTCGCGGTGCTGGACGCGCCCGAGCAGATCGTAGAGCACGCCGTGCCGAAGCGCGCCTTCCGAGACGGCCATGCGCTCGATGTTGAGCTCGTCGAACGCGGCCAGCAGGATGGCGACGCCGCCCGGCAGCACCGGCACGCGGTCCTTGCGCAGTCCGGCGATCCGGTCCGGGTCGGCGCGCTCGTGCTTGATGAGCAGGCTCCTCAGCCGGTCCAGGCCCTCGCGCGTGATGCCTTCCTCCGAGAACCCGCTCGCGCGCAGGATGGATTCGATCGCGCGCACGGTGCCCGAGGAGCCGACCGCCTCTTCCCAGCCCAGCTCGCGGTATTCGCGCACCATGCCGGCGAGCTCCTGGCGCGCGGCGAGCTCGGCCTTCTTCATGCGCCATTTCTCGATCTTGCCCTCGGGAAAATAGGCGAGGCTGAAGCTCACGCAGCCCATGTAGAGGCTCTCGGTGAGCAGCGGCTCCAGCCCCTTGCCGATGATGAACTCGGTCGAGCCGCCGCCGATATCCACCACCAGCCGGTTGCGCACCGAGGGCGGCATCGAGTGCGCCACGCCGAGGTAGATCAAGCGCGCCTCCTCGCGGCCGGCGATCACTTCGATCGGGAAACCCAGGGCGCTTCGCGCCTCGCGCAGGAACTGGGGCGCGTTCTTCGCCACGCGCAGCGCGTTGGTGCCGACCGCGCGCACGGCGCTCTTGGGCAGCCCGCGCAGCCGCTCGCCGATGCGCTCGAGCGCCTCGAGCGCCTTCGCCTGCGTGGCGCGGTCGATGCGCTTTTCCGAGGTGAGGCCCGCGCCCAGGCGCACGACCTCGCGCAGGGAATCCAGCGGGTAGATCTGGCCGCCCGTGACGCGTCCCACCTGCAGGTGGAAGCTGTTCGATCCGAGGTCGACGGCGGCAAGCAGATCGGGTCGGGCCATGTCAGGCGGGGAGCTTACACCCTGTGGATAACCCGGCAAGTGACGGTTTCGTGAGGTTTCATGCGCCTGCAATCTTTGTCGTGTAGGCTGGCGCTTCACACTGGCGTCGTTCCCCCCTCGCGTCCCCGATGGTCAAGAAGAACCTGCCGGCGTCGCATTTCCTCAATCGCGAGCTCGGGCTGCTCGAGTTCAACCGGCGCGTGCTCGCGCAGGCGGCCGACGACGGCGTGCCGCTGCTCGAGCGGCTGCGCTTCCTCACCATCGTGTCCTCGAACCTGGACGAGTTCTTCGAGATCCGGGTGGCGGGCCTCAAGGAGCAGATCAAGGCGGGCATCAAGGAGTCGGGGCCCGACGGCCGCAGCCCGGCGGAAGTCTACGAGCTCGTGTCGGCGCAGGCGCACGCGCTCGTGGGCGAGCAGTACCGCCTGCTGAACAGCGTGCTGCTGCCGGCGCTCGCGCGCCAGGGCGTGGTGTTCCCGCGGCGCGAGGACTGGACCGAGCCGCAGCGCGCCTGGATCCGCGACTACTTCATGCGCGAGCTGCTGCCCGTGCTGACGCCGATCGGCCTCGATCCGGCGCACCCGTTCCCGCGCGTGCTCAACAAGTCGCTCAACCTCGCGATCGAGCTGGAGGGGCGCGATTCCTTCGGCCGCAAGTCGCGCGCCGCGATCGTGCAGGCGCCGCGCGCGCTGCCGCGCCTGATCCGGCTGCCCGCGGACGCCGCCGGCGCCGACTACGCGTTCGTGTTCCTGTCCTCGATCCTGCACGCGCACGTGGACGAGCTGTTCTCGGGCATGGAGGTCAAGGGCTGCTACCAGTTCCGCGTCACGCGCAATTCCGACCTGTTCGTCGACGAGGAGGAGATCAAAAACCTGCGCATCGCGGTGCAGGGCGAGCTCATGCAGCGGCACTTCGGCGACGCGGTGCGCCTCGAGGTCGCCGACAACTGCTCGCAGCAGACCGCCGACTTCCTGCTGCAGCAGTTCGGGCTGTCGGAGTCGGACCTGTACCGCGTGGCCGGGCCGGTGAACCTGTACCGGCTGCGCGAGGTGACCGACCGCGTCGAGAAGCCGGAGCTCAAGTACCCGCCGTTCCGGCCGGCGCTGCCGGCGGCGCTCGCGGGCCAGCCGGACATTTACGCGGTGCTCAAGCAGCAGGACGTGCTGCTGCACCATCCCTACGAGTCCTTCGCGCCGGTGATCGACTTCATCCGCACCTCGGTCACCGACCCGCGCGTGATCGCGATCAAGCAGACCGTCTACCGCACCGGCACCGACTCCGAGCTCATGGAGATCCTCATCGAGGCCGCCAAGCGCGGCAAGGAAGTCACGGTGGTGGTCGAGCTGATGGCGCGCTTCGACGAGGAGGTGAACATCAACTGGGCGTCGCGCCTGGAGGAGGTCGGCGCGCACGTGGTCTACGGCGTGGTCGGGCACAAGACGCACGCCAAGATGGCGCTCGTCGTGCGCCGCGAGGACGGCCCGCAGGGCAGCGTGCTGCGCCGCTACGCGCACCTGTCGACCGGCAACTACCACCCGCGCACCGCGCGCCAGTACACGGACTTCGGCCTGCTCACCGCGCGCGAGGAGATCTGCTCGGACGTCAATGATGTGTTCAAACAATTGACGGGTCTCGGCAAATCCAGCCGCATGAAGCACCTCTGGCTGTCGCCCTTCACGCTGCACCGGCGCGTGGTCGCCGCGGTGCGCAACGAGGCGCGCCTCGCCAAGGAAGGCAAGCCCGCGCGCGTGATGGCCAAGATGAACGCGCTGCTCGAGCCCGAGCTCATCGACGAGCTCTACGCCGCCTCGCAGGCCGGCGTGCAGATCGACCTGCTCGTGCGCGGCGTCTGCACGCTGCGTCCCGGCGTCAAGGGCCTGTCGGAGAACATCCGCGTGCGCTCGGTGGTCGGGCGCTTCCTCGAGCACGCGCGTCTGTTCTGCTTCCACAACGACGGCGCCGAGGACGTGTACCTGTCGAGCGCCGATTGGATGGACCGCAATTTCTTCCGGCGCATCGAGCTCGCGTTTCCCGTGCTCGATCCGGCGCTCAGGCAGCGCGTGGTGCGCGAAGGGCTGCAGACCTACCTGGAGGAGGGCGGCCAGGCCTGGGCCATGACTTCCGACGGCACCTACGAAGCGCCGGCGCCCCGCCGCGGCAAGCCGCGGCTCGCGCAGGAAGAGCTGTTGCGCAGCCTCGCGCCGACCGCCTGAGCGCGCGCTGAGCCGCGGCCGTGCGTGCTAGAGTCGCGGCCGCCGTGGAAAGCCCCTACAAAGGCAAGACCGGCCTGCGCCGCCTGATGAACGCGGCGCGCTACTCGATCGCGGGCCTGGCGGCCGCGGCGCGCCACGAGGATGCGTTCCGGCAGGAGCTGCTGCTTGCCGCGGTGCTCGTTCCCCTCGGACTCTTCCTCGGCGGGACCGGCCTCGAGCGCGCGCTGCTGGTAGGCAGCGTGCTGCTGGTGCTGATCGTCGAGCTCGTCAACTCGGCGGTCGAGGCGACCGTCGACCGGGTGTCGCTGGACGACCACAGTCTCGCCAAGCGCGCGAAGGACATCGGCAGCGCGGCGGTGATGCTCGCGCTCGTGAATCTCGCG
>DATIYN010000128.1:0-3215 GCA_035517595.1 Burkholderiales bacterium
GCTGGTATTCGTCAACCTGCAGGCGGCCTTCCTGTCGCCGCCGGTGGCGATGTCGGCGTTCTACCTGAAGGGCGTCGCGCCCAAGCACGTGACGCTGAACCAGATCTTCGCCGGCATGATGCCGTACATGATCATCGTGATTGTCTGCATGGTCTTCATGTACCTCTGGCCGGGCATGACGCTCTGGTTGCCCAACTACCTGTACGGCGGGGGCTAGGCTAGGGCGCCGCGGCGATCGACCGCAGCACGCGCAGCTCCTCGCGCATCCGCTCGATCTCGCTGCGGTCGGCGAAGGCGAGAACCCAGTGCGTCAGGCGCCCGTCCGCGCCGTGCACCATGCCGATCGAGAGCTCGACGTCGACCTTGGCGCCGTCCTTGCGCCGCGCGCGAATCTGCAGGCGCACCGGAGCCTCGTTGAACATGCTCGCCGCGCCCTCGGCCTCGGCGAACAGCAGGGTGATCGCCGGCCGTCCAAGCGCCTCGTCGGCGCGATAGCCGAAGAACGTCTCGAACGCCGGATTCACGTAGGTCAGCGGCCGCCCCTTGGCCGCCGCGTCGGCAAGCGCAACCGGAAATCCGCAGGCGGCGAGCGCCGCCCGACTTAGCGCACTGTCCGAAAGAAGCCGCGCAAGTGCCGGCGCGGGCGGCGGAATCCTGCCGTTGGGGAGCTTGTCAGAGAGTGTCATGACCCCGCTTGTGCCATGGCCGGCCCCCACGTGGCAAGTGGATGCGGGGTACTACGACAGGAATATTCAGCGGGGTGTGACAAACCCCACAGAATCAGGCGGCCTTGCTGCTCCGGCGGGAAAGCGAGTAGCAGGTACGGCGCAGGCGGTTCAGATCCGCGCTCTCGATCGCCTCGCGCAGGTACCGCATGTTCGCGTCGATCGCGGCCTGGTACAGGCTCGGGCCGTCGAAATGCGCCTCGG
Organism: Burkholderiales bacterium; assembly: GCA_035517595.1. Lineage (GTDB taxonomy): Bacteria > Pseudomonadota > Gammaproteobacteria > Burkholderiales > SG8-39 > RBG-16-66-20. The sequence goes on from DATIYN010000128.1 coordinate 930, forward strand.
CCCAGCGGTCGGCGGCGCCGAGCTTGCGGTTGATGCGGTCGCGCGCCACGTATTCGTAGAAGCCCGGCGTCTTGTAGATGAGATCCTCGGCCGAGGCGTAGCGCACGACCTCGCGCCCGTCGGGCAGCGTCTCGCGCGCGATCGAGCCCAGCACGAACTCCTGGTAGAGGAATTCGCGGCATTTCTCCAGATACATGCGGTCCGACATCTGGCCGATGAGGTCGGCGGTGCCGACCATGTAGCCGAGCAGCCGGTCCTTCGGCTCGGCGACCTTGATGTCGTCCACGTCCATCTCGTAGCCCGTGAAGTGCACGAGGCGCGCCGCAGTCTCGGCCTCGGCGCCGAAGCCTAGTGTCGGCAGGTAGCGCGACAGGAAGTCGGCGCTGCGGCTCACGTGCACCTTCGTGAAGACGGCGCCGTTCTCGATGTGCGTTTCCGACGCCCGGCGCATGTAGCCCGAGTCGTGCAGCAGCGCGATCACCACGCCCAGCACGGCGCGGCGGGCGCCGAGCGCCTCGGCCGCCGGGCTGATGCGGTCGTGGCCTTCGACCAGGCGCGCCATCGCGAGCGTCATGTCGAGCGTATGGCGCGCGTCGTGGTAGAGCGTGTCGCAGCCGAGATATCCCGGATAGCGGCCCGCGAACAGCGCCTTCACGTCGTCGAACGCGCGCGCGAGCGGCGCCAGGTCCGTCCCCGGATACCGGGCGGCAAACAGCGCGACGACCGCGTCGCGGACCTGGTCGGATTCCTCGACGTTGACCCGGTTGGTCACGTCGTTCTGGTTCAGCCGGTTGTGCATCGAGCCGGTACGTCCCCCTGGCGGGCAATTATCCGCGCTCGGCTAACGCCCGAGCAAGCAAATTTATCCCTTTGTCCCACAGACTCTTGCACATGCTGCGGGACGGAAAGACAGCGGGAGCCGGCCGATAAGCCGGGTTCTGTGGCAGGGACCCCTCCGTAAGGAGGGAATCCCCCGGCAGCCATTCCTCTAGGCTTCCGATCGCTCGGAAGCTCAAGCCACCTACCCGCAGGCTTCGGTCGAGCCGACCGCAGTGGCACGTTCCCCACCACGCCTGCCTATTTGGTGTTGCTCCGGATGGAGGTTGCCGCGTTTCACCCCCGCCGGTTCCCGCTCCTAACGGAACGGGACTTTGCGCCGCGCTCGCGCGCGTCGCAAAGCCCGGCGGGACTCGTCTCTGTGGCCCTGTTCGTCGCGTCGCCGCGCCGGGGCGTTAGCCCGCATCCTGCTCTGTGGAGCCCGGACTTTCCTCTGCCTCTTGCGAAGCAGCGGCTGCCTGGCCGACTCCCGACGCGATTTTACCGCGCCGGCACGGCTGGCGCGGCGGGGCGAAAGTAGCGCGTGTCGGCGTAGAACTCCGGCCGGCCGCTTTGCGGCAGCCAGCCCGGGTAGCCGAACACGGGAAGCGGCGGCAGCTCCTTGGGCGAGCGCAGAGCGCCAATCGCGCGCGCGGCCTGCGCGTCGAGATCCTGCGCGGGGTCAGCGAACACCACCTTGCAGGTGATGCCCGCATGCGGCGCGAGCGCCTGCTCGAGCACCGCGTGGCCGATCACGACGATGCGGAAGTCGCGATGCCGCTCGGCGAAGAGCTCGCGCCAGCGTGCGGCGCGCACCAGCGATTCGATCTCAGGACCGCCCGCAACGATCGCGCCGCCTTCGTCGAAGATCGTCAGCATGTCGCGCAGCCGGCCGCGGTTTCCCTCTTCGCGCGGAATCTCCGCGGCGTGCATTGCGTTGATTCGCGCCTTGGACTTCGGGAACGCGAGCCAGCACAGCGCGTTGAACAGGTCGTGCCTGTTCTCGGGCCGCGTTTGCACCTGCCCGGTCTCGAACAGGTGGACCTCGTAGTAGGGATCGGAGGCGGCCGGCGCGACGAAGCGGACTGCTTGGCCGCTATCGGTCTTCAGCCGGCTTTCCTCGGCCAGGCGGTTCAGCTCCGGGAGAGAAAAATCCTTCAATCTCTCGAGCCAACCCCGGACTGAATCGAAGACCGGGTGGGCTAGGCGAGCTTCCACGGAATGGTCTCGCCCGCGCGGAACGGCACCAGGTCGTCCTTGCCGAAGCGCAGCGTCGCCGGCGCGGTCCATTCCTCGCGCACGAGCGTGACGGTGCCGGCGTTGCGCGGCAGGCCGTAGAAGTCGGGGCCGTGGTGGCCGGCGAAGGCGTCGAGCTTGTCCAGCGCGCCGATGGCCTCGAAGGCCTCGGCGTAGAGCTCCAGCGCCGAGAGGGCCGTGAAGCAGCCGGCGCCGCAGACCGAGTTCTCCTTG
>DATIYN010000129.1:0-7432 GCA_035517595.1 Burkholderiales bacterium
GTGGTCGAGCTGACGTATCACCTCACGCTCGAAGCGGGCGGCGCGTCGGTCACCAAGGTCTTCGGCTTTCGGCTCGACACGCGTCGCCCCGAGATTTGGAGCTTCACGGTGGCTCTGATACTCGGCGGCGCCGCGGCGTTCGAGTACATGCGCCGTCGCTTCAAGAGCGAGTGGGATTCGATCCAGGTCGAGATCGAAGACTGGCGGCGCGAGAACCCCGAACAGACGTAGGCGTTCTGCAGCAAATGAGTGCCGGCAACCGTGCCCCCACGCCCGCCCATTGCCCGCACCGTCGAGGAGGGGAGCCAGCGGATCGAGCGCCTGCTGCGCTCGAGTTGACCGATCTGCGCAAGAGTTTCGGCAAGACCGAGATCATCCGCGGTGTCACGCTTTCGATCGCGCAGGGCGAGCGCCATGCGCTGATCGGCCCGAACGGCGCGGGCAAGTCGACGCTGTTCAACCTGATGAGCGGCCGCTTCCCCGTGAGCGCGGGCGCGATCCGCCTCAATGGCGAGGACGTCACGCGCCTGAAGCCCTTCCAGATCAACCGCAAGGGCCTGTCGCGCAGCTTCCAGATCACCAACATCTTCCACAACCTGTCGGTGTTCGAGAACCTGCGCTGCGCGGTGCTCTGGGCGCTCGGCTACAAGTACTCGTTCTGGCACCGGCTGAACGCGCTCAGCGACGCGCGCTTCCGCGCCGAGGAGGTGCTGCACGCGATCGGCCTGGAGTCGCGCATCCACCGGCCGGCCGGCCTGCTCACCTACGCCGAGCAGCGCGCGCTCGAGATCGGCATCACCATCGCGGGCGGCGCCGGCGTGATCCTGCTCGACGAGCCCACCGCAGGCATGAGCCGCTCGGAGACCGCGCACGTGGTCGAGCTCGTGCGCCGCGTCACCCAGGGCAAGACGCTGCTCATGGTCGAGCACGACATGGGCGTGGTATTCGGCCTCGCCGACCGCATCAGCGTGCTCGTCTACGGCGAGATCATCGCCACCGGCACGCCCGAGGAGATCCGCGCCAACCCCGCGGTGCAGGAGGCCTACCTCGGCACGCTGCAGAAGGAAGAAGAAGCGCATGCGGGCGGGTCACATGCTTAACGTCCGCGACCTGCACGCGTTCTACGGCAAGAGCCACATCCTGCACGGCGTGCACCTGGACGTCGCCGAGGGCGAGATCGTCTCGATCCTCGGCCGCAACGGCGTGGGCCGCTCGACCACCATCAAGGCGATCATGGGCATGGTCGCCTGCACGGGCTCGGTCCGGTTCAACGGCGAGGAGATGGTCGGGCGCAAGGCCTACCAGATCGCGCACCAGGGCCTGGGCTACGTGCCGGAGAACCGCGACATCTTCCCGACGCTCACCGTGCGGCAGAACCTGCTGCTCGGCCAGAAGTCGGGGAAGCCCTCGGCGCGCTGGAAGGCCGAGGAGATGTTCGAGCTGTTCCCGCGCCTGAAGGAGCGCGCCGACAACGAGGCCGGCGTGCTCTCGGGCGGGGAGCAGCAGATGCTCACGCTGTGCCGCACGCTGATGGGAGACCCGGCGCTGGTGATGATCGACGAGCCGACCGAGGGCCTCGCGCCCAAGATCGTCGAGCAGGTGGCGAACCTCTTCGAGGAGATCCGCAGGCGCGGCGTGTCGATCCTGCTGGTCGAGCAGAAGCTCGCGATCGCGCTCGACATCTCCGAGCGCCTCTACGTGATGGGCCACGGCGCCATCGTCTTCGAGGGCAAGCCGCGCGACGTTCGCGAGAACGCCGCCATGCGCAAGGAGTGGCTGGAGGTCTAGCGGCGGCCCGCTAGGGCATCTGGATCTTGCCGCCGCCGCCCATGCCGCCGGGGCCCATCGGCGGCAGGCCGCCCTGGGGCACGACGATCGAGGAGGCCTGCTGGCGGCGCAGCTCCTGCAGTTCCTTCACCGTGCGCTCAATCGCGGCCTTGGCGGCCGAGCCGAAGAGCCGGGCGGCCTCCTCGAGCGATTTCGCCTCGAGCACGAAGTTGATCGGCAGCGCGCCGAGCTGGCTCATGACCTGGGTTTCGCCGATGTAGAGCACCTCGCGCCCGGGATCGCGCGCGCCGTTGCCGTCCACCGGCGTCATGCGCCGGATCGTGCCCACCCGCCGGTCGGTGAAGATCTCCTCGAGCCAGAGATCCTTGGGATTCATGTCCGGCTCGATCATCCGCTCGTCGGGTCGCGTCGCCATGACGCAATTCTACTATTTCAGGTTCTTCAGGTTCATCGCCACCATCGACAGCTGCGTGGTGATCGCGCCCAGCTCCGGGCGCTCCTGCACCGCGGTGAGCGCGGCGATGACGCGGGCGCCGAGCTCCGGCCCGCTGAGCGCCTCGACGCCGTCGAACCGGGCGGCGAGATCCTGCAGGCCCGCCGCGACGGCCATGGCGCGCACCTCCTTCAGCCGCTCGACGATGCCGGCGCGGTCGAGGTTGGCAGGCCAGCGCAGGGTTTCGTTCTCGTGGTCCGTCATCGGCTGCTCTACGGCCCGAATGTACTGGCAGAGCGTCGGGCCTGCGAATCGTGAAAACACGACTTTGACCTTTGCTGACGCAGATTCCGACGAACGGCCCGGATTCAGGGACGGACGCCGAACGCGCTGCGTCCGGGCGTGCGCAGCGGCGCCGCCAGCTCGGCGAACTCGCAGAGGATCGCCCGCGTCCGGCGCGGATCGATGATCTCCTCGATGTCGTAGCGCTCGGCGCCGCGCAGGGGCGAGGCGAACTTGCGGATGCGCGCCTCGATCTCGGCGCGCCTGGCGGCCGGGTCGGGCGCGGCTTCGATCTCGGCCCGGTAGGCCGCCTCCAGGCCGCCCGCGATCGGCAGCGAGCCCCACTCGGCCGAGGGCCAGGCGACGCGCATGCCGTAGCGCGAGGAGTTCTGGTGCAGCGCGCCCGCCACGCCGAAGACCTTCCTCACGATCACCGAGCACCAGGGGATGGTCGACTGCAGGATCGCGCTCGCGGCGCGCATCCCGTAGCGGATGGTGCCCTCCCGCTCGGCCTCGGGCCCGATCAGGAATCCGGGACAGTCCACCAGGTGCACCATCGGCAGATGGAAGACCTGCGCGAGGTCGACGAAGCGCGTGATCTTCTCGGAGGCGCGCGCGGTCCAGGCGCCGCCGTAGTGCATCGGGTCGCCGGCCATCACCGCCACCGGCCAGCCCGAGAGGCGCGCGAAGCCGGTGACGATCGAGCGGCCCCAGAGCCGGCCGATCTCGAAGAACGAGTCGCGGTCGACCACCGAGCCGATGATCCTGCGCATGTTGTAGACCTTGCGCGGGTCGCGCGGCACTGCTTCGATCAGCCAGGGTTCGGCGCGCTCCGGGTCGTCCTTGCCTTCTTTTCTCTCCGGAAGGCCGTAGACGGAGTTGGGCAGGTAGGAAAGAAAGCGCCGCGTCTTCTCGAACGCTTCGTCCTCGCTCGCGGCCTCGTCGTCCACCGCGCCGTTCCTGGTGTGGATGTGGCTGCCGCCCAGCTCGTTCTTCTCGAACTTGCCGTGCGTCCATTCCACCACCGGCGGGCCGGCGACGAACATCTGCGACGTGTCCTTCACCATCACCGAGTAATGGCTCGCCGCCACGCGCGCGGCGCCCAGTCCCGCGACCGAGCCCAGCGCGAGCGCGACCACCGGCACCTGGGAAAGGTTCTCGGTCCACCAGTCCCAGAGGAAGGCCTTCGGCATCGGCGAGTGGCCCTGCAGCTCGAGGTTCTTCACCGAGCCGCCGCCGCCCGTGCCGTCGACCAGGCGCACCAGCGGCAGGCGCAGGTCGCAGGCCATGCGCTCGACCGCGAGCAGCTTGTTCTTGATGCCGCCGTCGTTGGCGCCGCCGCGCACGGTGAAGTCGTCTCCGGTGACGGCCACCGGGCGCCCGCCGATGCGCCCGCGGCCGAAGACGAGGTTGGCCGGCGTGAAGTCCTCGAGCCCGCCCTGCGCGTCGTACTTCGCCCAGCCGGCGAGGCCGCCGATCTCGTGGAAGGAGTCCCGGTCGAGCAGCCGGTCGACGCGCTCGCGCACCGTGAGCTTGCCGCCGTCGTGCTGGCGCCTGACCTTCTCGGGCCCGCCCATCTTCTTGGCGAGCGCCTCGCGCCGGCGCAGCTCCTCGATCTCCTTTTCCCAGCTCATCGGTCAGAGTCTAAGCGCGATGAGCCCCGCGAGCACCGCCGCGGCGCCGACCAGGCGCTGCCTGAGTTGCCCTTCCTTCAGCAGCCAGGCGCCCATCAGCGCCGCGAAGATCACCGAGGTCTCGCGCAGCGCCGCGACGATGGCCACCGGGGCGCGCGTCATCGCCCAGAGCGCGATGCCGTACGACAGCCCCGAGAAGACCGCGCCGACGACGCCGCGCCACCAGTGGGTGCGCGCGTGCCGCAGCAGCGCGCCGCGGCGCGTGGCCAGCACGTAGAGGCCGAACGGCAGGCCGAGAAACACGAACAGCCAGATGACGTAGCGGTTCGCGCCGCCGGAGACGCGCACGCCGGTCGCGTCGATCAGCGTGTAGACCGCGATGATGGCCGCGCAGCCGAGCGCCCACAGCGTCGTCGCTCTCGCGTCGCGCGCGCCGCGCCGGCCGGCAAACGCGAGCGAGAGCACGCCGCCGCAGATGAACAGCACGCCCGCCCAGGTCTTCGCCGACAGCGTCTCGCCAATCCACAGCGCGCTCGCGACCGCGACGATCAGCGGCGCCACGCCGCGCATGATCGGGTAGGCGTGCGACAGGTCGCCCAGGCGGTAGGCGGCGGCGAGCGCGACGTAGTAGCCGATGTGCACCGTCACCGTGGCGGCGATGTAGGGCCAGGACGCGGGCGCGGGCGGCTCGACCGTCAGCGCGAGCGGCAGCGCGACCAGGGTCCCCGAGAGCGCGACCAGGGCGGTGTCGAGCTGGGGCTCGCGGCCCGCCTTGATGATCGCGTTCCAGGACGCGTGCAGCAGCGCCGCGCCGAGCACGGCGAGCGTGACGCCGAGGGTCAGTTCCAAGGAGTTCGCATGGCGGAAGGGGATTGGGACTATTATCGCCGCATGCGCCGCACGCCGCTCTTCGACGCGCATCGCGCCGCGGGCGCCAGGATGGTCGAGTTCGCCGGCTGGGAGATGCCGCTGCACTACGGCTCGCAGATCGAGGAGCACCACGCGGTGCGGCGCAGCGCCGGCGTGTTCGACATCTCGCACATGCTCGCCGCCGACATCGAAGGCGGCGAAGCGCGGGCGTTCCTGCGCCGCGCGCTCGCGAACGACGTGGCGCGGCTGCCGCCCGGCAAGGCGCTCTACTCCTGCCTGCTCGCCGAGGACGGCGGCGTGCTCGACGACCTCATCGTGTACTTCGCAGGTCCCGATCGCTACCGCGCGGTCCTGAACGCCGCGACCGCGCAGGCCGATCTCGAATGGCTGGGCAGGCGCGCGCCCGCGGGCGCGCGCATTCGGCCGCGGACGGACCTCGCGATGCTCGCCGTGCAGGGCCCGCGCGCGCGCGAGCAGTTCTGGGCCGCACTGCCAGAATTTCGGTCGGCAAGCGAGGATCTCGCGAGTTTTTGTTCCATGGAAAGGAATGAAAGCTTCCTCGCGCGCACCGGCTATACGGGCGAGGACGGTTTTGAGCTGATGCTGCCCGCGGGCGACGCGCCCGAGGCCTGGCGGCGGCTGTGCGCGGCGGGCGTGCGGCCCTGCGGCCTGGGCGCGCGCGACACGCTGCGGCTGGAAGCCGGCATGAATCTCTACGGCCAGGACATGGATGCGTCGGTCACGCCCTTCGAGAGCGGCCTGGGGTGGACGGTGGCGCTCGAGGGCGGCCGCGATTTCGTCGGCCGCGCCGCGCTCGAGCGGCGCGCGGCCGCGTTCCAGCGCCTGGGCCTCGTGCTGCAAGAGCGCGCCGGAGTCCTGCGCGCGCACCAGGCCGTGCGCACGGCGCGCGGCGAGGGCACGATCACGAGCGGCAGCTTCGCGCCCACCCTGAACGCCTCGATCGCGCTCGCGCGGCTGCCGGCGGCCTGCGCCCCGGGCGAGCGCGTCGAGGTCGCGGTGCGCGACAAGCGGCTCGCGGCGCGCCTCGTGCAGCCGCCGTTCGTGCGCCGCGGCAAAATCCTCGTCTGAACGGAGCTCCCCGATGAAGGTCCCCGAATCGCTGCGCTACACCGAGACGCACGAATGGGTGCGCGCGGAGCCCGACGGCACGTTCGCCGTGGGCATCACCGACTTCGCGCAGGACACGCTCGGCGAGCTCGTCTACGTGGAGACGCCGGACCCCGGCCGCAAGCTGGCCGCCGGCGAATCCTGCGCCGTGGTCGAGTCGGTCAAGGCGGCCGCCGACGTCTACGCGCCGGTCGCGGGGGAAGTCGTCGCGCGCAATGCGGCGCTCGCCGACGCGCCGGGCGAGGTCAACAAGGATCCCTACGGCGCGTGGCTGTACAAGCTGCGGCCCGCGGCGGGCGCGAGCCTCGATGCGCTCCTGGACGCGCCGGCCTACCGCAAGGCGTTCGGGATCGCCTGAGGGAGCGCGCGATGACGCTCGAGGAGCTGCTCGGCACCGGGTCGTTCGCGGCTCGCCACATCGGCCCGCGTCCCGGCGACGTGCGCGACATGCTCGCAGTGCTCGGCGTCGATTCGCTCGAGGCGCTCATGGCGCAGGCGCTGCCCGCGTCGATCCGCCAATCGTCGCCGCTCGAGCTTCCGGCGCCGCGCACCGAGGAGCAGGCGCTCGCCGAGCTGAAGGCGCTCGCGGCGCGCAACCGTGTCTGGCGCAGCTTCATCGGCATGGGCTACTGCGGCACCCATACGCCGCCTGTCATCCAGCGCAACGTGCTCGAGAGCCCCGGCTGGTACACGCCGTACACGCCCTACCAGGCCGAGATCTCGCAGGGACGGCTCGAGGCGCTGATCACGTTCCAGCAGATGCTCATCGACCTCACCGGCCTGCCGGTCGCCAACGCCTCGCTGCTCGACGAGGCGACCGCGGCGGCCGAGGCGATGGGCCTCATCCAGCGCTCGACCAGGAGCGCCGGCAAGGCCTTCTTCGTGGACGCCGCCTGCCACCCGCAGGTGATCGCGGTCGTGCGCACGCGCGCGCGCTGGCTCGGAATCCCGCTCGTCGTCGGCGACGCCGCCGGCGCGCTCGACCCGGCGCGCGTGTTCGGCGCGCACCTGCAGTATCCCGATACCGAAGGCCGCGTGCGCGACTGGTCGACGCTGATCGCGCGCGTGCACGCGGCCGGCGGCCTGGTCTCGCTCGGCGTCGATCCGCTCGCGCTCGTGCTGCTGCGCTCGCCCGGCGCGCTCGGCGCCGACATCGCGATCGGCTCGGCGCAGCGCTTCGGCGTGCCGCTCGGCTACGGCGGCCCGCACCCGGGCTTTCTCGCCGCGCGCGCGAGCAGGCGCGCCATGAAGTGCACGCGCATCGCGATGCGGCGCAGGCCCTCGGGCCCGTGCCAGA
>DATIYN010000130.1:0-19755 GCA_035517595.1 Burkholderiales bacterium
CGGATCAGCCGGGCGATCACGCCAAGCGAAATCGGGTCGAGGCCGGTGAACGGTTCGTCGTAGAGCATGAGCTGCGGGTCGAGCGCGATCGCGCGCGCGAGCGCCACCCGCCGCGCCATGCCGCCCGAGAGCGACGACGGCATGAGCTGCGCGGCGCCGCGCAGGCCGACGGCCTCCAGCTTCATCGCCACCAGGTCCGCGAGCAGCTCCTCGGGCAGCGTCGTATGTTCCCGCATCTGGAACGCGACGTTGTCAAAAACCGTCATGTCCGTGAAGAGCGCGCCGAACTGGAACAGCATGCCCATCCTGCGGCGCAGCGCGAAGACCTGCGCGTCGTCCAGCCGCGCGAGGTCCTCGCCGAGCACGGTCGAACGCCCGGCGCCCGCCTTCAGCCAGCCGGCGATGATGCGCAGCATCGTGGTCTTGCCGCAACCCGACTGTCCCATGATGCCGACCACGCTGCCGGGCTCGATGCTCAGGCTCACCTCGTGCAGCACCGGCCGAGCGGCGTCGTAGCCGAACGAGACCCGGTCCAGCTCGACGATCGGGGTGGCAGCCAAGGTGGGAAAGGCGCTCGAGAGAAAGTGACGGCGGGTGCGTAACGGCGGAAGGCAGGATTATAGTATCGCCCGGATGACGCAGGCCCCCGCCACCGCCTCCGCCCTTCGCGCCGAAGGGCTGGTGAAGCGCTACGGCGCGCGCCGCGCGCTGGAGGGCGTCAGCCTGGAGGTCGAGCCCGGCGCCGCGGCCGGCCTGGTCGGCGCCAATGGCGCCGGCAAGACCACGTTCATCAAGTGCGCGCTCGACCTGTGCGCGGCCGACGGCGGGCAGGTCCAGATCTTCGGCGTGGACGCGCGACAGGCGCGCGCGCGCGCGCGCCTGGCCTACCTGCCCGAGCGCTTCTCGCCGCCGTACTACCTGCTGGGGCGCGAGTTCCTCGCCATGACGCTCGCGCTCTCGGGCGGGCGCTTCGACGCGGCGCGCGCCGGCGCGCTCGCCGCCGAGCTCGAGCTCGAGCCTGCGGCGCTGGAGCGCCCGGTGCGCCAGCTCTCCAAGGGCATGACGCAAAAGCTCGGCCTCGCCGCCTGCTTCCTTCAGGAGCGCGACCTCTACGTGCTCGACGAGCCGATGAGCGGCCTCGACCCGGCCGGACGCCTCGCGGTGAAGGCCGTGCTCGCGCGCCTGCAGCGCGCCGGCCGCGGCCTGTTCTTCACGTCGCACGTGCTCTCGGACGTCGAAGAGCTGTGCTCGACGATCGCCGTGCTCGACCGAGGCCGGCTGCGCTTTCGCGGCGCGCCCGCTGCACTGCGGGCGAGCACCGGCGAGGACAATCTCGAGCGCGCGTTCCTCAAATGCGTGCGCAGCGATGGCGACCACCCTGCAATCGGCGCCTAAGGGCCGGCCGCGGCTGCTCATCGTCGACGACGACGCGCTGATCACGGACACGCTCGCGTTCGCGCTCGGCGCCGAGTTCGAGGTGCTGGTCTGCGAATCGCGCCAGCACGCGGTCGAGCTGCTGCGCCAGCTGCCGGAGGCGCCCGAACTGGCGCTCGTCGATCTGGGCCTGCCGCCCACGCCGCACGTGCCCGATCAGGGCTTCCAGCTCATCGCCGACCTGCTCGCGCATTCCCCGGGCATGCGCATCTTCGTGCTCTCGGGCCAGAGCGACGCGGCGCACGCGCGCCACGCGCGCGCGCTCGGCGCGGCGGAGTTCATCGCCAAGCCCTGCGACCCGGCCGCGCTGAAGAAGATCCTCTCGCGCGCGCTCGCGGTGCGCGAGGTCGAGCTGCGCGCCGAGCGCGAGCGCGCCGCGGCTGGAAATGCGGGCGCCGAGGAAATCATCGGCCAGAGCCCGGCGCTCATGAAGCTGAAGAGCCAGCTCGCGCAGTTCGCGGATTCGCCCTTCCCGGTGCTCATCGAGGGCGAATCCGGCAGCGGCAAGGAGCTCGTCGCGCGCAGCCTGCACCGGCTCTCGGCGCGCGCCGACAAGCCCTACTTCGCGCTCAACTGCGCGGCGATCGCGCCGACGCTCGTGGAACCGACGCTGTTCGGCCATGCCAAGGGCGCCTTCACGGGCGCCGCCGCCGCGCACGCCGGCTACTTCGAGGACGCGGGCGACGGCACGCTGTTCCTGGACGAGATCGGCGAGCTGCCGCTCGAGATCCAGGCGAAGCTGCTGCGCGTGCTCGAGAACGGCGAGTACCAGCGCGTGGGCGAGACCGCGAGCCGCGTATCGCGCGCGCGCATTGTCGCGGCGAGCAACCGCGACCTGCGCCAGGCCGTGCGGCAGGGCGGGTTCCGCGCCGATCTGTACCATCGCCTGTCGGTGTTCACGCTCGGCGTGCCGCCGCTGCGCGAGCTCGAGGGCGACAAGCTGCTGCTGCTGGAGCGCTATCGCCGCTTCTACGCCGAGCGGTCGGGCGTGGCGCCGTTTTCGCTCGATGCGGCCGCCGAGCGCCGCTGGCTCGCCTACCCGTTCCCGGGCAACGTTCGCGAGCTGCGCAACATCGTGATCCGCCTTACGACCAAGCATCCCGGAAGCGCGCTCACGGCCGCCGATCTGGAGCCCGAGTTCGATCTGGAGTCGGCCGCGCCGGCCGACACGGCGCCCGGCGATGGCGACGTGGTTGCGCAGGCCGTGCGGCACCTCGAGCGCAGCCGCGGCGTGCAGCTCGACCGCATGCTCGAGTCCATGGAGCGCGGCTACATCGAGGCCGCGCTGCGCATCACGCGCGGCAACGTCAGCCAGGCGGCAAAGCTGCTCGGCGTCAACCGCACCACGCTCTACAGCCGCATGGGCGAGCCGAAGGACAAGTAGCGCGTGGCCCTGTACCTCGAGCATTTCGGCCTCGCCGAGCCGCCGTTCCGCATCACGCCGCATCCCGACTTCTTCTTCGACGGCGCCGACCGCGGCGCCACGCTGGAAGGGCTGCTGTATGCGATCCTGCACGACGAGGGCATCGTCAAGGTGAGCGGCGAGATCGGCAGCGGCAAGACGACGCTGTGCCGCGTGCTCATGGAGCGCCTGCCGGCCGAGGTCGAGACGGTGTTCCTCGCCAATCCCTCGTATTCGCGCGGCGAGATCCTGCAGGCGATCGCCGAAGAGCTCGGCCAGCCCGCGGCGAACGATCCGGCGGCGCCCGCGCTGCGCGCGCTGCAGGCCCGGCTCATCGATCTGTACGCGAGCGGCCGCCGCGTGGTGGTGATGATCGACGAGGCGCACGCGATGCCCGAAGACACGCTCGAGCAGGTGCGCCTGCTGTCCAACCTGGAGTCGAGCCGCCACAAGCTGCTGCAGATCGTGCTGTTCGGCCAGCCGGAGCTCGACGAATCGCTCGCCAAGCCGACGATGCGCCAGCTCAAGGACCGCATCACGCACAGCTTCCGCACGCGCCCGCTCGCCCCCGACGAGGTCGCCAAGTACGCCGCGTTCCGCATGCGCGCCGCCGGCTACCGCGGGCCGGACGTGTTCACCTCGGCGGCCATCGGCGCAATCGCGCGCGCCTCCAGCGGGCTCACGCGCCGCATCAACGTGCTCTGCGACAAGGCGCTGCTCGCCGCGTTCGCGGCCAACGCGCACGCGGTCACGCCGCGCGAGGTGCGCGCGGCGATCGCCGACTCCGACTTCGCGCCGGTGGGCAGGCGCGGCGCGCGGCCGCGCGCGCTGGCCGCGGCGGCGGCGCTGCTCGCGCTCGGCGCCGCCGCGGGGGCCGGCCTGTTCCATTGGCTTGCGCGCAGCGAGCCCGCCCTGCCCGCGATCGCGGTGCCCGAGAGATCCCAGCCCGCCGCGGTGCCGGCCGCGCCGCCGCCGGCCGATGCCTCGAAGCCCGAGGCAGCGCGCGCAGAGCCGCCTCGGCCGCCGGCTCCGCCCGCCAACACGCCCAAGGTGGACGCCGCACCGGTGCCGCTGCTTTCGGTGGAGCAGCTGCGCCGCCTCGAGGGTTACGGCGCCGGCCGCAATCCGCTGCTGCGCGAGCGCCTCGCGGCAACGCGCGAAAAGCTGGCGGCGGCGCCCGACTCAAGTTACAGCATCGAGCTGTTCCAGACCGACAACAGCGATCCGGACCGCACCGAGCGTTTCCTCCTGCGCGCGCGCGAGCTGGTACCGCTCGACGAGGTCTACGTCATCCCGATTGCCTCCGGCGCGCGCTCCGCCGGCCCGCCTGGCACGCGCTATCGCTTGCGCATCACCTATGGCGTTTTTGCGGGCAAGGAACTCGCCGGCGATGCCGCCAAGCGCCTGCCGCCGAAGTACCAGCACGCGTTTCGGTTCGAGTTGCGAAGCCTGTCTGAATTGCGCGCGTCTCTCTGACCGGCTCGAAGTCAGAAAACGTCATGGCGACAATCGCTTAGCGCAGTTTGCTGAAAGGAAACGTGCTATGCTATTTCAATGGGAGAGATCGCGCGCGCGAGCTGGCTCGCCTGCGGGCGGATTGCGGCCGCCGGACTGATTCTGCTTGCAGGCTGCGGTCAGACTCCTCTCAAGCCTTCGCCGGCCCACGTCAGCGCCGAGTCCGTCCCGCCGCCCGAGGGCACGATCCCGGCGCCGGTGCAGGCGGTGCCCGTGCTGCCGCCACCCTCGCCGAGCGCGCGGCCCGAGACCTACAGCGTAGTGGTCAACAACGTGCGCGTGCAGGACCTGCTGTTCGCGCTCGCGCGCGACGCGAAGCTGAACGTCGACATCTACCCCGGCATCACCGGCTCGGTGACGCTGAACGCGATCGACCAGACGCTGCCGCAGCTGCTCGACCGGATTTCGCGCCAAGTGGACATGCGCTACGAGCTCGAAGGTCAGACGCTCACCGTCATGCGCGACACGCCGTACCTGCGCGTTTACCGGGTGGACTACGTGAACCTCGTGCGCGACGCCGCAAGCCAGGCGAACCTCTCCACGCAGGTGAGCGGGACGGGCGGCACCTCGCAGGGAGGGGGCGGGGCCAGCAGCGCCACGCTGAACAACTCGACCTCGACCATCAAGTCGACCTCGGTCAACAAGTTCTGGGAAACGCTCGTCGCGAACATCAAGGACCTGCTGCGCGAGACCGACAAGATCATCCCGGTGAGCCAGCCCGCCGCCGTTCCGGCCGCGCCGGTGCAGGCGCAGGCGGGCGGCGCGCCCGCGGCTCCGGCCGCCGCGCCGGCGCCCCAGCCGGCGGTGGAATTCCGGGAGGCGGCCTCGGTGATCGCGAACGCGGAAACGGGGGTGCTGAGCATCCGCGCCACCGCGCGCCAGCACGAAAAAGTCCAGGAATTCCTCGACCAGGTGATGGCGAGCGCAAAGCGCCAGGTGCTCATCGAGGCCACCGTGGCCGAGGTGCAGCTCAACAACCAGTACCAGCGCGGCATCGACTGGACGCGCCTGCGCAGGATCGCCGGCCTCGGGTTCTCCCAGTCGTCGTCGGCCGGCCCCGCGGGCATCAGCACGGCGGCCAACAACTTCATCGTTTCTTTCGCCTCCGGCCCGGGCCTCGGCGTCGCCGGCACGCTGAAGCTCCTGGAATCCTTCGGCGACGTGCGCGTGCTCTCCAGCCCGAAGCTCAGCGTGCTGAACAACCAGACCGCGGTGCTCAAGGTGGTCGACAACCTGGTCTACTTCACCGTGACGGCCAACACCGTCGCCGCGGCGAACTCCCCGTCGGTCACCACCTTCAACACCACCGTCAATTCGGTGCCCGTGGGCTTCATCATGAGCGTGGTGCCGCAGATCAGCGACTCGGACGCGGTGCTGCTCAACATCCGTCCTACGATCTCGCGCAAGCTCACCGATGTCGCCGACCCGAACCCCTCGCTCGCGAATCCCTGCGGCGTCGGCGTCGCCAATTGTGCGACGCCGGCGATTTCGAGCCTGATCCCGGTGATCCAGACGCGCGAGATGGAATCCGTCATGCGCGTGCAGAGCGGCCAGACGGCGATCCTCGGCGGCCTGATCCAGGATTCGGTCTCGAACAACGAGGACGCGATTCCCGGCGTACGCCAGGTGCCGGGTTTGGGGCAGCTGCTCTCGCAGCGCAAAGACCTCAACGCCAAGACCGAGCTGGTGATCTTTCTGCGCACCACGGTCATCCGCGACTCGAGCATGGACGGGGATTTCTCGCACCTGCGCGATCTGCTGCCCGGCGCCGACTACTTCCTGAAGCCGAATCCGAGCAAGTGACATGAGCCTCCTGCTCGAGGCGCTCAAGAAGGCCGAGAAGGCCAAGGAGGAGGCGCAGCGCCGCGCGAAAGGGGCGGACGCCGGCGCGCCTTCCGCTTTCGACCCCGAGGCCACCGTACTCGACGAGGGCAAGCAGGTCACCACGCGCGACCAGCTGCCCGACATCTCCGCGCCGCTCGATATCGCGAGCGACGACCTGAAGCCGGCGGAGAAATCGCCTTCGCGCGAGCTGTCGATCGTCGAGGAGACGCCGGCGCCGAGCGCGGCGGCGGCGCCGCGCGAGCCCAGGCCCGCGCCGCGCCGCGAGGCGGCGCGCGCGGGCGCGCCCTCGGGCGCGCAAAACACCGAGCGCGCTACGGCGCAGCGCGTCTTCGAGGCGAAATTCAAGGAGCCGAATCCTCGGCTGCCCTTCTACCTCACGCTGGCCGTGCTCGGCGCGTTCGCCGTGGGGACGGTCGTCTACTTCTGGATCCAGCTGCGCCCGCCGGCGCCGCTCGTGAACGCCAACCCGGGGCGCCCGGCCGACGAGAAGCCGGTCGACGTCGCCGCCGCCCCCAAGCCGCCCGCCGCGGCGCCCGCGCCCGAGTCGCCGGCGCCGAGCGCGATTCCGGGCCTGCCGGGCGGCGCACCGACGAGCGCCCCGGCCGCGGCGCCTGCGCCCGCCGCGAGCGCGAGCCCCGCGCCTGCCGCGGCCGCGTCCGCCGCGCCGGCGACATCCCCGGTAGCAGCCGCGCCGGCCAAGCCGGCCGCGCGGCGCGAGCGTGCTTCGCCGCCGCCGCGCAGCGAGGAACACCCGGTCAGCGTCACGCGCGCCAGACCGCAGATCCACCCGATGGTCGCGTCCGGCTACGCCGCCTACCAGGCCGGCGACCTGGCGAAGGCGCGCAGCGACTACCAGCTGGCGCTGCGCGATGATCCGTCGAATCGCGACGCGCTCCTCGGCCTCGCCGCCGTGGAGATGCGGTCGCAGCACTTCGAGCTCGCCGATTCGTACTATCAGCGCGTTCTGCAGGCGGATCCCCGCGATCCGAACGCGCAGGCGGGCGTCATCGCGCTGCGCGGCCAGCAGCTCGACCCGGTGCAGGTCGAAAGCCGCATGAAGACGCTCATCGCGGCCGACCGCAACGCGAACGTGCTGAACTTCACGCTCGGCAACCAGTATGCGCAGCAGGGCCGCTGGCCCGAGGCGCAGCAGGCCTATTTCAAGGCGTTCGCCGCGGATCCCGACAACCCGGACTTCGCGTTCAACCTCGCGGTGAGCCTCGACCAGCTCCACCAGACGAGTCTCGCGCTCGAGTACTACCGGCGCGCGCTCGTGCTCGCGCAGAAGCGCAGCGCGGGCTTCGCGCTGGACGCCGCGCAGACGCGCGTGCGGCAGTTGTCGCGCTGACAGTGTTTTGCAGTGCGGCAGCGGGTGTGAAGAGCCTGCTCGCCGGAGCGCCGGGTATCATGGAGACTGGATGAACTCGCCCACGAATCCCCAGGCCAAGCGGCACATCGGCCAGATTCTGATCGACCAGGGCATCCTCACCGAAGACCAGCTGAGGATCGCGCTGCTCGAGCAGATGAAGTCGCACCTGCCGGTCGGGCGGCTGCTGGTGCAGCTCGGTTTCGTCTCGGAGGCGACGCTGCGCGACGCGCTGTCCGAGAAGCTCGGCCTGCAATCGGTCGACCTCGCGCACATCATCGTCGACCCGGCCGCGCTGAAGATGCTGCCGCGCGAGCTCGCGCGCCGCTACCGCATGTTCCCGGTCGCGCTCGACCGCCAGGCGAAGCGCTTCCTCGTCGCGCTCGCCGACACCAACAACATCGTCGCGGTCGACCAGCTGCGCGCGCACCTGAAGGGCGACCTCGAGGTCGAGCTGCGCCTGGCCGGCGATTCCGAGATCGAGCGCGCGATCGAGCACTACTACGGCCACGAATTTTCCATCGACGGCATCCTGCGCGAGATCGAGACCGGCGAGGTCGACTACACCTCGATCGCGGAAGGCGACGAGTACAGCCAGCCGGTGGTGCGGCTGATCTCGGCGCTGCTCGCCGACGCGGTCGACCGCAGCGCCTCCGACATCCATTTCGAGCCCGAGCAGAACTTCCTGCGCATCCGCTACCGCATCGACGGCGTGCTGCGCCAGATCCGGTCCCTGCACAAGACCTACTGGCCCGCGATGGCGGTGCGCCTCAAGGTGATGGCGAAGATGAACATCGCCGAGACGCGCGCGCCGCAGGACGGCCGCATCTCGGCCACCATGTCGGGCCGCGTGGTCGATTTCCGCGTCGCGAGCCTGCCCACCACGCACGGCGAGAACGTGGTGCTGCGCATCCTCGACCGGCAGAAGGGCATCGTCCCGCTCGAAAAGCTGGGCATGGAGGAGTCCCAGCTGGAGCTGCTCAAGCGCATGATCGCGCGGCCCGAGGGCATCATCATGGTCACGGGCCCGACCGGCAGCGGCAAGACGACCACGCTGTACTCGATCCTCAACCACATCAATTCCGACGGCGTCAACATCATGACGCTGGAGGATCCCGTCGAGTATCCGATGACGCTGATTCGCCAGACCTCGGTGGCCGAGGCGGCGAAGCTCGACTTCGCCAACGGAATCCGCGCGATGATGCGCCAGGACCCCGACGCGATCCTCGTCGGCGAGGTCCGCGACGAAGAAACCGCGGAGATGGCGTTCCGCGCGGCGATGACCGGGCACCAGGTCTACACCACGCTGCACACGAATTCGGCGGTCGGCGCGATCCCGCGCCTGCTCGGGATCTCGCCGACCGAGCCCGCGGCGCTGTTCCGCTCGGTGGGCTGCGAGCAATGCGACTACCAGGGCTATCGCGGCCGCGTCGGCATCATGGAGATCCTCAAGATCGACGCGGCGATCGACGAGCTCGTCGCGCGCCGCGCGACCGCGCGCGAGATCCTCACCGCCGCGCGCGCCACGGGATTCAAGACTCTCGCCGAGGATGGCATCCGCCTGGTGCGCGCGGGCACCACCAGCCTCGACGAGCTCATGCGCGTCGCCGACCTGACGGACCGGATGGCGTAGAACAGGGGGTCGGGGCGGCTTTTCTGCGAGCGGCGGGCATGAACTTCCCGGAACCGGAGCAAGAAAAGTCACTCTGACCCCATTTATGCCGCTGTACACCTACAAGGCGATCGACGCGACCGGCAAGTCGGTGATCGGCCGCGTCGACGCGGTCAATGTGTTCGATCTCGAGCAGCGCCTCGCGCGCATGGGCCTGGACCTCGTCACGGGCGCGCCACCCGCTCAGAAGAGCCGGCTGATCGCCGGCGGCAAGGTGCCGCGCCAGGACCTCATCAACTTCTGCTTTCACATGGAGCAGCTGACGGGCGCGGGCGTGCCGATCGTCGAAGGCCTGGTCGACCTGCGCGAGAGCACCGAGAACCTGCGCTTTCGCGAAGTGGTCGGCGGCCTGGTCGAGTCCATCGAGGGCGGCAAGAGCCTGTCGCAGGCGCTCGCGGAATACCCGGAGGTCTTCAGCAAGGTGATGACGAGCCTGGTGCGCTCGGGCGAGCAGACCGGCAAGCTCGCGGACGTGCTGAAGAGCCTCGCCGAGACGCTGAAATGGGAGGACGAGCTCGCGGCGCAGACCAAGAAGCTCATGATGTATCCGGCCTTCGTCGGCAGCGTGGTGCTGATCGTCACCTTTTTCCTGATGATCTACCTCGTGCCGCAGATGACCGGCTTCATCCGCAACATGGGCCAGGAGATCCCGCTGCAGACGCGCATCCTGATCCAGGTATCGAACTTCTTCGTCGGCTTCTGGTGGCTGGTGATCTCGGCGCCGATCGCCGCGTGGGTCGGCCTGAAGGCGGCGTCCAAGACCTACCCGTCGGTCGCCTATGCGATCGACCACGTGAAGCTGCGCGTGCCGCTGATCGGCCCGATCCTGCGCAAGATCATCCTGTCGCGCTTCGCCTCGAGCTTCGCGATGATGTACGCCTCGGGCATCACGGTGCTGGACGCGATCCGCTCTTCGGAGGAGATCGTCGGCAACCGGCCGCTTGAGAACGCGCTGCGCTCGGCGGGACAGCAGATCGCGGAGGGCAAGGGGCTGACCATGGCGTTCACCGACGTGGGCCTGTTTCCGCCGCTGGTGGTCCGCATGCTGCGCATCGGCGAGAATACGGGCGCGCTCGACCGCGCGCTGCTCAACGTGAGCTACTTCTACAACCGCGAGGTGCGCGAGAGCATCGGCAAGGTCCAGGCGCTCATCGAGCCGGTCATGACCATCGTGCTCGGCCTGATTCTCGGCTGGGTCATGCTGTCGGTGCTCGGGCCGGTCTACGATTCGATCTCGAAGATGAAGTTCTAGGGAAGGAGCAAACGGGGGAACCTCGGTTCCCATGTTCGAGCTTATGTCGCAAAAGCTGGTCCTCTACTTCACCGCCAACGGCCACGCGCTCTACCGCTGGCACGGCGGCGCGCTCGAGCTCGAGTCGCGCTTCGCGCCCGACGAGGCGGGGCTGGAAGAGTTCCGCGGTCGGCTGCGCGGGCGAGCCGGAGCGCTCGTGTACGTGCTCGCGGACCTCGCGGGCGAGGACTTCCACGAGGACCAGATCCCCTACCTGCGCGGCGGCGACCGCCAGGCGGTCGTCGACCGGCGGCTCGCGCAGCGCTATCGCGACACGCGCCTCGCGGCCGCGCTGTCGCTCGGCTACGCCACCGGCGAGCGCCGCAGCGAGCGGCTGCTGCTCGCCTCGTTCACCAACACCCAGCAGTTCACCGCCTGGCTGGACGCGCTCGCCGAGGCCGGCGCGCGCCTCTCGGGCGTCTACTCCGTGCCGCTGGTCGCGCCGGCGCTCGCCGCAAGGCTCGGCCTGCGCGGCGGCCGCGCCTTCGTCGTGACCGCCAACAGCACGGGGCTGCGCCAGTGCTACCTCGAGGAAGGCCGGCTGCGCTTTGCGCGGCTCGAGCGCACCGCCGACATGGCGCCAGACGCGCTCGCCGCGTTCGTGCGCGCCGAGACCATGCGGCTCGCGCAGTACCTGTCGACGCTGCGCGTGCTGCCGCGCGAAGGTCCGCCGGTCCAGGTGCTGGTGATCGCACCGCGGGCGCAGCGCGCGGCCTTCGAGCAGGTGCTGGTTTCGGATGCGCGCCTCACGTTCCGTACGGTGGTCATCGACGAAGCGGCTCGCAAGATCGGCATGAAGCAGCTGCCCGCGGGCGCCGCCGGCGAGCAGCTGTTCCTGCATCTCGCGGTGCGCCGGCCGCCGAAAGGCCAGTTCGCGCGCGGCGAGGACCGGCGCAGCTTCTTCCTGTGGCAGCTGCAGCGCGGCATCTTGGCCGCGGGCGCGGCAGGGCTCGCTGCCTGCGTGCTATTCGCGGCCTGGCAATGGCTCGACCTGTGGAGCACCAAGCGGCAGATCGCCACCCTGCAGCGCGACGCGCGCGCAGCCACGCAGCAATACGAGCGCATCACCGCGTCGTTCCCCGTGACGCAGACGAGTACCGACAACCTGAAGGCGACCGTGGTCGAGTTCACCAAGATCGCGTCGCGCTCCGCGTCGCCCGAACCGGCGCTGGTCTACCTGTCGCACGTGGTCGACAAGTTCCCGCAGATGGAGATCGAGTCGGTCCAGTGGCGCATCGGCAAGGCCGGCGCCCGCGAGGAGGCCGCGGGCGCAAGCGGCGCGACCGCTCCCGCGCCGGCGGCCGCGGGCGCCGCACCGGCGTCCCCGAACGCGCCGCCCGCGGCGGACGCGGCCTCGGACACGCTTCAGGTGCTCGAGGTCACCGGGCGCGTGAATGCCACGCGCCGCTCCGACTATCGCGCGATTACCGGCCAGGTGCAGCAGTTCGCCGAGGCGCTGCGCACCGACCCGTCCTGGCGCATCCTGCGCACACAGCTGCCCTTCGACGTGACGCCAGACAGCACGCTGTCGGGCGACATCGGCGCGGGCGAGAGTACCGAGGCGCCCAAGTTCTCGGTCACACTGGGGCGCGCGATCCGGTGAACTTCACCTCCGCTGAGCTGCGCAAGCTCGCGCCCGCGATCGCGATCCTGCTCGGCCTGCTCGCCGCGGGCGGCGCGCTCGTATTCTGGACGCAGCAGGAGCAGCGCGCCGCGGAGCGCCAGCTCGCGGGCGCGCGCACCGAGCGCGCGCAGGCGCGCGAGCGCCTTACGCGCATCGCCGAAGAGGAGAAGGAAGTCAACGACAAGCTCGAGATCTATCGGCGCCTGAAAAGCCTGCACATCCTCGGCGAGGAGCAGCGCCTCGAGTGGGCCGACGCGATGACGCGCATCCGCACCAGCCGCGAGCTGCTCGACATGCGCTACACCGTCGAGCGCCAGAAGCCGCTGCTGTCGGTCGCCGGCAAGCCGGCCAACGTCGATTTCTTCGCGAGCACGATGAAGGTTGATATCGCGCTGCTGCACGAGGGCGACCTGCTCGCTTTCCTGCGCGACCTGCGCGAATCGGGCAACGCGTTCTATTCGATCAAACGCTGCCAGATTCAGCGCACCGGTATCGCCGCGACCGGCACCTCGATCGTGCCGCGCCTGCGCGCCGATTGCGAGATCGACCTGATCACCATCCTCGACCGGGCGGCCAAGGCATGAGGAACGCGATCACGCTCGCCGCGCTGATGACCGCCCTGCTCGGCGCCGCCGGCGCGCGCGCGCAGGAACTCGGGCGCCTGTTCTTCACGCCTGAGCAGCGCGCGGCGCTCGATGCGCGGCGCAAGGCGCGCGTCCCGGACAAGCCGGCCGCCGCGCCGCAGGCCGAATCGCCGATCACGCGCGTCAACGGCGAGGTGCAGCGCAGCGGAGGCCGCTCTACCGTCTGGGTCAACGGCGAGGCGATCCCCGAGGGCGCGCCCGCGGGCGCCGCGCAGCCCGCGCCGAGCGCGGCGGGCCCCGGACACGTCTCGCTGCCGGCTGGCGAGAGCGCGCAGCGCTATGACCTGCGCGTCGGCGAGTCGCTCGACCGCGGCAGCGGCGAAGTGCGCGACGTCATCGGCGAGGGCGAGATCCGCATCGCGCCGCAGCCCCCGGCCGCGAAAAGAAAATGATCTCGGGCGCACGCCGCGAGCGCGGCCAGGCGCTGCTGCTGCTGCTGATGGTGCTTGCCATGGGCAGCACCTGGTATCTCGTCGCGCGTCTCAACGCCGAGAGCGGCGCCGCCGCCGCGTTCCGCAAGCAGCGCAATGCCGAGGTGCTCAGCCGCGCGAAGCAGGCGCTGATCGGCTACATCGGCGCGCAGGCGATCAAGGCGGGCGAGAACCGGCCCGGCGCCTTTCCTTGCCCCGAAGCGCCCGCCGACTTCAACAATACGACGGGCAGCGACGGCTCGGTGTCCTATCCGTGCGCGCTTCCGATCGTAGGCCGATTTCCGTGGCGAACGATCGGACTCGACAAACTCGTCGACGCCACGGGCGAGCCGCTCTGGTACGCGATCGCGAGCGGCTGGGCGGGCGCGAACACGGTGATCAATTCCGAATGCGCGGGCGCCAGCGCCGCCACCGGCCTCGCCTGCTCCAGCCCGGGCGGCCGGCTGACCGTCGACGGCGTGACAAACGACGTGGTCGCGCTGATCATCGCGCCCGGACCCACGGCCACCGTATCCGCCTCGGCGGGTTGCGTCGGCTGGGCCCAGGTACGCTCGACGGTGGCCCCGCCCGACTGGCGCAACTACCTGGAGTGCGAGAACGCGAGCTCGCCTGCGGATGCGACCTTCGTCACCACGAGCACCAACAGCGCGTTCAACGACCAGGTCTTGACCATTACGGTGGGAGACGTGATGCCCGTGATCGAGGCGGCGGTCGCCAAGCGCATGGAGCGCGAGATCGCGCCGGCGCTCGCCACGGTGTACTCGCCGGCGTCCTGGGGTTTCGCGGGCGCCAACGCCGTGTATCCGTACGCGGCGGCGTTCGCCAATCCGGGACCCGGCGCCGGCACTTCGCCCTACCAGGGCGCCGCCGGCCTGTACAAGGGGCTGCTTCCGTTCAACCAGGCGAATTGCACGGTGGCCGCCTCGAATCCGCGCTGCAGCAACAGCCTTCTCTCGTTCGCGAAATTTGGCGGCGATACGCAAATTGGCGGCGGCGGCTCGATTCGCACGCAATCGAGCTGCGCGTGGAATTCCGGCATCTACGTCTGCACCGGACAGTACAACGCGCCGACCGTCGCGATCCAGATCAGTCTGCGGGTGACAAACGTCGCGATGGGGCTGCGCAAGTTCGATGCCTCGAAGGTGACTTGCACGGCCGTCGACGACGTCGGCGCGGGTATCGGCACGCAGACCGTCACGTGCTCCTCCAGCGTCGCGCTCCAATCCGACGGCTCGGCGATTGTCACGGTGTCGACCGGCGCGATGCCTGACGTCGCTGCCTCCGGCTGGGGCACCTACGCGAACTACATGGTCAACGTCGACCGCCTCGCGATCGGCGATCACGCGCTGCTCGACACGGCCGACGCCACGACCGGCTGGTTCGCGAGGAACGAATGGTTCCGCCTCGTCTACTACGCGGTCACGCCCAGCAACACGGCGATCCGCCTGCCGCTGGAGCGCTCGTGCTCGACGGCGGGCGATTGCCTGTCGGTCAGCAACCTGACCCCGGCGAACAAGAGCGCGCTGCTCGTGCTCGCCGGGCGCGGCGTGAACGGCGTGTCACGGCCGAGCGCGACGCTTACCGATTACCTCGAATTCGGCAACGCGTCGGCCACGTACGAGAGCCGCACCGTCACCCCCAAGCCCGTCGCGGTCTACGCGGACACGGGCGGCGCCAACGCCTACGCCGTCGCGATCGGCTCGCTCGCCACTGGCGCGACGTTCTATTTCAAGGCTGCAAACGCGAACACAGGGACGTCGACGCTGAACACGGCCGCCACCGGAACGCGCAGCCTGGTCAACGAGAATAGCACCAATCTCGCGGCCGGCACCATCCAGGCGAATGCGGCGGTGCAGGTCACCTGGGACGGAACGCAGTTCCTGCTCTCCAAGCGTCCCTTCAACGACCGCATCGTGGCGATCAGCAGCAACTGATGCGCGCGCATCGCGAGCCTGTGCGAATTCGCGGACGGGGTTTCTCGCTCGTCGAGCTCGCGGTGGTCATGGCGATCGTCGCGCTGCTCCTGGGCGGCCTGATCTATACGCTGTCGGCGCAGACCGAGCAGCGCAACTTCGAGGAGACTCGCCGGCGCCTGGAGCAGGCGCGTGACTTGCTGCTCGGCTTCGCGATCATCAACGGCCGCCTGCCTTGCCCCGCGCGCAGCGCGGCGACCGCGGCGCCTGCCACAACCGCCGGCGACGAGGTGCGCACCACGGGAGGCGTCGATCCGGACTGCGTCGGCGACGCCTTGACCGACTACTACGGCGGCACCAGCGGCGGGGTCACGCTGGGACTGCTGCCGGCGCGCGCGATCGGCTACCAGCAGGTCGACGCCAGCGGATTCGCCGTCGACGCCTGGGGGAACCCCATCCGTTACGCGGTCTCGCACCTGGTCACGAACTGTTCCGGAGCTTTCACCTATCCGCACTGGACGAACTCGACCAACCTCAAGACCAACGGCATCAGCTGCCAGCCGAACGACCTGCTGGTCTGCAAATCCTCGACCGGCATCACGGGTACGACCTGTGGCGGCGCGGCGAACCAGATCATGAGCCAGAGCCTCGTGGTCGCGATCATTTTCTCGACTGGCAAGAACTTCGTCACCGCCCAGGATGCGGCCACCGCGGCGGCGGCCGGGCGCACGGACGAAGCGGCGAACCTGAATGGCGACCGCATCTTCGTCTATCACGCGCCGGCGACCTCGGACGCGTTGACCGGCGGCGAGTTCGACGACCAGTTCCTCTGGATTACCGCGGGCGAACTCTACGGCCGCATGGTCGCCGCCGGCGTGCTGCCCTGAATCACGAGCCCGCGCGAGCGAGCGAGAAACAGACCGCGCCGTCGCGATTCTCGGCGAGCGACAGCAGGTAGCCGCTCTTTTCAGCCAGGCGCGCGGCCTGGTAGAGGCCGATGCCCAGCCCGGTGCTGGAGCGCACCGGCGCGCGCAGCAGCACGGCGGCGATCTCGGCGGGCACCGCGTGCCCACTGTCCTGCACTCGCAGCGACTCGCCCTGCAGCAACACGCTGACGCGCACGTCATTGCTGCCGACCCGCTTGGCGAGCGCGTTCTGCAGCAGGTTGTCGGCCACGCTGTCGTACAGCGACTTCGGTACTTCGCGCTGCGGATCGAGCGCCGAGGCGGAAAATTCCACGCCCTGCCCCTGGTACTGGCGCACCAGCGCCTCCCACCAAATGTGCAGCGGCACGCGCGCCGAGGTCTCGTCGTCGCGGCGCTGCAGCTTGTCGAGCGTCGCCTGGAGGCGCTGCGTGATCGCCGGCAGCTGCCGGCGCATGAGCGCCTGCAGCTGCGGCGAGTCGTCCTGGGCGGCGACCGAGCACAGCACGTTGAGCGACTGCAGCAGGTTCTTCACGTCGTGCGTGAGGCGCGCGCCGGTCTCGTGCACCGCCTGCAGGTAGCTCGCCTGGCGCAGCGCCTGCTCGCGCAGCTTGGCCGCGTAGAATTCGCCCAGCAGCTGCCCCAGCAGGTGCATGTGCCACTGCAGCGCCGGGCTCGTGCGGTAGCGCGAGAAGATCGTGAGCTGCAGGTCCGGGCTGTCGTACACGACCGCGTGCTCGGTGCGCGTGCCCGTCTCGCCCTGCTGGCCGGCCGCGCGCCAGCCGGCGCCGGCGATCCAGGTGAGCCGCGCGAGGCCGGCGACGCCCTCGGCGAGAAAGCGCTCGGGCCGCGCCTCGGCCTGCGACAGCGCGGCGAGGAAGAACAGCCACTTCTCCACCGGCAGACCGATCGAGAAGAGATACCTCGAGAAGAACACGTTGAGCCCCGCGTAGCCGGTGCGCGGATTCCAGGCCAGGCCGAGCAGGAAGATCGAGCCGGCGATGAGGAACACGGTGTTGGTCAGCGCCACCAGGTACGGCACGCGCGACAGCGTCATGAAGGTGAAGCTGCCGAGGATCACCGTGCCGAGCACGAGCATCAGGAAGACGCTGTAGAAAAAGTCGATCACCTGCGGCGCTTCGGGCGCCTCGGGCTCGGTGGGAAACAGAGCGAGCGCCAGCAGCAGCACGGGCAGGCCGTACTCGGCCGCAGTGCGGATCTCCTGCGAGACTTCGCGGCGAGGCGCGATCTCGGGCAGGATCAGGATCGCCAGCAGCGCGAGCAGGTATACGAGCACGACGAGATAGCAGCGGCGCTGCCAGCGCGCCTGGTGCAGGAACACCTTGCCGCCCACGAGGCCCGCGAGCACGACCACCCAGAACGCGAGCAGCCACCAGCTGACCCAGAGCATGACCGCGACCGCGCCCATGCCGATGAACAGGCCCTGCGTGACGCTCACCTGGTGCTCGCCGCGCAGGAACGGCTGCCAGAGCAGCAGCAGGCCCAGGTGCGCGAGCAGCAGCGCGCGCGCCCAGTCGTCGGCCGTGCCGCGCAGCACGGCGACGTGCAGCAGCGCGAGCATGGCGATCACGACGAAGCGCCAGTGCCGCCGGCTCAGGCTCCAGATGGCGCCCGCGAGGCGCGACGAAACGGTGAGGGGGGCCGGCACGGCCGGGCTTGAAGCTTGCATACGCGTCGGGTGCTGACTAGTCTAGCGCACCCTTCCCGCGCGCCCCGCCCATGCAAGGCCAGACCCTCACCGTCGCCCGCTACGTGCTCGTCGAGGCGCGCCGCAGCGCGCTGCCGTGGCTCGCCCTCTCGTGCATGCTCGCGGCGCTGGGACTCGCGGGCTTCCTCTCGCAGGTCGCGATCACGGAGGCCTCAGCGCTGCAGGCCTCGGTCTGCGCGGCGCTGCTGCGCGCCTGCGCCGTGTTTCTCGTCGCGGCGCACGTGGCCGCGAGCGTGGTGCGCGAGTCGAACGACAAGGGGCTGGAGCTCGCGCTCGCGCTGCCGATGCCGCGCACGGCCTGGTATCTCGGCAAGCTGCTCGGCTTCGCGGGCGCGGGCGCGCTCATCGCTGCGCTGTTCGCACTGCCGCTGCTGGCCTGGGCCAGGCCGGGCGATGTCGCCGCCTGGTGGCTCGCGCTCGCCGCGGAGACGGCCGTCGTCGCCGCGACGGCGCTGTTCTTCGCTTCGGCGCTCGGCCAGGCGGTGGCGGCGATCGCCGGCGCGCTGGGGCTGTACCTGCTCGCGCGCTCCATCTCGGCGATCCAGATGATCGCCGGCAGCCCGCTCACCGGGGAAAGCGCGGCGGCGGACGCCGCGCGCTGGGTCGTCGAGGCGATCGCCCTGCTGCTGCCACGGCTGGATGCCGTAGCACGCGGCGAGTGGCTGCTGTATGGCGCGCCCGCGGTTCCGGAGCTCGCGCTCTCGCTGGGCGGCCTTGCGATCTATTTCGTGCTGCTCGCGGCCGCCGGCCTGTTCGATTTCAGCCGGCGCAACCTGTGAATCTCACCGGAGAGCAGCGTGCACTCGCGGCCGTGCCGCGCTGGCTGTGGGCCCTGCTCGCCGTCGCGCTCGCGGCGCAGCTTGGCTGGCGCGCTGCTGGGCGCGTAACGGCGCCCGCGGCGAGCGACCTGCCTCCGGCGCCTTCGGCCGCGGCGCTGCGCCTGGCGAGCCTCGGCGAGAACGCCGCGCTTGCCCGCACTGCCATGCTCTGGCTGCAGGCCTTCGACTCGCGCGGCGACAACGCGCTGCCCTACCAGCGGCTCGACTACGGGCGGCTGATCGCCTGGCTCGGCGCGATCCTCGCCACCGATCCGCGCAGCGGTTATCCGCTGTTCGCGGCCGCGCGCGTGTACGCCGAGAACGAAGACGCGCACAAGGCGCGCCTGATGTTCGACTTCGTCGAGGCGCAGTTCCTGGTCGATCCGAATGGCCGGTGGGCCGCGCTCGCGCAAGTGGCGCTGCTCGCCAAGCACCGCCTGCATGACCTTCCGCTCGCGCTGCGCTATGCCTCCGAAATCCAGCGCCTCGCGACCGATCCGACGATTCCCTCCTGGGCGCGCCAGATGGAGATCTTCATTCTCGAGGACATGAATGAGCTCGAGGCGGCGAAGATCATGCTCGGGGGCCTGCTTGCGACCGGCCGGATCCGCGATCCGGAAGAGAGGCGATTCCTCGAGGGTCGCTTGAAGGAGATCGAAGAGCGCCTCAGCAGATCCGGAGGCCGGGGGCGTTGAATTGTCGTCAGAGGTGTCATATTTTCGACGATTTCTTGAAGGATTTTGACCAAACCGGGCTGTTTTCGGCGATTTTCGCCTGGTATGGGCCTTGCGGAGAGATCACCACTTGGAGCATTCGAACGGAGCAGCAGCTATGAAACGGATTCAAGCAGGGTTCACGCTGGTGGAGATCGCCATCGTGCTGGTGATCATCGGGCTGCTGCTGGGCGGCATCCTGAAGGGCCAGGAGATGATCACCCAGGCGAAGATCAAGAACGTCATCGCCGACTTCTCCGGCATCTCGGCCGCCTACTACGGCTACCAGGACCGCTATCGCGCGATCCCCGGCGACGACCTGAACGCCGCCACGCGCTGGTCCACCGCGCCGGCGGCCACCGCCGGCAACGGCAACGGCAAGGTCGAGGGCGGCTATACGAACGGCGGCGCGGCCTGCGCGGCCAACGTCGAGTC
>DATIYN010000131.1:0-8994 GCA_035517595.1 Burkholderiales bacterium
GACAGGAAGGCGATGATCTGGCGCCGCGGCAGGGACGCCAGCGCGCCGAACACGCGCCCGTCATTATTAACATTCATGTTAATAGTCTACCGCGGATTTGCGGTTAGAATGCGCCGACACCTTCCAGGAGACTTGGCACCCCATGGCAAAGGCAAAGGCGGCGGCGCCGCGCAAAGGAGCGGCGAAGAGCGCGCCGCTGTCGATGGCCGACCGCGACGGCTGGATCTGGCACGACGGCAAGCTCGTGCCCTGGCGCTCGGCGACCACCCACGTGCTCACGCACTCCCTGCACTACGGCCTCGCGGTTTTCGAGGGCGTGCGCGCCTACAAGACGGTGGGCGGCACGCAGATCTACCGGCTGCGCGAGCACACGCAGCGGCTGATCAATTCGGCGCACATCTACATGATGAAGATCCCCTACTCGGTCGAGCGCCTCATGCAGGCGCAGATCGACACCGTCGCCGCCAACGGCCACGAGGCCTGCTACATCCGGCCGATCGCCTTCTACGGATCGGAGAAGATGGGCGTGTCGCCCGTCGGCGCCAAGGTGCATGTCGCCATCGCGGCCTGGCCCTGGGGCGCCTACCTCGGTCCCGAGGCGCTCAACAAGGGCATCCGCGTGAAGACGGCGTCGGTGGCGCGCCACCACGTCAACGTGACGATGGCGCGCGCCAAGATGTCGGGCACCTACCCGAACTCGGTGCTGGCGACGCTCGAGGCGACACAGCACGGCTACGACGAAGGACTGCTGCTCGACGTCGACGGCTTCGTCGCCGAAGGCGCGGGCGAGAACATTTTCATCGTCAAGGATGGCGTGATCTACGAACCCGAGCTCACCTCTGCGCTCACCGGCATCACGCGCTCCTCGGTGATCGACCTGGCCGCAGGCCTCGGCTACCCGGTGAAGGCCAAGCGCCTCACGCGCGACGACATCTACATCGCCGACGAATGCTTCTTCACCGGCACCGCGGCGGAGGTAACGCCCATCCGCGAGCTGGACGGCCGCCAGATCGGCGCGGGAAAGGCCGGCCCGGTCACCAAGGCGCTGCAGAAGGCGTTCTTCGACGTCGTCACCGGCAAGGACCGCAAGCACCGGCACTGGCTCACGCCCGTGCCGATGAAGAAGGGCAGGCGCTGATGGCCAACAATCCCGACACCGCGCGCCAGGTCGAGCTCACCGACAAGGACCTGCCGCTGCATTGCCCGCTGCCGGGCGCGCCGCTGTGGGCGCGCCATCCGCGCGTGTTCCTGGACGTCGTCAAGCACGGCGAAGCGCTCTGCCCGTACTGCGGCACGAAGTACACCTACAAGGGCAGTAAAAAAGGTCATTAACGCTCCGGTC
The DNA here is from genome assembly GCA_035517595.1 of Burkholderiales bacterium. Lineage (GTDB taxonomy): Bacteria > Pseudomonadota > Gammaproteobacteria > Burkholderiales > SG8-39 > RBG-16-66-20. Next base: position 1,343 of record DATIYN010000131.1, read on the forward strand.
GCGACCTCGGGCGCGGCGCGCATCCTCGTCGTCGCGCCCAACTGGATCGGCGACGCGCTCATGGCGCAGCCGCTGCTCGCGCGGCTGCGCGAGCAGCGGCCGGACATGCGCATCGACGCGCTCGCGCCCGCCTGGGTCGCGCCGGTCCTGCGGCGCATGGCCGAAGTGGACGAGGTCGTCGAGGCCGACTTGCGCCACGGCGAGCTGCAGCTCGGCGAGCGCTGGCGGCTGGGACGGCGGCTCCGGCAGCGCGGCTACGCGGAAGCCTACGTGCTGCCCAATACCATGAAATCGGCGCTCGCTCCCTCCTTTGCGCGCATTCCGCTGCGCGTGGGCTATCTCGGCGAGTCGCGCGTCGGACTGCTGAACCGCATTCACAAGGCGAACGCCGAGCACGAGCCGATGACGCTGCGTTACGCGCGCCTCGCGGAAGCGCCGGGCACCGAGCCAGCGCTTCCCTTGCCTTTTCCGTCGTTGTCTTCTTCAAAAGAGAAAATAGCAGCAACGACCGCCGGGTTCGGCATTCATGGCCGCTACATCGCGCTCTGCCCGGGCGCGGAGTACGGCCCCGCCAAGCGCTGGCCGTATTTCCGCGAGCTGGCGGCGCAAGTAGACGGGCAGGTCGTCCTGCTGGGATCGCCATCCGAGAAGGAGGAAACCGCGCGGATACCGGGCAAGAACCTCGTTGGACAAACGACGCTGGATGAAGCCATCGACCTGATCGCCGGCGCGGCCGCCGTGGTCACGAACGACTCCGGCCTCATGCACGTGGCAGCAGCGACCGGCACGCCGCTGGTCGCCCTGTTCGGCTCCTCCAGCCCCGAGCATACCCCGCCGCTTTCGCCCGCCGCGCGCGTGGTCTGGCTGCGCGCCGAGTGCAGTCCCTGCTACGCTCGCGTCTGCCCGCTCGGCCATTTCAAGTGCATGCGGGAGCTGCCGGTCGAGCGCGTGCTGGAGGAACTGAAGGCACTGTCGTGAGCGCGAGGATCTTTCCCACGGCGCAGGACTGCGAGAACGCGTTCTACGAGGCGCTCGAGCGCGCCGACCTTGCAGGCATGATGGCCGTCTGGTCCGAGGACGAGGAGATCGTCTGCGTGCACCCGGCGGGTCAACGCTTGGCCGGACAGGCGCAGGTGCGCGACGCCTGGCGCCGGATGTTCGCCGACGGCCAGGGGCTGCGCATCCAGGTCGCGCAGCGCGTCGCGGTCACCGGCATGATGGTCGCCGTGCACAGCGTGCATGAGAGCATCGCCGTTCCCGGCGAGCCGCGCGCCCGGCCGCCGGTGATCGCGACCAACGTCTACCTGCGCACGCCCGCCGGCTGGCGCATGATCGTGCACCACGCCTCGCCGGCGCCCGGCGAACCCGGCGCCGCGGCCGAGTCCGCGGGGCCGCCGTCGCCCAAGATACTGCATTGAGCGCTCGCGCGGGTCCCTACGCCGCGCCCTGGTGGCTGCCCGGCGGCCACCTGCAGACGATCGCCGCGGCGCTCGCGCCCGCGCCGCGCGTCGCGTTCCGGCGCGAGCGCTGGGACACGCCCGACGGCGACTTCGTCGACCTCGATTGGGCCGAGCCTGCGCACGGCGCGCGCGGCGCGCCGCTGCTCGCGCTGTTCCACGGCCTGGAGGGCAGCTCGGCGAGCCCGTACGCGCGCGCGATCGCCGCACGCGCGATGGCCGCCGGCTGGCGCTGCGTGGTGCCGCACTTCCGCGGCTGCTCGGGCGAGCTGAACCGCCTGCCGCGCGCCTACCATTCCGGCGACAGCGCCGAGATCGGCTGGATCCTGGAGCGGCTGGAGGCCCGCCACGCCGGCGGGGGCGCAGTGCACGCCGCGGGAATTTCCCTCGGCGGAAACGCGCTCCTGAAATACCTGGGCGAGCGGGAATCCGATGCCGCGATCCGGAAGGCGGTCGCGATCTCCGCGCCGCTCGACCTCGCCGCGGCCGGACGGGCCCTGGATCGCGGCCTGCCGCGCGCGCTCTACACGCGCATGTTCCTGCGCACGCTCAAGCGCAAGGCGTTCGAGAAGCTGCGTCGCGGCCAGATCGCGGTCGACGCGGTACGGCTGCGGCGCGCGCGCACGCTCTGGGAGTTCGACGACGCGGTCACCGCGCCGCTGCACGGCTTTCTCGGCGCCGACGACTACTGGGCGCGCTCTTCCAGCGGGCCGTGGCTCGGGCGTATCCGCATCCCGACACTCGTCGTCAACGCGCGCAACGATCCGTTCCTGCCGGCGGCCGCGCTCGACGCGCTCGGCGAAGTGCCGCGGAACGTGGTGCTAGAATTTCCGCAGAGCGGGGGCCACGCCGGATTTCCGGGGCGCCGCCGCTGGCTCGCCCGCCGCGTCTTCGAATTTCTCTCCTCGCCATGAAGATCGCCGCCGAAATCTTCCGCGCCTACGACATCCGCGGCATCGCCGGCTCGGCGCTCTCGGCGGCCGCGGCGCGCGAGATCGGGCGCGCGCTCGGCAGCCTGGGGCGCGAGCGCGGCGCACCCGCGTTCGCCGTCGGGCGCGACGGCCGCCTCTCGAGCCCGGAGCTCAGCAGCGCGCTCATGGACGGCCTGAACGCGGCCGGCGCGGACGCGATCGAGCTCGGCATGGTGCCCACGCCGGTCGCCTACTTCGCGGCGCATCACCTCGGCTGCCGCAGCGCCGCGATGATCACGGGCAGCCACAATCCGGGCCACTACAACGGCGTGAAAATGGTCGTCGCGGATGGCACGCTGACCGGCGACGAGATCCAGGGCCTGCGCCGCAGCATCGAGGATGGGCGCTGCGCCTACGGCACGGGCCGGCGCAGCCGCGCCGAACTGCTCGACGCCTACGTCGCGCGCATCGCGGGCGACGTAAAGCTCGCGCGGCCCTTCCGCGTCGCGATCGACTGCGGCAATGGCGTCGCCGGCTTGGTCGCACCACGTCTGTTTCGCCAACTCGGTTGCGAGGTGACGGAGCTCTTCAGCGAAGTGGACGGCCGCTTCCCGAACCATCATCCCGACCCCTCGCGCCCCGAGAATCTGCGCGCGCTCACGCAATGCCTGCGCGCGGGCGATGCGGAGATCGGCCTCGCGTTCGATGGCGACGGTGACCGGCTGGGCGTGGTCACCAGGAGCGGCAAGCTCATTTTCCCCGACCGGCAGCTCATGCTGTACGCGAAGGACGTGCTGTCGCGCAATCCCGGCGCGCAGATCATCTTCGACGTGAAATGCACGCGCCTTCTCGGGCCGTGGATCGAGCGCCACGGCGGCCGGCCCGTGATCTGGAAGACCGGGCACTCGCTCATCAAGGCAAAGCTCCGGGAATCCGGCGCGCCGCTTGCGGGCGAGATGTCGGGGCACATCTTCTTCAAGGAGCGCTGGTACGGCTTCGACGACGCGCTCTATTGCGGCGCGCGCCTGCTCGAGATCCTGTCGAAGGAGAAGGACCCGAGCGCCGTGCTCGAGGGCCTGCCGGACGCGCCCTCGACTCCGGAGCTCAACTGGCAGCTCGCCGAGGGCGAGCCGCACGCGATCATCGAACAATTGCGCGAGCGCCTGCAGAATTCGGCGCCCTTCCCCGGCGCGGCGCGCGTGCTGACGATCGACGGTCTGCGCGTCGAATTTGCCGATGGCTTCGGACTCGCGCGCGCGTCCAATACCACCCCGGTGGTCGTGCTGCGCTTCGAGGGCGACACGCCTGCGGCGCTCAAGCGCATCCAGGAGGTTTTCCGCCGCGCGCTGCAGCCGCTCAAGCCGGCGGCGCCGCTACCTTTCTAGGATTCCCTCCAGCCGCCTGATCGGCGCACAGACGCGCCGCCGCTCCGCCGTCGATCGCTATGCGCCATTGACCGCGGCGCGGGAAAGCGCAGCGCGATTCAATATCGTGATTCTCCGGCCGTCCATGGCGATCAGCCCGGCGTCCGAGAGCGCGCGCAACGCGCGGGAGAGGCTTTCCTTCTTCATGCCGAGCTGCGCCGCCAGGATCGTCTTGGTCGCCGGAAGCACGACGCGCCAGGAGCCGGAGTCGCCCGCCCTGGCGACCCAGCACAGATGATTCGCCAGCCGCGCCTTTACGGAAAGCGTCGTGCCGTAGAGATACCGCATCCCGAGCATGGCCCGCTCCGCGAGGACGGACATGAGATCGAGCGCAAATCGGGGGCTACGCTTCAAGGCGGCGTCGATCTTCCGCTTCGGCAATGTCATCACCACCGCCGCGCTGAGGGCACGGACCTCGAATGGACTCGCGTCGCGGCTGATGGTCGGCGCCTCCAGGAAGGATTCTCCCGGACCGACGACGCGAAACACGCGTCTTGCGTTTCCGCGTCCCAGCGAGAGCACCACGGACCCGCTCACCAGGAGGCAGATTCCCGGCACCTCGCCCCCAAACCTCACGAACAGCTCGCCGCGAGCGAGCTTGCGCCTTGCGGCCGCTCGCAGCAGGCGCGCGACATCCTGGTCCGCAAGCGAACGGAACAATCGGAACGTCCTTGGTGGCGCCACGGAGCGCAGTCTCCGTCAATCCGAGGAAGACTGCGACGAATGCCCGGCCTGCGCTTGATCTAGATCAGAATGCCTGCCCCCGAGGCGCAGGATCGACCGATGTCCGCTACGAGCCGGAAGCGGCCAGGAGCGTGCGCCGGGCGAAGAGCCGGCTACAGGCCGAGGTAGGCCTGCCGGATCTCCGGCATTGCCTCGAGCCTGGAGGGCGCCCCTTCGCAGAACAGGCGCCCCTCGGCCACCACATAGGCGTAATCGGAGAGTGCGAACGCGAGGTGGACGTTCTGCTCGACCAGGAGGATCGAGAGACCTTCCTCCTTCAGCTTCTTCAGCGTCGAGAAGATCTGGTGCACGATCACGGGCGCGAGCCCGAGCGAAAGCTCGTCGATCACCAGCAGATCCGGCTCCGACATCAGCCCGCGCGCGATCGCGAGCATCTGCTGCTCGCCGCCGGAGAAGGTGCCGGCGGGCTGGCGCCGCCGCTCCCGGAGGCGCGGAAACACCGCGTAGACGTGATCGAGGCGGCTGGCGTAGCTTCGCGTGCCGTGTCTCGCGTAAGCGCCCATCTCGAGGTTTTCTTCGACCGTCATTGCGCTGAAGAGCTGCCGGCCCTCGGGCACCAGCGCTAGCCCGCGCGCCGCCTTGACGTGCGGCGGGAGCCGAGTCACGTCCTCGCCCTTGAACACGACGCGCCCGCCCCAGGGGCGGATGCTGCCGGCCACCGCGCGCAGCGCCGTGGTCTTGCCCACGCCGTTGGCGCCGACGATGGTCGTGAGCCGGCCCGTCTCCGCGCCGAGCGACAGGCCCCACAGCACTTGCTGCTCGCCGTACCCGGCCTCGAGCGAATCGACGCGCAGAATCGCCTCGCTCATGCCGCGCGCAGTTCGGCGGCGAGCGCGGGATCGCCGAGATAGGCCTCGATCACCGCGGGGTCGTTGGCAACCTCGGCGGGCAGCCCCTCGGCGAGCTTCTGGCCCGAGTTGAGCACGACGATCCGGTCCGACAGGCTCATGATCGCCTGCATCAGGTGCTCGATCATCAGGATCGAGACGCCGCTCGCGCGAATCGCCCGGATGACCTGGATCATGCGCTCGACCTCGGTCGGATTCAGCCCGGCGAGCACTTCGTCGAGCAGCAGCAGGCGCGGCTGCGCCGCCAGAGCGCGCGCGAGCTCGAGCCGCTTCTTGCCGGCGATCGTGAGCTGCGAGGCAGGCGTGTCGAGCCGGTCTTCGAGGCCCACCCGCATCGCCGCTTGGCGCGCCGCCTCGCGCGCCTCCTCGAGCGGCATGTTCTTGCCGCCGAAGCAGGCTCCGACGATGCAGTTCTCGAGCACACTCATCACCGCGAATGGCTGAACGATCTGGTGGGTGCGCGCCAGGCCGCTGCGCGCCACGAGGTGGGGCCGCAAGCCGGTGATGTCCTGCCCGCCGAACAGCACTCGACCCGCGTCCGGCGCGAATACGCCGTTGACCAGGTTGAAGACCGTGGACTTGCCCGCGCCGTTCGGTCCGATCAGCCCGAGGATCGCGCCCTCCTCGACCGCGAAGCTGAGTGCGTGCACGGCCTGCAGGCCGCCGAAGTTCTTGCTCAGCTCCGAGACTTCGAGCAGCGCGCTCACTCGAGGATGCTCCTCAGGCGCGGCCAGCGCCGATAGAGCCACCCCGCCAGCCCGCCCGGCGCGAACAGCACGATGGCGAGCAGCAGGACGCCGGAAATGACCAGCTGGAAGTGCGAGAAGCTCTCCGAGGTGAGCAGCCAGCTGCGCAGCTGCTCGTAGAGGAAGGCGCCGATCGCCGGCCCGACGACCGTGCCCTGGCCGCCCAGCATCGCGATGACGATCGTTTCGGTAGAAAGCTGCAGGTCGAACGCGTCGGGCGGCTGGATGAACGCGCTCTTGAAGAAATAAAGCCCGCCCGCGATCGCGGGCAGGACCGCCGACAGGCTGTAGACCGCCGCCTTGTAGCGCGGCGTAGGAACGCCGAGCACCGACGCCGCGTCCTCGTTCTGCCCGATCGCGAGGAGCCCCATGCCGAACTTCGACCGCTTGACGAAGTAGCTGAGATAGAGGGATGCCGCCATGACGCCGACGAGCAGGTAGTAGATCGCCCACAGCGCCTGCGCCGGCCCGCCGAGCGGCTGGAACAGCGCCGGGGAGAGGTAGATGCCGCTCGAGCCGCCCCAGGGGGCGAAGTTCGTGACGAAAGCCATCACGCCCTCGTTGACGCCGATCGTGGAGAGGGCGAAGTACACGCCGCGCAACCGCAGGATGCCGAGCCCGAAGACGAGCGCGAGCGCGCTCACCGCGGCGCCGCCGGCGACCAGCGCCGCGGCGAGCGGCCACCCGTGCGCGCCCATCAGCCAGACGCAGACGTAGCCGCCCAGGCCGAAGAACACGATGCTGCCGAAATTCACGTATCCGGCGTAGCCGAGCATCATGTTGATGTTGCTCGCGAGCGTGATGTAGATCGCCGCGAGCAGCAGGCTCTCGCGCAGCTCGATGTCCCCGCGCGCCGCGGGCAGCACGGCGAACAGCGCCACGACCGCCGCGAGGATCCAGAAGAACGGACGGCGCAGCGTCGCCACGCGGCTCAGCCCCGGCGCCGCGGCCAGAGCCGTACCAGCCCGCCGGGCAGCACGATCAGCACCGTCACGAAGAGGCCGAACTCGATCACCAGCGTCCAGCTCACGGGCACGAACGGCGTCGTCAGGCCCTCGACCAGCCCCAGCGCGATGCCCGCCAGCAGGGCCCCGGTGGGGTTGCCGAGGCCTCCGAGCACCGTGACCACGAAGCTCTTCAGCTGGTAGGCGTCGCCCGAGAGGACGGTGAAGGGGAACATCGTGGCAATCAGCATCCCGGCCACCGCGGCGAGCGCGGCGCCCAGCCCGAACGCGAGCGCGAGAACCCGCACCGTGGGGATGCCGACCAGCTCGGCGGCCTCGCGGTTTCCCGAAACCGCGCGGATCGACTTGCCCATGCGGGTGCGGTAGAGGAAAAGGTAGAGCGCCGCGGCGATCACCGCGGTCAGCGCCGCCGCCATCAGATGCGTGCCGGGAAAGGTGTAGCGGCCGAGGCTGAAGCCGGGCAGCGACGCGGGCACGTTGAAGAGGTCGGTGCTCCAGACCGCGGTACCGACGCCGATCAGCACCAGATTGATCGAGAAGGTCGAGAGCAGGCTCAT
>DATIYN010000132.1:0-3624 GCA_035517595.1 Burkholderiales bacterium
GTCGAGGGCAACCTCTCGGCCTGCGCGCAGAACCTGGACGGCGAGCCGCGCGTGGTGCTGCCGGCGAGCGCCGCGGAGGCGAAACCGGTCTTCCCGGTCCCCGACTACAAGAAGGCCTGAGGCGTGGCGCGAGATCCGAGCCGCCCCCGCTTCAAGAACACCTAGCGGCGCGTTGCAGCCCGAGCTCGTAGCGAACGTCGCCATCGCCGGGGTCCTGACGGGCCTCGTCTACGGCCTGATGGCGCTCGGGCTCTCGGTGATCTTCGGCGTGGTGCGCGTCGTCAATTTCGCGCACGGCGAGATGATGACGCTCGCCATGTACGCCGCGGTGGCGCTGTTCACGGCCTGGAACGTGGATCCGCTGCTCGCCGCGCTGCCCGTCGCGACGATCTTCTTCGCGCTCGGCTACGTGCTGCAAAAGGGCCTCATCAATCCCTTCGTCACGCGGCCCGAGCACGCACAGTTCATGCTCATGGTCGCCGTGGCGATGATCATGGTGAACGGCATGCTCGTCGCCTTCGGGCCGGACGCGCGCAACATCCAGGTGGACTACCAGCTCGAGTCCTGGGCGCTCGGGCCGCTGCTGTTCGACAAGGCGCGCGTCTACTCGGCCGCGATGGCGGTCGCGGTGAGCGCCGGCCTTTTCGCCTTCTTCCGCTTCACCCTCGCCGGCAAGGCGATCCGCGCCTGCGCCGACAACTATCTCGGCGCGCTGGTCGTCGGACTGAACGTGAAGCACCTCTACGCGCTCACCTTCGGCCTGGGCGCGGCCTGCGTCGCGGTCGCCGGCTGCATGCTGCTGCTGCTGGTGGACGTGACGCCGGCGCTCGGGCCCTCCTACACCCTGCTCGCCTTCGTGATCGTGATCGTCGGCGGCCTGGGATCGATGGGCGGCGCGCTCGCCGGCGGCATCCTGATCGGGTTCTCGGAAGCGCTCGCCGGCCTGCTCATCCAGCCCTCGGCCAAGAGCATGGTCGGCTTCGGCCTGCTGATCCTGGTGCTGCTGTTCCGCCCGCAGGGACTGCTCGGCAGGAAGGCATGAACCGCAGGGCGGCCGCGCTGCTGTGCGCGCTCGGCGCCCTGCTCGTCGCGCTGCCCGCGTTCGCGAGCGCGTACCTGCTGTCGATCGCTACGCTGATCCTGTTCTTCGCCTACGCCGGGCAAGCCTGGAACGTGATGATGGGCTTCGCCGGACAGCTCTCGCTCGGGCATTCGCTCTACGTGGGGGTCGGCGCCTACGCCGCGGCGATCGCGTTCGAGCGCTGGGGCGTCGGCCCCTGGGCGGGCGTGTGGCTTGCGATCGCGCTCTGCGTGCTGCTCGGAGCGGCGATCGGCTTCCTCGCCTTCCGCTTCGGCATCTCCGGGGTGTACTTCGCGCTGCTCACCATCGCGTTCGCCGAATTCACGCGCATCGGCTTCGACCACCTCGCGATCACCGGCGGGCCCGGCGGCCTGTTCCTCAAGGTCTCGCAGCGCGAGGCCTGGGACCTGGCGAACCTGCGAGGTCCGCCCGCGATGTTCTACTACGTGATGCTGGGGCTCTGCGTTCTCGCTTTCGTGTCTTGTTCACTCTTGTTGAAGTCGAAGGCCGGCTATTACTGGCAGGCCATCAGGGAAAACGAGGAGGCGGCGCAGGCGCTCGGCATCAACAGCTTCCGCTGGAAGATGCTCGCGGTGATGCTGAGCGCCGGCATGACGGCGGTGGCGGGCGTGTTCTACGCCTTCTACTACAACAACCTGTTCCCGGAGCAGGTGTTCGGCATCGGACGCTCGATCGAGCTGATCCTCGGGCCGGTGATCGGAGGAGTCGGCACGCTGTTCGGCCCGGTGCTCGGTTCGGCGCTGCTTACGACCCTCGCCGACGGCATCACCGAAGCGCTCGGCGCGCTCGGCTGGGACATCCCCGGCGTGAAGCAGGTCTTCTACGGCGTCGTGCTGCTCGCCGTCGTCGTGTTCCTGCCGAACGGCGTGTGGCCGGCGATCGCCAGGAGGCTCCGGCTCTGATGCTCGAAGTCAGCGACCTGTCCAAGTCGTTCCGCGGCCTGAAGGCGGTCTCCGGCGCGAGCTTCGGCGTTCCGCGGGGCGGGATCGTCGCGCTGATCGGGCCGAACGGCGCCGGCAAGACCACCTGCTTCAACGTGATCGCCGGCGTGTCTGCGCCGGATTCCGGAAGAATTGTTTTTGAACACGAGGATATACAAGGCAAAAGAGCGGATCAGATCTGCGCCGCGGGCATCGGCCGCACGTTCCAGATCGTCAAGCCCTTCGCCGGCCTGAGCGTCCTCGACAACGTGATGGTCGGCAGCTTCCTGAAGGAAGCGACGTACGCGGGCGCGCGGCGGGCCGCGCTCGGGGTCCTCGCGAAGCTTCGCCTGGACGCGAAGGCCGGGTTGCCGGCCTCCGCGCTCACGCTGCCCGACCGCAAGCGACTGGAGGTGGCGCGCGCGCTTGCGACCCGGCCGAAACTGCTGCTGCTGGACGAAGTCATGGCGGGCCTGCGACCCACCGAATGCGACGAGATGGTGGCCGTGTTCCGCGAGCTGAACCGCGCCGACGGCCTCGCGATCCTGCTCATCGAGCACGTGATGCGCGCAGTGATGGCGCTCGCGCGGGACATCGTGGTGCTGCATCACGGCGAAGTCATCGCGCGCGGCGCGCCCGCCGAGGTGGTGCGCAACCCGGCGGTGCTGGAGTGCTATCTGGGCGAGGAGACGGAGGTCTGATGCTGTCGGTGCAGGGCCTCGACCTCTTCTACGGCGACGCGCAGGCGCTCTCGCGGGTCAGCCTCGAAGTGCCGCGCGGCGAGATTGTCGGCATCGTGGGCGCCAACGGCGCCGGCAAGTCCTCGCTGATCCGGGCCATCGCGGGCATCGAGCGTCCTCGTTCCGGCGAGATTCTCTTCAATCGAGAGAAGATCCAGAATCTCGAGCCGCACGTGATCTGCAACCTCGGCATCGGCCAGGTCGCCGAGGGGCGACAGGTCTTCGCGGGCCTCTCGGTCGAGGAGAACCTGGAGATGGGCGGGCTGCTGCCGCGCGCGCGCGCGGGCGCGAAGGCGAAGCTCCGCGAGATCTACCGCATGTTCCCGCGCCTCGAAGAGCGCAGGCGCCAGCTCGCGGGCACGCTCTCGGGAGGCGAGCAGCAGATGCTCGCGATCGGCCGTTGCCTGATGGGCAACCCGGAGCTCGTCATGTTCGACGAGCCCTCGCTCGGCCTCGCGCCGGTCGTGGTGCAGGAGGTGCTGCATACGATCCGCCAGCTCAATGCGGCTGGCACCACGGTGCTGCTCGTCGAGCAGAACGTCGCCGTCTCGCTGAAGATCTCCGACCACGCCTACGTGCTGGAGAACGGCAGCGTGGTGATGAGCGGCGCCGGCAGCGAGCTGCTGCACGACGACCGCGTGCGCCAGGCCTACCTCGGGCTGTAGCCCTACAGCGACGTCAGCGCGCCGTTCACCACCTTGACGCGGGAGCCCTGCCTCCAGCCCGGGTGGCTGTCCTGGTGGAACACGCGCGAGCTGCCGTCGTCGAACTGCACGCCGATCTCGAAAGTCCGGTTCGCGCCGGCGCGATTCTCGATCACGTTGCCGGCGACCGCGCCGCCGGCGGCCCCGACGACCGTGCC
>DATIYN010000133.1:0-3250 GCA_035517595.1 Burkholderiales bacterium
CAGCCAGATCGAGCGCCTGCGCGAAGCCGGTGTCGACATCCCGAAACTGGCGCGCGACGGCGTCACGATCTTCTTCACCCAGGTCTTCCGCGACGGCTTCTTCCACGCCGACATGCACCCCGGCAACATCCTCGTCGCCACGGAAGGGGAGGCGAAGGGGCGCTACATCGCGCTCGACTTCGGCATCATGGGGACGCTGAACGAGGTCGACAAGAACTACCTCGCGCGGAACTTCCTCGCTTTCTTCAACCGCGACTACCACCGGGTGGCCCAGGCGCACCTCGAGGCGGGCTGGGTGCCGCCCGAGACCCGCATCGACGAGTTCGAGGCCGCGATCCGCGCCGTGTGCGAGCCGATTTTCGCCCGCCCTCTCAAGGAGATCTATTTCGGCCGGCTGCTGCTGCGGCTCTTCCAGACTTCGCGGCGTTTCAACGTGGAGGTGCAGCCGCAGCTCGTGCTGCTGCAGAAGACGCTGCTCAACATCGAGGGCCTCGGGCGCGAGCTCGACCCGGAGCTCGACCTCTGGGCGACGGCGAAGCCCTACCTCGAGCGCTGGATGAGCGAGCAGATCGGCTGGCGCGGCCTGTGGCGCGCAATGCGCCACGAGGCGCCGTTCTGGGCCGCGACGCTGCCGCAGCTGCCGCGCCTGGTGCACCGCGCGCTCGCCGAGGACCGCCTCGCCGGGCTGCGCGACGCGCTCGAGCGGCTCGCCGACGAGAACGAGCGGCGCAACGACATGCTTTCCGCGCTGCTCATCGTCGCCGTCGCCGCCCTCATAGGCGCCGCGCTGGTCCTGTTCTAGGGAGATGGCGCAGGACAGCGGCCGGCCGGCGTTCTGGGACGAGCGCTATCTTGGCGGGGTTACGCCCTGGGACGCGGGCGGCGTCCCGCCGCGCCTGCGCAAGTGGCTCACGACGCAGACGCCGATGCGCATCCTCGTCCCAGGATGCGGGAGCGGCTACGAGGTGCGCCTCTTCGCCGAGGTCGGCCACGACGTGCTCGGCATCGATTTCTCGGACGCCGCGGTGCAAGCAGCGCGCCGCACGCTGGGCGCCCTCGCGCAGCGCGTCAGGCAGGCCGACTTCTTTGCCCTGGAGGAGGGCGCGTTCGATCTGGTCTACGAACGCACCTTCCTGTGCGCGCTGCCGCCGCGCCTGCGTCCCGCATGGGCCGAACGCGTCGCCGGGCTGGTGCGCCCGCGCGGCTGGCTCGCCGGATTCTTTTTCTTCGACGACAACGTCAAGGGCCCGCCCTTCGGCATCTCGGCGCGCGCGCTGCACGAGCTTCTCGCGCCGGCGTTCGAGCTCACGGAAGACGAGGCGATCCCCGCGGCGCAGTCCGTACCGGTGCTCGCCGGCAAGGAGCGCTGGCAGGTGTGGGAGCGGCGTCGCTAGCGCTCTTTGCTAGTATTCGCCGATCGAAGGCAAGCCACGCGGGATGGCGCTCCTAGAAATACGCAACGTCACACGGCGCTTCGGCCCGCTCACCGCGGTCGACAACGTCAGCCTCTCGGTCGAGGCGGGAGAGTTCTTCACCCTGCTGGGGCCCTCGGGCTGCGGCAAGACGACGCTGCTGCGCATGATCGCGGGCTTCGACCAGCCCGACGCCGGCGCGCTCCTGCTGGACGGTACTGACATGGCGGACACGCCGCCGGAGAAGCGGCCGATCCACACCGTGTTCCAGAGCTATGCGCTGTTCCCGCACATGACGGTGGCGCAGAACGTCGCGTTTCCGCTGCGCATGGCGGGCAATACCCCGGACGAGATCGCCGCCAAGGTGAAGGACACGCTCGCCCTGGTGCACCTCGAGGACAAGGACCGGCACTACCCGCACGAGCTTTCCGGCGGGCAGAAGCAGCGCGTGGCGCTCGCGCGCGGCGTGGTGAACCGGCCGCGCCTGCTGCTGCTCGACGAGCCGCTCGGCGCCCTCGACGCGAAGCTCCGCGAGGAGATGCAGATCGAGCTGATCGCCATGCAGCGCGAGGTCGGCATTACCTTCGTCTTCGTCACGCATTCGCAGAGCGAGGCGCTTGCGCTCTCCTCCCGCATCGCGGTGATGAACGCAGGACGCGTCGAGCAGCTCGACGAGCCCTCGCGCCTGTACGGCTTGCCGCGCAACCGCTTCGTCGCCGACTTCATCGGCAAGATCAACATGCTGGAGGGCGAGGTTGCAGCGGTGGACGGCGAGAGCGTCCGGCTGCGCGTCGCCGGGCTGGGCGAGGTGCAATGCCGCAGCGCCGCTGCGCTGCGGGTGGGCGCGCCGGCGGCGCTCGCCCTGCGGCCCGAGCAGGTCAGGATCGGCGACGCCGGGGAGGCCCTGCAGCTGCCCAACCGCTACCCAGGCAAGGTGCGCGACTTCCTCTACGTCGGTGACGTGACCACCTACGTCATCGACCTGCCGAACGGCAAGCGCCTGCAGGCGCTGCTGCCGAATTCCGCGGCCGGGCGTGCCAAGTTCTACGAGGCGGGCGACGCGGTGGCCGCGGGCTGGCCGGCGGAAGCCGGCGTCGTGCTGACGGACTAGGCGGCACCGTGCGCTCGAACCGCGCGCTGAAGTGGCTGGTCGGCGGGCCGCCTTTCGTCTTCCTCGTGGTCTTCTTCCTGCTGCCGGCGCTCATCATGGTGGTGGCGTCGCTCCGCTACCCGGGCGAGTTCGGCGGCCTCGCGCCGCTCTTCGCCGCGAAGCCCGGCGAGGAAGCCGGCCTCACCGCGGAAAGCTACCAGGTCTTCTTCAGCGACTGGGTCTACCTCGAGATCTTCGCCAAGTCGTTCGGCGTCGCCGCGCTCACGACGCTCGTCTGCCTGCTGATGGCGTACCCGCTCGCCGCGCTCATCGCCCGCAGCCCGAAGCGCTACCGCGACCTCATGGTGCTGCTCGTCGTGCTGCCCTTCGCCTCCAACTTCCTGGTGCGCGTCTACGCCTGGATGATCATGCTCGGGCCCTTCGAGCTGCTCTTCAGCCGCTTCGCGGTGATCTGCGGCATGGTCTACGTGCACCTGCCGTTCATGATCCTGCCGCTCTATACCAACCTCGAGAAGCACGACCCGACCCTGCTCGACGCGGCGCAGGACCTCGGCGCGGGCGCCTGGCAGCGCTTCTGGCGGGTGACCTTCCCGCTCTCCCTGCCGGGCATCTTCTCGGGATCGGCGCTCGTCTTCATCCCGGTGCTCGGCATGTTCGCCATCCCCGAGATCCTGGGCGGCAAGGACGACTGGATCGTCGGCAACATGATCAAGGAGTCGTTCCTGGG
>DATIYN010000134.1:0-15657 GCA_035517595.1 Burkholderiales bacterium
TGCTGGTCGACGTCTCCGGCCGCTCGACCAAGGCGACGCTCTTCGGCCGCGAATACAGCGCGCCCTTCGGCATCGCGCCCATGGGCGGCAGCTCGATGGCCGCGTACCAGGGCGACATCGTGCTCGCGCGCGCGGCCGCCGCAGCCAACGTCCCGATGATCATGAGCGGAGCGTCGCTGACGCGGCTGGAGGACGTGCGTGCCGCAGGACGCACTGCCTGGTTCCAGGCCTACCTGCCGGGGGACGACGCCGCGATCAGGACGATGGTCGAGCGTGTCGCGCGCGGCGGCTTCGACACCCTCGTCCTCACCGTCGACGTGCCGGTCGGCGCGAACCGCGAGAACAACGTGAGGAGCGGCTTCAACCGGCCCCTGCGCCCTACTCTGCGCCTCGCGTGGGACAGCGCGCTGCGGCCCCGATGGCTGTGCGGCATGTTCCTGCGCACCCTGATCTTCCACGGCATGCCGCACTTCGAGAACACGGGCTCTCGCGCGCCGCTCATCACGAGCACGGCCGAGCGCTACACGGGTCCGCGCGACAAGCTCTCCTGGCCCCACGTCGAGCTGATGCGCCGGATCTGGAAGGGGCGCCTCGTGCTGAAGGGCGTGCTCGAGCCGCGCGACGCGCGCACCGCGCGCGAGAGCGGCGTCGACGGCGTCATCGTCTCCAACCACGGCGGGCGCCAGCTCGACGGTGCGATGGCGCCGCTGCACGCGCTCCCCGGGGTCGCGGCCGAGGCCGGCGGCATGGCCGTGATGATGGACAGCGGCGTCCGCCGCGGCACCGACGTGCTCAAGGCGCTCGCGCTCGGCGCGCAGTTCGTCTTCGTCGGAAGGCCCTTCCTCTATGCCGCGGCGATCGCGGGCGACGAGGGCGTGCGCCACGCGATCAGGCTGCTGCGCGAGGAGGTCGACCGCGACATGGCGCTGCTCGGGATCACCGCGCTCGCGCAGATGACTCGAGACCGGCTGGCGCCGCCAGCTCGAGTCTAGCGCGCTCTCGCCGTGCGGCCATGCGCTTCATCGCCCACGTCGACATGGACGCGTTCTACGCGTCGGTCGAGCTGCTGCGCTATCCGGAGCTGCGCGGTAAGCCGCTGGTGATCGGCGGAAGGCGGCGCGCGTCGGAGGAACACGGGACTTTCCCAACGCTGCGCGAATACAAGGGGCGCGGCGTGATCACCACGGCGACCTACGAAGCGCGGGCCCTCGGCGTCAATTCGGGGATGGCGCTGATGCGGGCGGCGAAGAAGGCGCCCGACGCGCTGCTGCTGCCGGCGGACTTCGACGAATACCGGCGCTACTCGCGACTGTTCAAGGAGGCGGTGCGCGCGCTCGCGCCCGAGATCGAGGACCGCGGCATCGACGAGATCTACGTCGATCTGAGCGCCCTCGCCGCCGAATGGTCGGAGGCGCACGACCTCGCGCGCGCCATCCAGGGCGCCGTGCGCGAGGCGACGCGGCTCTCTTGTTCGATCGGCGTCGCGCCGAACAAGCTGCTCGCGAAGATGGCCTCCGAGATGGACAAGCCCGGCGGGCTGACGCTCCTCACGGAGGCCGACATCCCGGAGCGCGTCTGGCCGCTGCCCGCGCGCAAGATCAACGGCGTCGGCCCGAAGGCCGCCGCGAAGCTCGAGGCGATGGGGATCCGCACCATCGGCGAGCTGGCGAAAGCCGACCCCGCGCTGCTCGTCGAGCGCTTCGGGCAGAAGCACGGCGCGTGGATGCACGAGGCGGCGAACGGCCGCGACGAGCGGCCGGTGGTGACGCACAGCGAGCCGAAGTCGATCTCCCGCGAGACCACCTTCGAGGACGACCTGCACCCGGTCGACGACCGCGAAGCGCTGTCGCGCGTCTTCACCGAGCTGTGCGAGCGCCTCGCGCGCGATCTCGAGAGGAAGGGCTGCGCCGGAAGGACCATAGGCCTCAAGCTGCGCTTCGACAACTTCAAGACCCTGACGCGCGACTGCACCCTGGAAGCCCCGACGCGCGA
The DNA here is from genome assembly GCA_035517595.1 of Burkholderiales bacterium. Lineage (GTDB taxonomy): Bacteria > Pseudomonadota > Gammaproteobacteria > Burkholderiales > SG8-39 > RBG-16-66-20. Next base: position 1,993 of record DATIYN010000134.1, read on the forward strand.
CGCCGCCGCCATCCGCCGCGCCGCGGGCGAGTGCCTCAGGCGCGTGCCGCTCGAGCGTCGCATCCGGCTGCTGGGGGTGCGGGTCGGGGCGCTCTCGCAGCAGCCGCGCGAAGCCTAGTCGAGGCTGCGCTCCCTCATCACCGTGGTGATGCGCCAGCGCGCGAACTCGCGCTCGAATTCCGGCAGCGTCAGGAATCCGGTGCAGGCGAAGGCGCCGCGCTGCGCGAGGCCGCCTCCTGCGAGCTTGCGGGCGAGCAGGATCGCGGGCATGCACGGGATCTCGGGGCCGTGCAAGGCGTCCGCCGTGAGGTGCCATTCCGCGCGTACGCGGCTGCCGTCGGCGCGCTTTCCCGAAACGCTCACCAGCATCCCGGCGAGGGTGCCGCCGAGGCCGTCCATGCGCGAGGCGACCCAGTCGAGCGCTCCCGCCCAGCGCTCGAGGGGCAGCTGCACGCCGTGCCGGCGCAAGCTAGCGGCGAGCCACAGGGCGCTCTGCTGCATGCCCAGCTCGAGCGCCGCGCGGAATTCGACGGTGCGCGCCTCCGGATAGAGGCGCGGAAGCAGCTCGAGGTCGGGCACGTCGCACGCGGCCGCCCAGCGCGGTCCCAGGCCGTAGAAGCGCAGGCGCTTCAGCTCCTGCCAGCCCCAGGCGTCGCGCCACTTGCCGCCGCTCACCCACTTGAACGGCCGCCCGGCGTGGCCGAGCACCGCCGCGAGGGTCGCGCGCCCGCGCGGCGCGCGCTGGCCGGGGGCGATCGCGATCTGGATCTCCTCGATCGTCGGCACGCGCACTCCCAGGCTCGCGATGACGGCCGACGACAGCGCGGGCACGCTGCTCGCACCCGACACGGCGAGGCGGTCGGCCGAGCGCGCGGCCGACTGCAGGTTCTGGGCGAAGCGCGCGACGAACTGCCGTCCGTCGGCGAGATCGAAATAATGCGCGCCGGCGCCGAGCGCCGCGCGCGCCACGCCGTAGCTCTGCGCCTGGAACGGGCCCGCGCAGTGGATCACGAGGTCGGGCGCGAGGCGCTTCAGCCCGCTCTGGAAATCGCCCGCCGAATGGTCGAGGCGCGCGTGCTTCACCGGCAGCTCGCCGAAGGCGCGTCCGGCCTCGTCGGGGTTGCGGCCCGCGGCGATCACCTCCATGCCGGAGAGGGCGAGCCCGCGGCACACGCGGGCGCCGAAGTTTCCGTAGCCTCCGATTACGACGACGCGCATCGCCCTCCCCCGTGCGGACCAAGATGTCATTGGAATGCCGCGGGCCTTGCAAGTGCACCGGCGGGCGCCGCTACGATAACTATAGCCCACCTTCGTCGAGGCGCTCGATCAGCTCCGGGCCGTCGGCCCTGGCGTCGTTCACGAGCAGCCGCACCTTCCACTGCACGAGCTCGGAAGGCGGCAGCGCCGCCTCGGCGAGCGCCCTGGCCTTTCGCGGATCCGTGAGCCTGCGGTCGAGCCATTGCGCGTGCGCGCTGCGGGGCAGCACGACGGGCGTGCGGTCGTGGATTTCAGCCAGCGCTCCGGTCGCGGCGCTCGTGAGGATGGCGCAGGAGCGCAGCGCCTCGCCCGTCTCCGGGTCCCTCCAGTAGGCCGCGAGTCCCGCGAAGCAGAATATCTCCGCGTTCCGGGGGCGGATGAAGTAAGGCTGCTTCGCCGCCCTGATCTCCCCCGTCGACGGGTCGACGCGCTCGACCGCCCGCCACTCGTACCAGCCCTCGGCCGGGACGAGGCAGCGGGCGCGCGCGAAGGCGTCGCGCCACATCGGCTTGCCCGCCGCCTCCTCCAGGCGTGCGTTGAAGCTCGTCTTCGGCGGCTTCGCCTCCTTCCACCAGTGCGGCACCAGGCCCCAGCGACCCAGGGCGAGCTCGACCCGGTCCGAGCTCGAAGGCAGCCGCAGGAAGGGGATCGTGTCGGTGGGAAAGACGTTGAAGCGGCGCGCGAACGGGTTCGGGCTGTCGCGCCGGCCGAGGTCGAACGCGCGCTCGAGCGCGCGTTCCTCGGGGCTGACGAAGCGGCCGCACATGACCGCATAATATTGGAATCCGTCCCGCCCAGGAGGCCCGCATGGCAGCAGGTCACAAGGTCGTATCGAGCGAGAAGTGGCTTGCCGCGCGCAAGAAGCTTCTCGCGAAGGAAAAGCAGCTCACGGGCCTCGCCGACAAGCTCTCGGAGGAGCGCCGCGCCCTGCCCTGGGAGTCCGTGACCAAGAACTACGTTTTCGAAGGCCCGAACGGACGCGAGACGCTGGCACAGCTATTCGACGGCCGCAGCCAGCTCGTCGTCTACCACTTCATGTTCGGGCCCGACTGGCCCGCCGGCTGCCCGCACTGCTCGCGCTGGGCCGACAATTTCAACGGCATCGTCGTGCACCTGAACCAGCGCGACGTGACGATGGTCGCGGTGTCGCGCGCCCCCTATCCAAAGCTCGCCGCCTACCGCCAGCGCATGGGCTGGAGCTTCAAGTGGCTGTCTTCCTTCGGCTCGGATTTCAACTTCGACTTCAACGTCTCGTTCACGCCCGAGGAAATGGCGAAGAAGAAGGCGTTCTACAACTACAAGATGCAGAATCCGGACGCGCCGGAGCGCGAAGGCGTCAGCGTGTTCGCCAGGGACGCCAGGGGAGACGTGTACCGCACCTATTCGACCTTCGCGCGCGGCATCGAGGCGCTCAACCTCGACTACAGGTATCTCGACGTCGTGCCCAAGGGCCGCGACGAGGGTGGCCGCGGGCCGTACTGGGTGAAGCGGCACGACGAGTATGGACGATAGGCGCGCGGGCGTCGCGGGGCTCGCGGCGCTCTTCGGCGCCGCCGCGCTCGCCTGGGGCTGGCTTCTCGCGGGCGCGGGCGTCGGCATGGAGCAGATGGACATGGGCGGAGGCGACATCACGGACGCATCGCGCGCGTCGCCGGAGCCGTGCTGCTGGCGTGGGGAGGGACGCTGACCGCTTTCTCCGTGCTCTGATCGAGACTTCGCGGCTATCGCTCGGCTTTTTGTCAGGGACAGGCGCGACAATACTGCGCCGGTACTGCAGAACAAGCACCCGTGGGAGGACCCTCCTTGCTTCGCCCTGCCGCAATCGTTCTGTTATTCCTCGCGCAGTTCGCCTGCGCGCAAGCCGCCTCGCCCGACGCCGGCGACCGCTCGCCCGCCGGCGCGGTGACGCTGGTCGAGGGCGACGTGCGCTTTCTCGACGCGAAGCAGCAGGCGCGCCGGCCCAAGGTCGGCGACCCGATCTACGAGGGCGAGGGAGTCGTCACAGGCACTGACGGCGAGGTGCACTTCGACATGCTGGACGGCGGCTACATCGGCGTGCGCCCCGGGACGAAGCTCAACATCGTCAACTTCAAGGCCGAGGGCGGCCCGGACGACAGCTTTCTCCTCAACCTGCTCGAGGGCTCGTTCAGGGCCGTCACCGGCTGGATCACCGGCTCGAGCGGCCGCAGGGCCGAGGTGCAGACGCCGACTGCGACAATCGGCGTGCGCGGCACCGACTACGAGCCGCTCGTGATCCCCGAAGGCAGCAAGACGGGCGAGGCGGGGACCTACAACCGCGTGAACATCGGCGAGACGGAGATGCGCACGGCGCAGGGCTCGGTCATCGTGAAGCCCAACCAGGCGGGCTTCGTGCCCCGCCGCGGCACAGTGAAGCCGCGCTTGCTCGACCGCGTTCCCGCTTTCTTCAGGCCGACGAGGAACGAAAAGCGCTTCGAGGGCCTGCACCAGCGCATCCACCAGAATCTCGAGCAGAAGCGCCAACTGCGCATCAAGCAGGTGCAGCAACGGAAGCTGCAGCGCGCGAAAGCGGCGCCGGCGCAGAAAGCGGCGGCCGAGCAGCGCCGCGAGCAGTTCCGCCAGCGCCAGGAAGCGCAGAAGCAGCAGCGGCTCCAGGAGGCTCAGAAGCGCGAGGCGCAGGCCCAGCGGCAGGCCCAGGAGCGGCGTGCGCTCAAGCAGGACCAGGCCAGGGCGGCGAAGAAGGCCGGGGTCGAGGAGCGCAGGAAGCGCCGCTTCGAGAAGCGGGAATAGACGCGGGTCGCGGCCTCAGAGGCCCAGGTAGGCCTGGCGGATATCCTGGCGCGCCTCGAGCTCGTCGGGCCGCCCCTCGGTGAACACCTTTCCTTCCGCGATCACGTAGGCGTAGTCGCACACGGCGAACGCGAGGTGCACGTTCTGCTCGACCAGCAGGATCGTCAGCCCCTGGTCCTTGAGGGCCTTGAGCGTGGAGAAGAGCTGCTGCACCACGACCGGAGCCAGGCCGAGGGAGAGCTCGTCGATGATCAGGATGTCCGGGTCGGTCATCAGCCCGCGCGCGATCGCGAGCATCTGCTGCTCGCCCCCTGAGAAGGTTCCGGCGCGCTGGCGCCTGCGCTCCTTCAGCCGCGGGAAGAGCGCGTACACCTGCTCGAGGTGCTCGGCGAATTTCCGCGAGGCGCGCGCGGAGAACGCGCCCATCTCGAGGTTCTCCTCGACCGACATCGCGTTGTAGAGCTGCCGCCCCTCGGGCACGAGGACCAGGCCGCGCTCGGCCTTGGCGTGCGGCGAGAGCCGCGTGACGTCCTCGCCCTCGAAGACGACGCGCCCGCCCCAGGGGCGTATGCTGCCGATCGCCGCGCGCAGCGTGGTCGTCTTGCCGACTCCGTTCGCGCCGACGATGGTCGTCAGCTTGCCGACCTCGGCCGCGAGCGATACGCCCCACAGGATCTGGACCTGGTCGTAGCCCGCCTCGAGCGACTCGATGCGCAGCGCCTCGCTCACGACGGCCTCTCTCCGCGGAGCTTCGCCGCGTCCTCCGGGTTGCCCAGGTACGCCTCGATCACCGCCGGATTGTTCGCGACCTGCTCGGGCCGCCCTTCGGCGAGCTTGCGGCCGGAGTTGAGCACGACGATGCGGTCGGACAGGCTCATGATCGCCTGCATCAGGTGCTCGATCATGAGGATGGCGACGCCGCGCTCGCGGATGCGCCGGATCACGACAATCATGCGCTCGACCTCGGAGGGGTTGAGCCCCGCGAGCACCTCGTCGAGCAGGAGCAGCACCGGCCGCGCGGAGAGCGCGCGCGCCAGCTCGAGCCGCTTCTTGCCCGCGATGGTCAGAGTCCCGGCGGGATCGCCGATGCGGTCGATCAGCCCGACGAAGCCGGCGATCTCGAGCGCGACGGCTTCGGCGCGTCCGAGCGGCAGGTTTTCGCGCCCGAAGCAGGCGCCGACGACGCAGTTCTCGAGCACGCTCATGTTGGCGAGCGGCTGCACGATCTGGTGCGTGCGCGCGAGGCCGCGCCGCGCCACGCGGTAGGGCGGCTCGCCGGTGATGTCCTCGCCGCGGAAGATCACGCTGCCGCTGTCGGGCAGGTGCACCCCGTTGATCAGATTGAACACGGTCGACTTGCCGGCGCCGTTCGGCCCGATCAGGCCGAGGATCTCGCCCTCGCCGACGGCGAAGGAGAGCGCGTCGACAGCCTGCAGGCCGCCGAAGCGGCGGCCCAGCCCGCGCACCTCGAGCAGCGCGCTCACTCGAGCACCTTCTTCGCTCGCGGCCAGCGGCGGTGGATCCAGCCCATGAGGCCGCCCGGCACGAACAGCACGATGAGGAGCAGCAGCGCGCCCGCGATCACCATCTGGAAATTGGAGAAGGTCTCGGCGGTGAGCAGCGTGCTGCGCAGCTCCTCGTAGACGAACGCGCCCAGCGCGGGCCCCAGCACCGTCCCCTGCCCGCCCAGCATCACCCCGACGATCGCCTCGGTCGAGAACACCAGGTCGAAGGCGTCGTCGGGCTGGATGAACGCGCTCTTGAAGAAGAACAGCGCGCCGGCGACCGCCGGCAGGAACGCCGAGACGCTGTAGACGAACGCCTTGTAGCGCGGCGTGGGCACGCCCAGCACCGCGGCCGCGTCCTCGTTCTGGCCGATCGCAAGCAGGCCCAGCCCGAGCTTCGAGTTCCTGATCGCGAAGGAGAGCAGCAGCGACAGTCCCATGACCGCGACCAGCAGGAAGTAGATCACCCACAGCGCCGTCGCGGGCCCTCCCAGGGGCGCAAAGGCATCGATCGGAAGATAGATGCCCGTCGACCCTCCCCAGGGCGTGAAGTTGGCGACGAAGGCCTTCACGCCCTCGTTGACGCCGATGGTGGAAAGCGCGAAGTAGGCGCCGCGCAGGCGCAGGATGCCGAGGCCGAAGAGCAGCGCGAGGACGCTCACCGCCGCCGCGCCGGCGAGCGCCGCTGCGACCAGCGGCCAGCCGTGCGAGCTCACCAGCCACACGCAGAAGTAGCCGCCCAGCCCGAAGAACACGATGTTGCCGAAATTGATGTAGCCGGCGTAGCCGATCATCAGGTTGAGGTTGGTCGCGAGGATGACGTAGATCGCGGCGAGCAGCAGCTCCTCGCGCAGCTCGACGTTGTCGTGCCACAGCGGAGCGAACGCGAAGGCGAGCGTGGCGAGCACGATCAGCCAGCAGGTCGGCTTGCCGAAAAACGGCGGCGAATGCATCGCGCGCTAGGATCGCCGGAAGCTGAGCAGGCCCGCGGGGAATGCGATGAGCACGACCACGAACACGACGAACTCGACGATCGAGGTCCAGCTCACCGGCATGAACGGGGTCATCGCGCCCTCGAGCAGGCCGAGCGCGACGCCGCCGAGGAGCGCTCCGGCCGGGTTGCCCAGGCCGCCAAGCACCGTCACGACGAAGCTCTTCAGCTGGTACGCGGCGCCCGCGAGCACGGTGAACGGGAACAGCGTCGCGATGAGCGCCCCCGAGGTGCAGGCGAGCGCGACGCCCAGCCCGAAGGCGAGCGCGAGCACCCGCGTCGTCGGGATTCCGTTCAGCTCCGCCGCCTCGCGGTTGCCGGCGACCGCGCGGATCGCCTTGCCGTGCCGCGTGCGGTAGAGGAAGAGATACAGCAGGCCCGCGATCGCCGCGGTCAGGACCGCGGCCATCATGTGGGTGCCGGTGAAGGTGTAGCCCTCGTAGGTGAGGCCGGGCAGCGACACCGGCACGTTGAACAGCACCGTGCCCCACGCCGAGGTGCCGAGCCCGATCAGCACGAGGTTCGCCGCGAAGGTCGCAAGCAGGCTCATGAGCGGCGGCCTGCCGATGACGCGGTGGACGGCGATCCAGTACAGGCAAACGCCGAATCCGAATCCCGCGACGGCGATCGGCGGAATCGCGGAATACGTCGGCAGGCCGGCTACGCTCGCGAGATAGTAGAGCCCGAACATCCCCGCCACGATCATCGCGCCGTGCGTGAGGTTGATCACGTTCATCACGCCCCAGATCAGCGTGAGGCCCATGGCGGCGAGCCCGTAGACCGCTCCGACCAGCACGCCGTCGAGGATGGACGCGAGAATCCCGAACATGGCTCACCACAGCAAAAGGGCCGCGTGCGCGGCCCTATTGCGGCGTCGGCGGGCTATCGGTAGGGGAACGCGACCTTGGCGGTCGCGGCCGAGGCCGGCCAGACGACTTCCTTGACGAGCTTGCCGCCCTCCATCTGCCACTGCGTCAGCACCATCTGGTGCGAGAGCTGCAGGCCGTGGCTCTTGGGATCGGTGGAGAACTGCGTCCCGCCCCACAGCGTCGTGGCCTTCATCTTGTTCAGCTCGGCGGCGACCTTGTCCGGCTCGACCGAGCCGGCGCGCTCGATCGCGTGCTGGAACAGCATGCCGCCGGCGTAGCCGCCCGCCGCGTGGTAGCCGGGCGCGATGTTGTACTTCGCCTCGAAGCGCTTGGTGAACTCGGCCGGCGTGGGGCCGAAGTCCGGCTTGTAGGTCACCTGCGGCGCCCACTGCGAGGGCACGGAGATGCCCTGCGCGGCGGGCCCGAGGCTCGCGAACTGCGGGCTGTCGGGCGCGACCAGCAGCGTCGCCCATTTGAGGCTCGCCTTCTGGTCGTAGAGCTGGCGCGCCAGCGTCGCGCCGTCGGGATAGTGCCCGCCGCCGAGCAGCGCGTCGGCGCCCGACGCGACGATCTTGTTGATGATGGCGCTGAAGTCGGTCTGGCTGGGCGGATAAGATTCGTCCATCACCAGCGACAGGCCCGCCTGCTTCGCCTGCTCGCGCGTCGCGGAGGCGACGGCCTTGGAGAAGGGATCGTCCGAATAGACGAGCGCGATCTTGGCGTGGGGGTTCTTCTCCTTCAGCAGCGCGATGGCGCCCGAAAGGTACTGGTCGGCGGGCGTGTAAGTCTGGAACAGGTAATGGTTGCCGAGCTGGTAGGTTTTGCCTTCCGCGCCGCCGATGCTCATCATGAGCTTGCCGTACTGCTCCGAGATCACGGTGGCCGTGGCGACCAGGCCCGAGGAGTAGGGGCTGAAGAGGAACTGGGCGTGGTCCTGCACGATCAGCCGCGTATACAGCTGCTGCACGCGGCCGCCCTGCGACTGGTCGTCGTAGCTGACGAAGCGAACCTTGTAGTGTTTCGCTCCGGCCTTGATGCCGCCCGCGGCGTTGACCTCGTCGCGCCACATCTCGAAGCCGCGCTCCTGCGCCAGCGAATCGAGATTGAGCGCTCCGGTCCGGGATACGGTGTAGCCGATGGTGAGGGTGTCTTCGTCCGCGGCAAACGCGGACAGTGCGACCAGCATCGCGGCCGCCGCGACCAGGATTTGTCGTGTCATGGTTTCCTCCTTCGGGTTATTGTGAGGGAACTCCGACCGCTGTGACAGCCCCCCAGGGATTCCGTTCGCTTCCCGCCTGTTCGCTGCAGCGCAGCAGCACCCTCAGCGGTACTTCGCGAGCTCCGGATCGTCGATCTTCTGCTCGGGCAGCCCGGTGATCGCCGGGAGCCTGGAGAGTCGCGGCATCCCGAGGTGAGTCTGCACCTGGCCGCCCGAGTCCTTCCACACGAGCGCCGGCGTCCCGGACATGCCGAAGCGCCCCATCAGCGTCATGTTCTCCTCGAGCTCGATGGCGAGGTCGGCGGGCACCTGGGCCGCCGCCTTGATCCCGCCGTCGTAGCTCCTCGCGCGGTAGCGCGTCTCGTTCTCGCGCAGCGCGGCGACGCGGTCCTTCGCCCCCATCACCGCCGCGGCGAGCGCGGCCGAGTTCTCCTTCTGGTAGGCGACCGGCACCCAGCGCACCTGGAGCCCCGCGCGCTCGTAGCGCTGCAGCGCGCGCCAGGTGAGATTGCAGTAGTAGCAGTTCGCGTCCCAGAAGACGTGGAGCACGCGCTTCGGCTCTTTCGCGCCCTCGACCACCGCGTCGGTCTTCTCCAGCGCGGCGAAAAGCGCGCCCCTGGGATCCTGCGCGAGCGCCGGCGTTGCGCCCAGGATCGCGGCGAGGAGAAGCGCTTTCATGCGCTCCTGCGCTCCGCTTTCGAAGAGAGATACCGCGCCCAGCCGTCCCGGCGCAGCTTGCACGCCGGGCACACGCCGCACCCCGGTCCCCAGTCGTGGCGCTCGCGGCTGCCGAGGTAGCAGGTGTGGGTGTGCTCGGCGATGATCTCGAGCAGCGGCTTGCCGCCCAGCTCCTCGGCGAGCGCGAAGGTCTCGCCCTTGTCGATCCACATGAGCGGCGTCTCGATGGTGAACCGCGTATCCATGCCCAGGCCGAGCGCCACCTGCAGCGCCTTGAGCGCGTCGTCGCGGCAGTCGGGGTAGCCGGAGAAGTCGGTCTCGCACATGCCGCCGACGAGCGTGCGTATCCCGCGGCGGTACGCGCACGCGGCCGCCGCGGTGAAGAACAGCAGGTTCCTGCCCGGGACAAAGGTGTTGGGCAGTCCCGAGTCGGTCATCCGGATCGCGATGTCCGCGGTCATCGCGGTGGCGCCGAGCTGGGCGATCACGTCCAGGTCGATCACTCGGTCCTCGCCGAGACGCGCGCCCCAGGCGGGGAAGCGCCTCTTCAGCTCGGCAATGATCACCGGCCGGCATTCGAGCTCGACCGCGTGGCGCTGTCCGTAGCGGAAGCCGACGGTCTCGACGCGCGCGAAGCTCGCGAGCGCCCACGCGAGGCAGGTGGTCGAGTCCTGTCCGCCGGAGAAGAGGACGAGCGCCTGGTCGCGCATGCCGGCGCGCTACTCGACCTTCGCGCCCGAGGCCTTGACCACCTGCGCCCACTTCGCGGTCTCGGACCTGATGTAGTCGGCGAACTCCTCGGGCGTGTTGGCGACGACGTCGATGCTCGCCGCCTCGAGCGCCTTCATCGTCTCGGGGGAGCGCACCGCGCGCACGATGTCGTCGTGCAGCTTCCTCACCGCCTCGGGCGGCGTCCCGCGCGGCGCAAGCACGCCGTACATGTTGTCGACCTGGAAGCCGGGGTAGCCCGATTCGGCGACCGTGGGCACGTCGGGCAGCACCGCGAGGCGCTTCGGGCTGGTGACCGCGATCGCCACCAGCTTGCCCGCCTTGATCTGCGGCAGCGTGGGTGGCGCCGCCATGAAGCCGAGCTTCACTTGTCCTGCGAGCACCGCCGCCATCGCGGGCGCCGCGCCCGCGTAGGGGACCGCCTGCATGTCCACCTTCGCGAGCGTCTTGAACAGCTCGCCGGCGAGATGCCCGGCGAGCCCGATCCCCGGCGTAGCGAAGTCGACCCTGGTCGCGCGCGCCAGCGCTTCGATATCGTGCATGGTGTTCACTCCGGCGAGGCTCGGGTGGCGCACCACGATGGTCGCCGAGTTGCCGACCACCGTCACCGGCGCGAAGTCGCGCACCGGGTCGAAGCCCGGATCCTTGTAGAGGCCGGGATTGGACATCAGCCCCGAGGTCGTGAGCAGGATCGTGTAGCCGTCGGCCGGAGCGCGCGCCACGGCGGCCGTGCCGATGTTGCCGCCCGCGCCGCCGCGGTTCTCGATCACGAGCGGCTGCCCCCAGGTCTCTGGAAGCTTCGACGACAGCAGTCGCGCGACGAGGTCCGCCGGGCCGCCCGCGGGAAAGGGCACGATCATGTGCACGGGCTTCGCGGGATAGGTCTGCGCGAAGGCGGACGCGGCGAGGAGGGAAATTGCCGCAGCGACGGCGCGGACCGAGGTTCTCATGCCGCGGATTGTACGCGTACACTTGCCCAGGAGAGGAGTCCCATGAGCCGATGGCTCGGCTTCCTGTTCGCCGCCGCGGCGTGCCTCGCCGCGACGGCCGCCCTCGCCCACGCCTACCTGGACCGCACCGTGCCGGAGGCGGGCAGCACGGTCCACGGCTCGCCGGCGGAGGTCAGGCTGTGGTTCTCGCACGCGCTCGAGCCGGCGTTCAGCACCGTCCGCGTCGTCGACCGCGGCGGCAGGCAGGTCGATCTCAAGGACAAGCAGGCCGGCGCGGGCGAGACGAAGCTCCTCAAGGTCTCCCTGCCGGCCCTTCCTCCGGGTCCTTACCGCGTCATCTGGCGCGTGCTCTCGGCCGACGGCCACGTGACCCGGGGCGAGTTCGGCTTCGAGGTGGCCCCGTAGCGTGTCCGAGCTGACCGCGGCGCTGCGCCTCGTCCATTACGCGGCGGCGATCGCGCTCGCGGGCGAGTTCGCCTTCCTGCTGTGGGTGGCGCTGCCGCTGCGCCCCGCGGACCGCGGCGAGTGGACCGCGCGCTGCCGGCGCGTCGCGGCGCGCTGGCTCGCCCTCGTCCTCGCCTCGGGCGTCCTGTGGTTCTTCGTGCAGGCGGAAGCGATGAGCGGCGGGCCCTACGATCGCGCCACGCTCGCCGAAGCGCTCACCGGGACGCTCTTCGGGCGCGTCGCGTCGGCGCGGCTCGCGCTTTCGCTGGCGCTCGCCGCCGTGCTCGCGCTGCTGCCGCGCGCGCGCAGCGACACGATGCTGTTCGCCGTGTGCGGCGCGCTCGCGGCGGCGCTTCTCGCCGCGCTCGCCGCGACGGGCCACGGCGCCGCGGAGCAGGGTACCGACCGCAGCGTGCACCTTTCGGCCGATGCGCTGCACCTGCTCGCCGCGGGCGCATGGCTGGGGGCGCTGCCCGCGCTCGCCCATGCGCTGCGCAAGGGCGCCGACATTCCGTTCGCGGCCGGCGCGGTGAGGCGCTTCTCCGCCGTCGGCATCGCGAGCGTGGCGACGCTGATCGTCACGGGATCGGTGAACGCCTGGTACACGGTGGGCGACGTCCCCGGGCTGTTCGGGACGCGGTACGGGGTCCTGCTGTGCGCGAAGCTCGCGATCTTTTCCGTCATGGTGGCGTTCGCCGCGGCGAACCGGCTGCGCTGGACGCCGGCCGCGGCATTCTCGCGCCTGCGCAGGAACGCTCTGGCGGAGGCGGCGCTGGGCCTGGGCGTCCTCGCGCTCGTCGCTGCGCTCGGCGTCACCGTCCCCGCGCTGCACGCGAAGATCGTCTGGCCGTTTCCGTACACGCTCGAGTGGAGCGCGCTCGTCCGCCCGCGCGAGGTCGTTCCCGCCGCGGCCTTCCTCGGGGTCCTGGGCGCCGCGGCCGCCGTGTTCGGGGCGATCACGCGAAGGACCGGCGCCGCAGCCGCGGGCGTGGCGCTCTTCGCCGCGGTCGCGGCAGGCGCCGCCGCGGCGCTTGCCGTTCCCGCGCACCCGACCACCTACTTCGAGTCCCCCGTTCCCTACAGCGCGCCCTCGGTGCTGCGCGGCGAGCCGCTCTACGCCGAGGACTGCGCGGGCTGCCATGGCCCCTACGGCAACGGCGACGGGCCGCTCGCCGACTCGCTCGAGAAGCGCCCGCCCAACCTCGCGACGAGGCTCGCCGCTGCACGCGAAGGCGACCTCGCGTGGGCGGTCGCGCACGGCGTCCCCGGAACCGCGATGCCGGCTTTCGCGCGCCTGTCCGAGAACCAGATCTGGGACGTGCTCAACTTCGTGCGCGCCCAGGCCAACGTCGACGCGGGCCGGCGCCTGGACGCCTCAGTCGAGCGCTGGCGGCCGGTCACCGCGCCCGACTTCACCTTCCAGATCGGCCGCGGCGCGCAGGACTCGCTCGCCGGGCAGCGCGGCCGCACCATCGTGCTGCTCGTGTTCTACTCGCTGCCGCAATCGCTGCCGCGCCTGCGCGAGCTGGCGGAAGCGAAGCCGAGCCGGTTCGCGCGCATGGGCGTGCGCGTCATCGCGCTGCCGCTCGCGGGGACGCCGCCGCGCGACGCGAGGGGCGTGGACGCCTCCATGCTCGCCGTCCCGGACCCGGGGGTCGCCGCCGCCTACGCGATGTTCACGCGCACCATCGTCGGCCCGCAGCCGGCGCCTCCGCGCCACGTCGAGTTCCTCATCGACCGCCAGGGCACCATCCGGGCGCGCGTCATCGAGCCGGGCCGGGAGCCGGTCTGGACCATGGCCGAGCTGCTGCGGCAGACGCTGCTGCTCAACAAGGAGAAATCACGCGCGCCGGCCCCGCGGCGCCACGCGCACTGACTAGGGATTGAGCAGCGGGATGCTCTTCGCGTCGGGGCCCTTGGGCAGGGAGCTCAGGTAGGCGTGGATATCGGCGAGGTCTGCGTCGGACAGGATCGCCTTCTGGTACGGCGGCATGGCCCCGCGGGTATTGCGCACGAAGACTGACATCGCCTCGAGCGGCATGGGATTGGGCGCGAGCCTGGGGCCGGTGATCCCGCCCTGCCCCACGTAGCCGTGACACTGCCGGCAGCCGTGCCGTAGGGCGGGGTCGTCGCGATCTTGTAGGCGCGCACGAACGACTGCGCGAAGTGCGCGAGCGACACCGGCGTGTCGTCCCACTTGGTGAAGTCGCGCACCAGCGCGTTGATGTCCTGCGCCGAGTGGAACGTCGGCACG
>DATIYN010000135.1:0-4638 GCA_035517595.1 Burkholderiales bacterium
AGTTCTTCGCCTCACCCCCGTACTTCTTCGCCAGAATGTGCGTCATCGCCGCCGTCAGCGTCGTCTTGCCGTGGTCCACGTGCCCGATCGTCCCCACGTTCACGTGCGGCTTGGTCCTCTCGAATTTGCCTTTTGCCATGACGGGATGCCTATGCGTTGAAGTTCGTGATCGTCCAAGTTGTCGTGGTGCCCATGATGCGGATCGAACGCATGACCTCTCCCTTACCAAGGGAGTGCTCTACCACTGAGCTACATGGGCCGCCGCAATTCGCCCTGCGTGTCCTGCGACCGTCGTGAAGCTCTGGAGCGGGTGAAGGGAATCGAACCCTCGTCATAAGCTTGGAAGGCTTCTGCTCTGCCATTGAGCTACACCCGCCGCGTTCGCCTGACACTTCGCTTCACCCAGTTCTCAGTCCGCCACCTCAGTCGATCGCCCGAAATCGCTGGTGGAGGGGGTTGGATTCGAACCAACGTAGGCGCAAGGCCAACAGATTTACAGTCTGCCCCCTTTAGCCGCTCGGGCACCCCTCCGGCGGAACCTGAAATTATGTCTTATTTCCGTCAGTTAGACAAGGGTTTGGGTCCCTCTCGATGTTCGCGAGCGTAAAGCGGGTCACGGGGTCTCCGACTTCACGTTCCTGTCATCGATGCAAGTCGCCTCGCAGGCCGGAAAATTCAGGACAAACAGCCAAATAGGCGCATCCCGCCGGCGGCGAATTTCGCTCCGGGGCGGGGCGCATTATCATCCGGCCGTGCGTATCGCGATCCTCGAGGACGATCCCGACCAGTTGGCCCTGCTGCAGCGCTGGCTGGTCCAGGACGGGCACGACGTGCACGGCTACCTGACGGGCCGCGAGGCGATGACTCGCGCGACGCGCGAAAGCTTCGACCTGTATGTGCTCGACTGGCAGGTCCCGGACGTCTCGGGCACCGAAGTGCTGCAATGGCTGCGCAACAACGTCTCGCGCCGCGTGCCGATCCTGTTCGTCACGGTGCGCGACTCCGAGCAGGACATCGTCTTCGCGCTGGAGAGCGGCGCCGACGACTACATGATCAAGCCCGCGCGCCAGAACGAGCTGCTCGCGCGCGTGCACGCTCTGCTGCGGCGCGCGTACCCGCGCGAGGACGACAAGCAGCTGTCGTTTCCGCCGTTCGAGATCGATACCCAGCGCGGCGAGATCCGCCGCGGCGGCGCCAAGATCGAGCTCACGCCCAAGGAGTTCGATCTGGCGGTCGTGCTGTTCCGGAACATCGGACGGCTGATGTCGCGCGGCCACCTGCAGGAGGCGGTCTGGGGCCGGTCTGGCGAGCTCGCGACGCGCACGGTCGACACGCACGTGAGCCAGGTGCGCAAGAAGCTCGATCTGCGCACGGAATCCGGATTCAGGGTGGTGCCGGTCTACAACTACGGCTACCGGCTCGAGCAGATCAGCGGCACGGCCTGAGGCCGGCAGCGATTTCTTCTTACCGCAGCGTTCGCAGGCGCTGTTCCGCGAGACTGCTGAGGTCGGAACCCGCGGGCGCTCGCGCCTGCACGCGCTTGTAGGCCTCGATGGCTTCGGTGCGCTGGCCCTGCGCTTCCAGCGAAAGTCCAAGACCGGCCCAGGCCTGGCTGCTGTCGGGCATGCCTTGCAGCGCAGCGCGGAATGCCTCGATCGCTTCCGGATTCCGGCCCAATCGTTGCAGCACGGTGCCCAAGAGCAACTGGTATTCCGGGTTTGCCTGCGCCACGCCTCGCGCGCCGTTGAGCACGTCGAGCGCGGCCGTGAAGTCCCTCCGGCCCGCGTGGATGCGCGCCAGCACCAGCGCGAATTGCGCATTGCCGGGGTTGAGCGCGAGACCCTCCTGGAGCAGCCGGCGGGCCTCGTCGATGCGGCGCAGTTCCAGGAACAGCGCCACCAGCGCCTGGCGTGCGGCTTCGTGCGCCGGCGAGATCGCGAGCGCCGCCGCGAACGACTCTTCCGCTTCGCCGACGCGTCCCTGGTTCAGCAGCGCCGCGCCGCGGCGGAACTCGGCCTCCGCGCGATCTTCGGCGCTGCGCGTGCGATCGACCTTCTGCACGCGCCCGGACGCCTGCGACGGCGGCTCCAGGATGCGCGCGGGCGGAACGTCGAGTTCGAGCTTTGCGGAGCGCGCCTGCCTCGCGGCCGGCTTTTCCGCCGGCGCCGATTTCCTCGCAGGTGCCGCCGGCGCTGTGGCCTTCGCGGGTTCGGCGACCGGCGCAGGAGCCGGGGCCGGGGCCGGTGCCGGCGCGGGGGCCGCCGCGATCACGGCGGGCGCGGGCGCGGTTGCAGGCGCGGATACCGGTGCTGGAGCCGTCGCAGGCGCGGGTGCGGCCGCGATCGGGGCTGCCGGCGCGCGCGGGGCTCCCTGCGCGGCCTTGAACGCGAGTTCGGTGGCGACCGGCTCGTGCGGCCGCAGCTGCCAGGCGATCCACGCCACCCAGCCGACCGCGGCGATCATCAGCACGGCGATGATGCGCCAGAACCACTCGCGGTCCTTGCCCGGCGCGAACACGCCGCGCACCTGCGGGATCGCGCCCGACGCCTCGGCATCGGCGCGCCCCTGCCGGCGATCGAGGTCCTGCAGCATCTTGTTGATGATGCTCATCGGCAGCGCGCGTTCAGTCGGAAGCGCGCGTGATGCGCAGCCAGGGCCACCAGCTGCGGCCCGCCGAGGCGGCCGGCGTGTCGCCGATTGCCGCGACCACATGGCGCCGCTCTACGCGGTCGCCGCCCTCGCCGAAGACGAGCAGCAGCGACTTGTGGGCCAGGATGTTCACCAGGCGCGGCACGCCGCGGCTGCCGCGATGCAGCGCCGTGAGCGCATCCTGGGAGAACATCGGCTCGCGCGCGTAGCCTGCGATCGCGAGGCGGTGCGCGGCGTAGGCCCCGACCTCGTCCCGGTGCAGCCCGTCGAGGCTGTAGTGGAACGTGATCCGCTGCAGCAGCTGGCGGATCGTGGGCTCGGCCAGCCGCCGGTCGAGCTCGGGCTGGCCGAACAGCACCACGTGCAGGAGCTTGCGCTTCTCGGTCTCCAGGTTCGTCAGCAGGCGCACCGCCTCGAGCGTCTCGAGCGGCATCGCCTGGCACTCGTCCATGCAGAGCACGACGCGCTTGCGCAAGCGCGCGAGATCGAGCAGGCACTTGTTGATGCTCTTCAGGAGGCGGTGTTGGTCGACACCCACGTCGATCGCGACGCCCAATTCCTCGGCGATCGCGAGCAGAAGCCCGCGCGGGTCTAGCGTCGGGTTCGGGATGTAAGCGCTAACCCAGCCTGCGTCGAGCGTCCCCAGGAACTTGCGGCACAGCAACGTCTTGCCCGTTCCGACTTCGCCGGTGATCTTGATGAAGCCTTCGCCATTGGCGAGCGCGACGAGCAGCGTGTTGAGCGCCTCCTGCGTGCCGCGGCCCGCGTAGAAGAAGCTCGTGTCCGGCGTGATGCCGAACGGCGGCTCGCGCAGCCCGAAATAGCTGACGTAGTTCATCGTGTCGAACCCTGCGCACTCGGCAGCACCATCGACTCGTAGCGCGCTCGCGTTTCGTTGAGGTCCTCGTCCCAGCTACGGTCGCCCTGGATGATCGTGGGCTTGAGCAGCACCACCATTTCCTTCTTCACGAGCTGCTTGTCGGTGTTCCTGAAGAAGTTGCCGACGGGGTTGTCGCCGACGCCGGGCAGACCGCCGCGGCTGTCGCTCAGTTCGAGCTTCATGAGGCCGCCCAGCGCGACGACGTTGCCGTCGCTCACGCGCACGATGGTATCGGTCTCGTTGACGTCGCTCTTGGCGAGCGGCAGGCGCAGCTGGCCCGCTGCTCCCAGGTCGATCTGCTTGGTGTCCGTCGTGACCTGGCTCACCGACGGGTGGATGTGCAGAATGATCTGACCGTTCTCATCGATCTGCGGCGTGACATCCAGGACGATGCCGGAAAAGAACGGCTGCACGGTAACCGTCGGCACCGGCGTGCCGGTGTTCACGCCCGTGGCGGTCGCGATCGTGGTCGCCGACTGAATGTTGGTGACGAAGAACTCGTCGGTTCCGACCTTGAGAACCGCCTTCTGGTTGTTCAGCGTCGACACGCGCGGGCTCGAGAGCACCTGCACCTTGCCCTGCGTCTCGAGGAAGTTCAGCAGCGCGGCGAAGCTCGCCGACTGCAGCACCAGGCCAACTACGGAGCCGCCTGCGACTGCGCGATTGATGAGGCTCGCGCCCGTGAAGGCCGCAAGGGTCGGATCTGGAACGCTCAGTCCGCCCGGGCCGACAGAACTGCTCGCGGTCTGGCCCACATTGCTCGAGCCGGTCGCCTGGAAGGTCCCGGTGTCGCCGCCGCTCCGCTGCAGGAGAGTGCCCGGCGACACCTGCCCGACTGAAGTCTGCCTGTTGGGAAAGGCCGCCCAGTTGATGCCCGACTGGTAGCCTTCGTTCAGCGTGACGTCGATGATCTTGGCTTCCAGCATCACCTGGCGCTCGATCGAAATGCGCATTGCGCGCAGGTACTGCTCGACGCTGCGCAGCTCAGAGGGCAGCGCGCGCACCACGATCACGCCGGATTGCGGCGACAACACGACGTTCCGGCCTTCGCCCGTGCCGACCAGCGCCGCCAGGGTGCCGCGCAATTCGCTCCAGAAATCGCTTTGCGT
>DATIYN010000136.1:0-7459 GCA_035517595.1 Burkholderiales bacterium
CGCCGCCGCGCTGCAGGACCTCGCGAGGGAGCCCGGCAGCTCCACGCACCCGGTGCGGCTGATCGTGCTCGACGAGCCGCCGCAGATCGACGCGGGCGAGATCACCGACAAGGGCTATCTCAACCAGCGTGCGGTGCTCGAGCGCCGCGCGGCGCAGGTCGAGAAGCTCTATTCGAGCGACCCGGCCGTCATCACCGCCAAGTCCTAGTCAGGGCGCTTCGCCCAGCGCGAGCGCAGCGAAGCTTGCAAGCCAGTGCTCCGCGACATAGTCGCCGCCCGCCGCGTGCGGCAGTCCCGCGCCGAGATGGCGCTCCGCCGCAGCGGCGCAGTCGCGCGCGAAATCATCGGGCACGCGCGCCGGCGGCGCGGCCGCAAGCCGGCGCAGCGCCCAGGCGCGCGATAGCGACAGCCCGTCGAGGTGGCAGAACTGCGGATCGCTGCGGTCCGGCGGCACGGCCGGCTCGGAGAGCGCGCCCAGGCCCGCGGGCAGGAATGCGGCCCGCCAGGCGCCGAACTCCTCGGGCGGCAGAACCTTGCGCATCAGCAGCGCCTCGGTGAGCGTGGGCGACAGGAAGTCGGCCTGCGACGGCTCGTAGGCGAGCGGCGCGGCGCGGTCGGCCAGGAACCACCTGCGGGCGGCCGCGCCGACCGCGGCCCCGAGCGCCGCATCGCCTGCTGTGCGCGCGTAGTCGAGCGCCAGCACGCAGGCGAACGCGGAATTCGCGTGCGTTCCGGCGCGCACCGGCAGCGCAGCGAGCGAGATGAAGTCGCGCATTCGCGCAGCGAGCTCCGCGGCCAGGGACGCGAGCGACTGCGCCCAGCCGCGCGCGCCGGCACGCTCGCCGGCGAGGCGCAGCGTCTCGGCGCGCAGCTCGAGCAGCCAGGCCCAGCCGTACGGCCGCTCGAACGTGCGCGCTCCCGGCGCGTCGAAGTACGCGCGCTCGGCCGCGAGCGGTGCCGGCGCCAGGTGAGCGTCGAGGACGGCGGCCGCCTGCCCGGCCTGCGGCAGGTCCGGATGCAACCGCAGCAGCCGCACGATGAGCCAGTGCATGTGCACGGCGGAATGCCAGTCGTAGCTGCCGTAGAAGGCCGGATGCTGCGCGCGCGGTCGCAGGTCGCCTGGCGGCGCGCCGAGCAGGTGATCGAGCTTGCGCGGGTATTCGCGCGTGACGTTTGCGAGCGCCACCTGCAGGAAGCGGGCGGCGAGCGGGCGCTCGATCATTCGCCGCCGACGAACTTCGGTGCGATGCGGCGCAGCTTCTCCGGATCGACTCGTCCGCTCCTCTGGATGTAGCTCCAGGCAAAGTCGCTCGGCGAAAGCCGCATGTGTTCGGGGAAATGCTCGTACCAGCCAGCACTTGCATCCGCCGCGGCGACCAGCTTCTCGACGACGGGACGCCGCAGCGCTTCGAAGGCCGCCAGCGCTTCCGGAATTTCACGCTTCGAATCCACGAGGCATTTTGCCAGGGCAATCGCGTCTTCCATGGCAAGGCGCGTGCCCGAGCCGATCGAGAAGTGCGCGGTGCGCTGCGCATCGCCGATGAGCACCCGGTTGCCGGCCGACCAGCGCGCGTTGCGCACCTTCGGGAAATTGCGCCAGATGGACTTGTTCGAAACCAGCCGCTCGCCCCCGAGCGTGTCGGCGAAGACGCGCTCGCAGTAGGCGAGCGTCTCGCCCTCGTCCATGCGCTCGAATCCCGCGCGCCGCCAAGTCGCGGCGTCGCACTCGAACACGAAGGTGCTCATGGAGGGCGAATGGCGGTAGTGGTGCGCATTGAAGAAGCCCGCATCGTTCTGCACGAACGTCTGCGTGAGCGTGTCGAACGCCTTGGCCGTTCCGAACCAGGCGAACTTGTTGCCGAGCGGCGTGACCGTGGTGCCGAACTCGGCGGCCCTGCGGACCGCCGAGTTCGCGCCGTCGGCCGCGACCACGAGGTCGAATCCGTCCAGGTTCTCTTCGCTGACGGAACGATTGAAGAGCGGCGACACCCCGGCCGCCTCGAGCTGCGCGCAGAGCAGCTGCAGGAACTTCAGGCGCGCGATGGCCGAGAAGCCGACGCCGTCGATGACGATGCGCTCGCCCCGGTGCACCACCGCGATGTCGGTCCAGGTTTCCATCGCCGGCGAAATGCGCTCGCACGTCTCCGGGTCGTCCGCGCGCAGGAAATCGAGCGCGCGGTCGGAAAACACCACGCCGAAGCCGAAGGTCGAATCGCGCGGATTCTGCTCGACCACGCGCAGCTGCCAGTCCGGCCGCCGGCGCTTGAGGAGATACGCGAGGTAGAGGCCGGCCGGGCCGGCGCCGGCGACGAGGACTTTCATCGCCTCATGCCCGGAACAGCTCGCGGATCGTCTCGCGCAGCCAGCGGTTTCCCGCGTCGCGCTCGAAGCGCTCGTGCCAGTGCGCTCCCACGTCGGCGGGCGGGATGGCCACCGGCGGCGGCAGCGACCTGAAGCGACCCTCGCGCTCGTAGACGCGCGCGATCCTGGACGGCAGCGTGAGGATCAGGTCGCTGCGCTCCAGCACCATGGGCACGACGGTGAAGTGCGGCACGCGCAGCGCGATCTTGCGCGCGAGCCCGGCGCGCTCGAGCGCCTCCTCGATGACGCGGTGGCCGCCCTTGTAGGACACCAGCGCGTGCGAGGACTCGAGAAATGCCTTCTTGGTCAGCCGCGAGCGCGCGGCCGGATGGTCCGCGCGCATCAGGCAGACATAGGGATCGCGGAACAGCGCCTCGCGACGCACCGGCGGCCCGAGGCCCGGCAGGAAGCCGACCGCGATGTCCAGGCTGCCCGCGGCGAGCGCATCGCCGATGTCCTCGACCTCGAGCGCCACCGCTTCCAGGCGCACGCCCGGCGCGACGCGCTGCGCGCGCTCCACGAGCGGCGGCAGGAACTCGATCTGCCCGAGATCCGACATGTAGAAGCGGAAGGCGCGCGTCGCCGTGGCCGGGTCGAAGCCCGGGCCGTGCGCGAGCGCCGCCTCCAGCAGCGCGAGCGCCTGGCGCACGGGCTCGGCGAGTTCGCGCGCGAAGGGCGTCGCGTCCATGCCCGAAGGCGTGCGCACGAACAGCGCGTCCTCGAACTGCGCGCGCAGGCGCGCGAGCGCGTTGGACACCGCCGGCTGCGTGAGGCCGAGGCGGCGCGCGGCCGCCGTCACGCTGCGGTCGCGCAGCACCGCCTCAAACACGCGCAGCAGGTTCAGGTCGAGGCCGGCGACATTCACATGGGTGATTCATAACATGGATTACATTGATTTGACAAATGATACCCGGCCTCCTACCTTTGGCGCTGCCATCTAGCCCTCTAGGAGGAGGAGACCCATGAAGACCCGCCATTGGCTGACGCTCGCCCTCGCGCTCGCCCCGGTCGCGGCCGCGGCCCAGGAAGTGACGCTGCGGCTCGTCAGCGCGTTCCCCGAGAACCACACTTACGTGAAGCGCACCACCGACTGGATCGCCGAAGTGAACAAGGACGGCAAGGGCGTCCTGCAGATCAATTTCATCGGCGGCCCCAAGGCCATTCCGACGTTCGAAGTCGGCAAAGCCGTGCAGTCCGGCGTGGTCGACATCGGCCTGTCCACCGGCGCCTTTTACACCAACGTGATGCCGGAAGCCGACATCCTCAAGCTCTCCGAGACGAGCGCCGCCGAGCAGCGCAAGAACGGCGGTTACGATCTCATCAACAGGATCTGGGCTGAGAAGGCGAACATGCGCTATCTCGCCAAGGTCGTGGAGTTCACGCCGTTCCACCTGTACCTGAACAAGAAGATCGACAAGCCCGACCTGACGGGCCTCAAGATCCGCATCACGCCGGTGTACCGCGAGTTCTTCCAGTCGATGAACGCGCAGGTCATGACCACCGCGCCCGGCGAGGTCTACACGGCGCTCGAGCGCGGCGTAATCGACGGCTACGGCTGGCCGATCCACACGCTGTTCGACCTCAACTGGCAGGAGAAGACCAAGTACCGCGTCGATCCCGGCTTCTACAACGCCGAGGTTGGTCTGGTCATGAACCTCGACAAGTACAAGGCGCTCACGCCCAAGCAGCGCGACTTCCTGGACCGCGAGGCGCTCGCCTACGAGCGTCGGAACGACTTCTGGAAGAAGTACAACCAGGACGAGGCTGCCCGGCAGAAGCAGGCGGGAATCGAGACCATCAGCTTCGACGCGGCCACCAGCAAGGCCTACGTCGAGAGGGCGAAGGAGATCGGCTGGGCGAACGCCATCAAGGTCTCGCCGCAATACGGGCCCGAGCTGAAGAAGGTGCTGGCGCGCTGAAGGATCAGCGCGAGACGCTGATAGGATCAGCGCGAGACGCCGCTATGGACGCCGCCGCCAGGGCCTTCGGCCGGCTGCTCGAAGCCCTGGCGCTCGCCGGCTGCGCCGTCATCCTCGCCATGACGCTGATGATCTGCGCCGACGTCCTGCTGCGCAACGTTCGCATCGTCCCGGGAGTCTACGGCCTGGCCTGGGCGAACGAGATTTCGGAAGCGATGCTCTACCTCGTCACGCTGCTCACCGCGCCCTGGCTGCTGCGCCAGGGCCAGCACATCCGCGTGGACATCCTGCTGCGCGCGGTGCCTTCCCGTCTTGGCTGGGTCTTCGAGTGGATCGCGGACGCCCTCGGGTTCGCCTGCTGCGTCGCCATCGCCTGCTTCGGCGTCGTCGCGACGATGAAAAGCTACGAATCGGGCGCGCTTTCGATCAAGACGCTCGTCACGCCGGAATGGTGGATGCAGGCGCCCCTGCCGGTCGCCTTCCTGCTGCTGTCGGTCGAGATGGCTTTCCGCATGCGCCGCCTCTATCTCGGCGAGCGCGCGCCGCGCGACGACGCCGTCTCGACGGGCTGAGCGCATGTCCTGGGAGCTCGCGGCCTGGCTCATGCTCGGCGGCTCGACGGTGCTGCTGTTCCTCGGCCTGCCGGTGGCCTTTTCGTTCCTCGTCATCAACCTCGTCGGCGCCTGGCTGTTCCTCGGCGGCGAGGCGGGGCTCACGCAGATCGTGCGCAACAGCGTCGTCTCGGTGGCGAGCTTCTCGCTCACGCCGATCCCGCTGTTCGTGCTCATGGGCGAGGTGCTGTTTCACACGGGGCTCGCCGTGAAGGTGATCGACGGCGTGGAGCGCCTGATCCGGCAGGTCCCCGGCCGCCTCGCGGTGGTCGCGGTCGTCGCGGGCACGGTGTTCTCGGCGATCTCGGGCTCCACGATCGCGACGACCGCGATGCTCGGCAGCCTGATGCTGCCGGTGATGCTCTCGCGCGGCTACCACCCGACGATGGCCACCGGGCCGCTCATGGCGATCGGCGCGGTCGACATGCTGATCCCGCCCTCGGCGCTCACCGTGCTGCTGGGCAGCCTTTCCGGCATCTCGATCTCCAAGCTCCTGATCGGCGGCGTGCTGCCGGGCCTGATCCTCAGCGTCGCTTTCATCCTCTACATCGTCGCGCGCGTGAAGATGAATCCGCGGCTCGCGCCGGCGAGCGCGTTCGTCGAATACGAAGGCTGGGAGAAGCTGCGCCCGTTCTTCCAGTACGTGCTGCCGCTGGTGTCGATCTTCGTCGTCGTGGTCGCTTCCATGTCGGCCGGCTGGGCCACGCCCACCGAGTCGGCGGCGATCGGCGCGCTGTTCACGATGGTGCTCGCGCTCGCCTACCGCGCGCTCAGTTTCGGCAATCTCCTGAAAGCGCTGCGCGGCACGGCGGGAATCTCCGGGATGATCCTCTTCATCATCGTCGGCGCGACGACGTTCTCGCAGATCCTTTCCTTCTCGGGCGCGAGCAACGGCCTGGTCGAAATCATTGCCGGCCTCGGCCTGCCGCCGGGCGCCGTGATCATCGCGATGATGCTGCTGCTCGTGTTCCTCGGCCTGTTCGTCGAGCAGGTAAGCATGATGATGATCACGCTGCCCATCTACATGCCGCTCGTGCAGAAGTACGGCGTGGACCCGGTCTGGTTCGGCGTGATGTTCCTCATCTGCATGCAGCTCGGCCTGCTGCTGCCGCCGCACGGCCTGCTGCTCATGACCATGAAGGGCGTCTCGCCGCCGGAGGTCCGCATGGGCCACATCTTCCGCGCCGTGGTGCCCTACATCGCCATGAGCCTGCTGCTCCTGCTGCTCGTCTTCTTCGTCCCGGCGGTGGCGGTCTGGCTGCCGAAGGTGCTGGTCTGATGGAACGCTCCTTCAAGCAGGAGGTGGAGCTGCTCAAGCTCGGCGAGGGCGAGACCTTCCGCGGCGAGGGCATCCTCGCGGTCACCAAGGCGCTGCTGCAGTCCGGCGTGTCCTACGTGGGCGGCTACCAGGGCGCGCCCGTGTCGCACGTGATGGACGTGCTCAACGACGCGCGCGGCATCCTCGACGAGCTCGGCGTGCACGTCGAGTCGAACGCGAGCGAGGCTGGCGCCGCGGCGATGCTCGGCGCCTCGATCAACTACCCGATGCGCGGCGCGGTCGCCTTCAAGTCCACCGTCGGAACCAACGTCGCGTCGGACGCGCTCTCCAACCTCGCCTCGGCGGGCGTGATCGGCGGCGCGCTGCTCGTGCTCGGCGAGGACTACGGCGAGGGCTCGTCGATCATCCAGGAGCGCACGCACGCCTTCGCGATGAAGTCGCAGATGTGGCTGCTCGATCCGCGCCCCAACTTGCCGACGATCGTGCGCAGCGTGGAGCAGGGTTTCGAGCTCTCGGAAGCCTCGAATACCCCGGTGCTGCTGCAGCTGCGCATTCGCGCCTGCCATGTGCACGGCACGTTCCGCACCAAGGCGAATCGCGCGCCGGCCATCTCGCGCAGGCGGGTGATGCAGGACCCGGAATTCGATTTCGGGCGCATCAGCCTGCCGCCGGCCACCTACGCGCAGGAGAGGCACAAGATCGAAGTGCGCTGGCCGTCCGCCGTCGAATACATCCGGAAGAACGGGATGAACGAGGTGTTCCCGGGCGAGATGCCGGATACCGGCATCCTTTGCCAGGGCGGCCTGTACAACGCCCTGATCCGCGCGCTGCAGCTGCTGGGCCTCGCGGACGCCTTCGGCAAATCGCGCGTGCCGATCTATTGCATGAACGTCACCTACCCGATGATCCCGGAGGAGATCGTCGCGTTCTGCGCGCACAAGAAGCGCGTGCTGGTGGTCGAGGAAGGCCAGCCCGCCTTCATCGAGGACGCCGTGCAGGCGGCTCTGCGCCGCGCCGAGGTCGACGACGTCAAGGTCATCGGCAAGGGCGGCCCGACCAACACGCGCGGCGTGTTCCCCCTCGCGGGCGAGTACACGGGCGAAGTCGTTCTCACGGGCGTTGCGGCGTTCTTGGGCCTGAGTTCAAGGATTTCTTCGGTAGGAGACGTGAAATCAAGGGCGGCCGAGTTGCTCGGTGCCGTACCGGTCCGCCCGCCCGGCTTCTGCGTCGGCTGCCCGGAGCGTCCCGTGTTCGCCGCGATGAAGGTGGCCGAGCGGGCGACGGGTCCA
>DATIYN010000137.1:0-8586 GCA_035517595.1 Burkholderiales bacterium
AGCGTCGCGGTCGGTGGCCTGCCGTACAGGATCGGCGTGACGCCTTCGCGCAGGAACGTGACGCCGAGCTGCTTGCTGCGCTCGCCTTCGAGGAAGCGCCGCTGCATCGTCGTGAGCAGCAGGTATTCCCCCGTCACGCGCGCCGAGCCGTCGGGCTGCGGCGCCGAGTAGAGCTCCAGCAGTGCTGCGCGCCCGCCCAGATGGCCGACCAGCTCCCGCGTCTCGCTGCCTTCCTGGGAGAACGCAAGGCAGGGAAGCAGAAGCACCGGCAGCAGGAATCGCCTCATAGCGGCGTTTCCTTGGGCACGCGCAGGTGGTAATCCGTGGCCTGCTGGTAGCGGTGCGCCGCGCCGAGCATTCTCGCCTCGGCGAAGTAGTTGCCCATGATCTGCAGGCCGACCGGCAAGCCCTGCGCGTCGAAGCCGCACGGGATCGACAGCCCGGGCAGGCCCGCGAGCGGTGCGGGGATCGTGAAGATGTCGTTAAGGTACATCTGCACCGGATCGTCGGACTTGGCGCCGAGCGGGAACGCGGTCGAAGGCGCAGTCGGCCCGAGGATCAGGTCGCAGCGCGCGAACGCCTCGGCGAATTCCCTCGCGATCAGGCGGCGCACCTTCTGCGCCTGCAGGTAATAGGCGTCGTAGTAGCCGTGCGACAGCACGTAGGTGCCCACGAGGATCCGGCGCTTCACTTCCGCGCCGAAGCCCTCGGCTCGCGTGCGCCGGTACATGTCGGCGAGATCGCGGTAGGTCTTCGCGCGGTGGCCGTAGCGCACGCCGTCGAAGCGCGAGAGGTTCGAGGAGGCTTCGGCCGGCGCGACCACGTAGTACACGGGCACCGCGAGCGCGGTGTTCGGCAGCGAGATCTCGACCGCCGTCGCGCCTTGCGACTCGAACCAGCGGATCGCCTCGCGCACGCGCGCGAGCACCTGCGCGTCCACGCCCTCGGCGAAGTACTCCTTCGGCAGGCCGATGCGCAGGCCCGCGAGGCTCGTGCCGAGCTCGCGCGCATAGTCCTCCGCAGGGCGCTCGAGGCTCGTCGAATCGCGCGCGTCGAATCCAGCCATCGCGTTCATCAGCAGCGCGAGGTCCTCCGCGCTCTTCGCGATCGGGCCGCCCTGGTCGAGCGAGGAGGCGAAGGCGATCATGCCGTAGCGCGACACCAGGCCGTAGGTGGGCTTCAGCCCGCACACGCCGGTGAGCGACGCCGGCTGGCGGATCGAGCCGCCCGTGTCGGTGCCGGTGGCCGCGGGCGCCATGCGCGCCGCCACCGCCGCCGCCGAGCCGCCCGAGGAGCCGCCGGGCACGCGCGATGCGTCCCAGGGATTGCGCACCGGCCCGAAATGGGAGGTTTCGTTGGACGAGCCCATCGCGAACTCGTCCATGTTGGTCTTGCCGAGCATCACCGCGCCGGCGGCCTCGAAGCGCTCTATGACGTGCGCGTCGAACGGGCTCACGTAGCCGGCCAGCATCCTCGATCCGCAGGTCGTGCGCAGCCGCCGCGTGCAGAAGATGTCCTTGTGCGCGATCGGGATCCCGGTGAGGGGGCCGGCCGCGGCCGCGCCGCCCTTGCCGGCCCGTCGCTCGTCGGCGACACGGGCCTGCGCGAGGCTGTGCTCTTCGTCCACCGTGATGAACGCGTTCAGCTTGCCGTTCAGGCCACGGACGCGCTCGAGGAACTGGCGCGTGAGTTCGACCGAAGACAGCTGCTTCGCCGCGAGCGCGCCCGATAGCGCGGAAAGCGTCGAATTCAGCACTTATTCAATCACTTTCGGGACGAGGTACAGCCCGTTCTCGACCGCCGGAGCGACCCGCTGGAAAGCCTCGCGCCGGTCCGGCTCGGTGACTTCGTCCGCCCGCAGCCGCTGACGGGGGGACAGGTGCGCGTCGAGCGCGTGCGACATGGGCTCGATGCCGCGGGTATCCACCGCCTGCAGCTGGTCGATCAGCCCCAGCACCCGGTTCAGCCGCTCAGCCACGCCCGCAACTTCCTCGGGGGCGAGCTCGATGCGGGCCAGCAGGGCGATGCGCTGGAGCTGTTCGGGGGTCAGGGACATGCCGGAAAAGTCCGGGAATGGGGGAAAAGGAGCCGCCCGCGCTTGCCGAGGGTTCGCTTAAGAGTATCATAGCCATCCGTCTGATTTGGGTTTCAGAACCGTCTGTTAGCGAGCAAAGTTAAAAGAACAATTCAAGGCGAAACGCGAAAGGATTGACCACGAACATGTTCGGTTTTCTGCGGAGTTACTTCTCCAACGACCTTGCGATCGATCTCGGCACCGCGAACACGCTGATCTACGTGCGCGGCAAGGGCATCGTGCTGGACGAGCCCTCGGTGGTGGCGATTCGCGAGGATACCGGGCCGAATTCGAAGAAGTCGATCCAGGCGGTCGGCAAGGACGCGAAGATGATGCTCGGCAAGACGCCCGGCAACATCGTGGCGATTCGGCCGATGAAGGACGGCGTGATCGCCAACTTCACCGTCACCGAGCAGATGCTGAAGTACTTCATCAAGAAGGTTCACGACAACAAGCTGTTCTCGCCCTCCCCGCGCATCATCATCTGCGTGCCCTGCGGCTCGACGCAGGTCGAGCGGCGCGCGATCCGCGAGAGCGCGATCGGCGCGGGCGCGGGCCAGGTGTTCCTCATCGAGGAGCCGATGGCGGCGGCGATCGGCGCGGACCTGCCGGTGGCGGAAGCGACCGGCTCGATGGTGGTGGACATCGGCGGCGGCACGACCGAAGTCGGCGTGATCTCGCTCGGCGGCGCGGTGCACAAGGGCTCGGTGCGCGTCGGCGGCGACAAGTTCGACGAGGCGATCATCAACTACATCCGCCGCAACTACGGCATGCTGATCGGCGAGACCACGGCCGAGCACATCAAGAAGCAGATCGGCTCCGCGTTCCCGGGCTCCGAGGTGCGCGAGATGGAAGTGAAGGGCCGCAACCTCGCCGAGGGGATTCCGCGCAGCTTCACGATCTCCTCGAACGAGATCCTCGAGGCGCTCACCGAGCCGCTCAACCAGATCGTGAGCGCGGTGAAGTCCGCGCTCGAGCAGACCCCGCCCGAGCTCGGCGCCGACATCGCCGAGAAGGGCATGGTGCTGACCGGCGGCGGCGCACTGCTGCGCGACCTCGACCGCCTGCTGATGGAGGAAACCGGCCTCCCTGTGATCGTCGCCGAGGACCCGCTCACCTGCGTGGTGCGCGGCTCCGGAAAGGCGCTCGAGAAGATGGAGCACTTCGGGGCGATCTTCACGAATGAGTAGGTAGAGGGAGCGGGTCGGGCCCGCTGACGGCAGGCGGCATGGAGCACACTCCCCCTCCCTTCTTCAACCGCGGCCCCGCGCCGCTCGTCCGCCTAGCGTTCTTCGCCACCCTCTCGCTCGCGTTGCTGGTCCTCGACGCGCGCTTCCGCTACACCGAGAGCCTGCGCAGCGTGATCGCGCTGGCGGTCTACCCGCTGCAGGTCGTCGCCGGCCTGCCCGCCGCGCTCGGCGAGCGCATCTCGGGCTATTTCGTCAGCCAGGCTCAGCTGCGCGAGGAGAACGCCGAGCTGCGCGCGAAGCTGCTCGACTCCTCGCTCGCCGCGCAGCGCTACGAGGCCGCGCGCGCGGAGGCGGACCAGCTGCGCCGCCTGATCGGCGCGGGCGAGCGCCTGCCGCTGAAGTCGCAGCCCGCCGAGATCGTCTACAGCGGCCGCGATCCGTACTCGCGCAAGGTGGTCATCGACAAGGGCAGCCAGTCCGGCGTGCGCGCCGGCGCGCCGGTGCTCGACGATGCCGGCGTCATCGGCCAGGTGACGCGCGCGCACGCGCTCGCCGCCGAGGTCACGCTGCTCACCGACAAGGACCAGGCCATCCCGGTGCAGGTGGTGCGCAACGGCCTGCGCGCAGTCGCCTTCGGCGCGGGCTCCTCCGGCATGCTGGAGCTGCGCTTCATGGCAGCCAACGCGGAAATCCAGAACGGCGACCGCCTGGTCACCTCCGGCATCGACGGCACCTATCCGCCCGGCATCCCGGTCGCCACGGTCGCGCGCATCGAGCGCGACGCGGCCTACGCGTTCGCGCGCATCGTCTGCCAGCCCGCCGCCGGCGTCGAGAGCGGGCACTACGTTCTGGTGCTGGAGAACGAGGCGCGCCAGGCGCCGCCGCCGCCCGAGGAGGCGGGCGCCGGCGGCGACCGGCGCCCGGGCAAGGCGCGCAAGCCGCGCCGCCGGGACGGCGAGACCATTCCGTGAGCAGCGACCATGCAGCTTAGCGACGCCGCCTCGCAGCGCATCCTGCTGCCGGTGCGGGCGAGCACCATCCTGGGCTCGCTCGCGCTGGCGCTGATCGCCAATTTCCTGCCCTGGCGAAGCGTCGCGCTCGCCCCCGACTTCGTCGCGCTGGTGCTCGTGTTCTGGTGCGTGCGCCAGCCCCGCCTGGTGGGCCTGGGCGCGGGCTGGCTGCTCGGTCTGCTAATCGACGTGGGCAACGGCGTGCTCATGGGCCAGCACGCGCTCGCCTATTCATTGCTCGCCTTCGCCTCGATCACGCTGTCGCGCCGCATCCTCTGGTTCCCGCTCTGGGGGCAGGCGCTGCACGTGCTCGCGCTCCTGCTGTTCGCGCAGGGCGTCGCCGCGCTCGTGCGCCTCGCGTTGGGCGCCGAGTTTCCCGGCTGGATCGTGCTCGTCGGGCCGCTCATCGGCGCGGCGCTCTGGCCGCTGGTCACCACGCTGCTGCTGATGCCGCAGCGCCGGCCTGCCGAGGTCGACGAGACTCGCGCCATCTGATGCGCCTCGCCGAGCTCAAGGACCACCAGCGCGAGCTGTACCTGTTCCAGCTGCGCGTCGGCGTCGCCGGCGTCGCGGTGCTCGTCGCGTTCGCGCTGCTGTGCGCGCGCTTCTTCCAGCTGCAGGTGGTGCAGCACGACACTTACGCCGCGAAGGCCGAGGACAACCGCATCTCGATCGTGCCGATCGCGCCCAATCGCGGCCTGATACTCGACCGCAACGGCGTGGTGCTCGCGCGCAACTACTCGGCGTACACGCTGGAGATCTTCCCCGACAGGGTCAAGGATCTCGAGCGCACGATCCAGGAGCTCGGCGAGGTGGTCGAGGTCCAGGCGAAGGACCGCGCGCGCTTCCGCAAGCTGTACGCGGAAACGCGCAACGCCGAGAGCCTGCCGATCCGCACGCGCCTGTCCGACGAGGAGGTCGCGCGCTTCGCGGCCAACCGCTACCGCTTCCCGGGCGTGGAGATCAAGGCGCGCCTGTTCCGCCAGTATCCGCACGGCGAGCTCGCCTCGCACGTCATCGGCTACATCGGCCGCATCAACCAGAAGGATCAGGAGCGCCTCGCCGAGCTCGAGGTCGAGGCCAACTACCGCGGCACCGACTTCATCGGCAAGGCGGGGGTCGAGGCGAGCTACCAGCAGGAGCTGCACGGCACCACCGGCTTCGAGCAGGTCGAGATCGACGCCGCGGGGCGCGGCATCCGGACGCTCGCGCGCACGCCCGCGCAGGCCGGCAGCAACGTCACGCTCACGCTCGACATCAAGCTGCAGGAAGTCGCCGAAGCGGCGTTCGGCGACCGGCGCGGCGCGCTGGTGGCGATCGAGCCCTCGACGGGCGGCGTGCTCGCGTTCGTCTCCAAGCCCGGCTTCGACCCGAACCTCTTCGTCGACGGCATCGACCCGCAGAGCTGGGCCGACCTGAACAACTCCCCCGACCGGCCGCTCAACAACCGCGCGATTGCCGGCGTCTACCCGCCGGGCTCGACCTTCAAGCCGTTCATGGCGATGGCGGCGCTCGAGCTCGGCAAGCGCACGTTCAAGAGCGCGATCCACGACCCGGGCTACTTCGAGTTCGGCGGGCGGCGCTTCCACGACTCCAAGCCCGGCGGCAACGGCTTCGTCGACATGTATCGCTCGATCGTCGTGTCCTCGGACACGTTCTACTACCAGGTCGCGAACGACCTGGGGATCGACGCGATTGCCGCGTTCATGGCGAAGTTCGGCTTCGGCGCGAAGAGCGGCATCGACCTCGACGGCGAGGCGACCGGCGTGCTGCCCTCGCCGGAATGGAAGCAGAGGCGCTTCCGGCGCCCCGAGCAGCAGAAATGGTACGCGGGCGAGACGATCTCGATCGGCATCGGCCAGGGCTACAACGCCTACACGCCGATCCAGATCGCGCTCGCGGTGTCCACGCTCGCGGCCGACGGCGACATGTACCGGCCGCACCTCGTGTCGCACATCGACAACCTGCGCACCGGCGAGCGCCGCCGCTTCGAGCCGGAGCTCGTGAAGCACCTCGAGCTCAACCCCGAGAACCTCGCGTTCGTCAAGCGCGCCATGCAGGGCGTCAACACGGAGGGCACCGGCGCGCGCGCCTTCGCCGGCGCCGAATACACCAGCGCCGGCAAGACCGGCACGGCGCAGGTGGTGGGCCTCAAGCAGGGCGAGAAGTACGAGGAGAAGAAAGTCTCCGAGCGCCACCGCGACCATTCGCTGTTCATCGCCTTCGCGCCGGTGGAGAGCCCGAAGATCGCGCTCATGGCGATCGTCGAGAACGGCGGCTTCGGCGCGCGCACGGCGGCGCCGATCGTGCGCACGGTGCTCGACTACTACCTGCTCGGCAAGCTGCCCGAGAGCATGCTCAAGCCTGAGCCCGACGAAGAGGACGACAGCCAGGGCGACTGATGGAACTGGCCGCCCTCTCGCCCCGCCGCATCGCCCGGCGCCTGACGGCCGGCGTCGACGGCCCGCTGCTCGCGCTGAGCCTCGCGCTCGCGGCGGTGGGGCTCGCGACGCTGTTCTCCGCGAGCTACGAGAGCCCGGGGCGCGTCACCGCGCAGCTCGCCAACCTCGCGGTCGCGCTCGCGGCGATGTGGCTGGTCGCGCAGATTCCGCCGCAGACGCTCATGCGCTTCGCGGTGCCGGCCTACCTCGTGGGCCTCGTGCTGCTCGTCGCGGTCGCGCTGGCCGGCGAGGTGGTGAACGGCGCGCGCCGCTGGCTGCACGTCGGCGTCACGCGCTTCCAGCCCTCGGAAATGATGAAGCTCGCGCTGCCGATGATGCTGGCGTGGTACTTCCACAAGCACGAGGCGACGCTGCGCATGCGCGATTTCGCGGTCGCCGCGCTGCTGCTCGTGCTGCCGGTGCTGCTCATCGCGCGCCAGCCCGACCTCGGCACCGCGGTGCTCGTCGCGGCGGCGGGCTTCTACGTGATCTTCTTCGCCGGCATCGGCTGGCGCGTGCTCGTCACCCTGGGTGCGCTGGGCGTGGCGAGCCTGTTCCCGCTGTGGGGCATGCTGCACGACTACCAGCGCAAGCGCATCCTCACGCTCATCGACCCCTCGCAGGACCCGCTCGGCGCCGGCTACCACACGATCCAGTCGACGATCGCGGTGGGCTCGGGCGGCCTCACGGGCAAGGGCTGGCTGCACGGCACGCAGACGCATCTGGAGTTCATTCCGGAGCGCCATACCGATTTCATCTTTGCGGTCTACTCCGAGGAGTTCGGCCTCATCGGCAACGCGATCCTGGTCACGCTCTACACGCTGCTCGTCGCGCGCGGCCTGATGATCGCCGCGAACGCCGCCACGTTCTACGCGCGCCTGCTCTCCGCGGCCGTCACGCTGATGTTTTTCACCTACGCCTTCGTCAACATGGGCATGGTCTCGGGCATCCTGCCCGTGGTCGGCGTGCCGCTGCCGTTCATCTCCTACGGCGGCTCGTCGCTGCTGACCCTCTTCATCGGCGTGGGCATCCTCATGAGCGCGCACAGCCACCGTCGCCTCGTGCAGACGTAGCGCGGATTTTTGCGAGGCAGCACGAATTTGAAAGCTGCCTTCGCATCGTGAAACGTCAGTGTCTTAAATAGCTGTAAATCCTTGTTTTATTTCCATTTCAGAATGTGGAATGATGATGTTGCTACGCGTCAAACTGGCCCGGTATCTTCTGTGCTTTCAACGCCTTACTTCCATGGAGAACGGATGAATCGTCAAGAAGAGATCGCGCAGCTGCAGAAGGACTGGACCCAGAACCCGCGCTGGAAGGGCATCAAGCGGGGCTACGACGCCGCCGACGTAGTGGCGCTGCGCGGAAGCCTGAAGATCGAGCACACGCTGGCGAAAGTCGGCGCCGAGAAGCTCTGGAAGAAGTGCAACGAGATGCCGTTCGTGAATTCCCTCGGCGCGCTCACGGGCAACCAGGCCATGCAGCAAGTACGCGCGGGCGTGCCCGCGATCTACCTCTCGGGCTGGCAGGTGGCGGCCGACGCGAACGACTCGCTCTCCATGTACCCGGACCAGTCGCTCTACGCGACCACGTCGGTGCCCTCGGTGGTGA
Source organism: Burkholderiales bacterium (assembly GCA_035517595.1). Lineage (GTDB taxonomy): Bacteria > Pseudomonadota > Gammaproteobacteria > Burkholderiales > SG8-39 > RBG-16-66-20. The sequence continues at coordinate 8,327 of DATIYN010000137.1, forward strand.
AGCGCATCAACAACGCGCTCATGCGCCAGGACCAGATCCAGACGATGGAAGGCCGCAGCGACATCGACTGGTTCGCGCCGATCGTGGCCGACGCCGAGTCGGGCTTCGGCGGCGTGCTGAACGCGTTCGAGCTCATGAAGGCGATGATCGACGCGGGCGCCGCGGGCGTGCACTTCGAGGACCAGCTCGCCTCGGTGAAGAAGTGCGGCCACATGGGCGGCAAGGTGCTGGTGCCGACGCAGGAAGCGGTGCAGAAGCTC
>DATIYN010000138.1:0-20909 GCA_035517595.1 Burkholderiales bacterium
TTCCCGGCCGCGCGCAGCAGCGTCGCCGGCAGGTCGCCGTGGTGGTAGCCGCGAGAGGCAAGCTTTGATGTTGACATTGACTACATAGCTTAGTAGATTTATGTTGTCGTTGTCAACATTGAGCGAGGCCAGGCATGCTGGAGCGGGTGAGCATCGTTTTCCCCATGGCGGCGCTGGCTGCGCTGACCTTCGCCATCCTGGTGCTGATTCCCGCGCGGCGCTTCCGCGCCGGACGTGCGGGCCAGGTCGCGTACGACGACTTCCGGTACGGCGAATCGGCGCGCGTGCCGCCCGAGGTGGCGCTTCCCAATCGCAACCTGATGAACCTGCTCGAGCTGCCGGTGCTCTTCTACGTCTCCTGCCTGGCCAGCTACGCGGCCGATCGCGTCAATGCCACGGCGCTCGCGCTCGCCTGGAGCTACGTGGGCCTGCGCCTGGCGCACAGCGCGATCCACGTCACCTACAACCGCGTGCGCCATCGCCTGTTCGCGTTCGCCGCCAGCAATATCGTGCTGGTCATGCTCTGGACGAACCTGCTGCGCACGCTCTCTGCCTGAGGCAAGCCGTGAAGACCCTCCTGCTCGCCAAGCTCGCCCTCCTGCCCCTCGCGGCCTTCTGGTTCGGCGCGCCCTGGCTGTTCGCCGACGCTCGCCACGCCACGGTCGCCGTGGCCGCCTCGCAGCTGCTGCTCGGCCTCGCGATGGCGGCGAGCGTCGCGCTCGGGCGTCCCTGGACGACGGTGTTTTCCGCCGCGCAATGGTCCGGCATGCAGCGCGACCCGCTGTTCCTGCGCATCAACGCGCTGATGTCGGGACTATGGGCCGCCGTGTTCGTCTATCTGGCCGCCGCGCGATTCGCTGCCGCCCCGGCGATCGCGCTGTGGTCGCCGCTCGCGGTCGCCGCGCTGCTGTCGGTCGCCCTGCCCGCGCTGCTCGTGCGGCGCGCGCTCGTTCGCCGCATCGCGGAGGCGGAGCCATACCGCTGGAATCCGCCCCTGCGCGCGGCAAACGGCGCGGACGCGGACGCGCTTGTGGTTGGCGCCGGCCTGGGAGGCCTCACCGCCGGCGCGCTGCTCGCGCAGGCCGGCGTGCGCGTGACGGTGCTCGAGCAGCACGTCGTCGCTGGCGGCTTCGCGCACACCTGGCTGCGCAAGGGCCGCGACGGCGACGCTCGCCCGGTGTTCCGATTCGACGCCGGCGTGCACGACATCTCCGGCGTCTGGGAAGGCGCGCCGGTGCACGGGCTGCTTCGGCGCCTGGGCGCGCTCGACCGGATCGAGTGGCGGCGCATGGACCACCGCTACGTGCATGACGGCGAGCGCTTCGACGTGCCGCGCGGCTGGGACGACTACGCCGCGTCGCTCGGCGCGCGCTTTCCGCGGGACCGGGACAGCATCGCGCAGGCGATGAACGACATCCGTGCGATCCACGCTGCGATGTACTCCGAGGCGCCTGCGCGCAGCGGCGTGCCGGGAGCGCCGCGCACCGTGACCGGCATGCTCGCCTTCGCGCGCCGCCATCCGCTCGCGGTGCGCTGGATGGCGCGCGGCTTCGGCGAATTCCTGCGCGAGCGCGTGCGCGATCCCGCGGCGCGCGAAGCGATCGCCGGCCTCGCGGGCTACGTCACCGACGCGCCGGAGCGCGCCACGGTGGCGCAGATGGTGCCGCTGTTCGGCTACTACCTGCACGGCGGCTGCTATCCCGCGGGCGGCTCGGGCGCGCTCGCCGACGCACTGGTGGACGCAATCGAGAAGGGCGGCGGCCGCGTGCTCCTGAAGACCGCGGTGGAGCGCGTGCTCGTCGAGGGCGGCCGCGTGCGCGGCGTGCGCCTCGCGCGCGGCGAGACCCTGACGGCGCCCTCGGTCGTCATGAACGCCGATTTTCTCGGCGCCACGCAGCGCCTAGTCGATCCGGTCCTCTGGCCGCGCGAATTCCGCGAAAACCTCGCGGCGATGCGCCCCGCCTGCTCCGCGGTCGGAGCCCACCTGGGCGTGCGCGGCGGCTTCGAGGACGCGCGCCCGATCATCCACGTGCAAGGCGAACATGGCAGCGCGGGCATCGTGATCCCGTCGCTGGTGGACGCGTCGGCCGCACCGGCCGGCTACAGCACGGTGGAGATCATGCGGCTCGTCGGCCACGACGAGGCACGCCGCTGGACCGGCGACATCGCGGCGTCGGCCGCGGACGCCCTGCGCGAGTCGCCCGCGTACCGCGAGCGCAAGAAGGCCGCCGGCGACGCGTTGATCCGCGCCGCCGAGCAGGCGCTGCCGGGCCTTTCCGGCCGCATCGTCTATCGAGCGGATGCGAGCCCCGTGACCTTCCTGCGCTACGACTGGTCGAGTGCGGGAGCGATCTACGGCAGCAGCGGCGGGCTGCGCCCGGTCGCCGCGAAGAGCCCGATCCGCGGCCTGCTGTTCGCCGGCGCGATCACCCACGGCGCGGGCGTCGAGGCGGTGATGATCTCCGGCGCGCTCGCGGCCGAGGCGCTGGTGCCAGGGCTGCTGGAAACAGGCGCCGCCGCGGCGGAGCGAGCGCGCCCGGCGCCGCGGCTGGCGGCCGCCTAGCCGCGGCGCCGGCGCGGCTTGCGGCCTTCTCCGTGGTACGGATTGCGGCCGGTGCGCAGCTCGATGCGCAGCGGCGTGCCCTGCAGGCGGAACGCGTCGCGGAACCAGCCCTCGAGATAGCGCTTGTAGCCTTCGGTCACGTGCTGCAGCGAGTTGCCGTGGATGACGATGCGCGGCGGGTTCGATCCGCCCTGGTGCGCGTAGCGCATCTTCGGGCGCGCGTAGCCGCGCCGGTGCGGCGGCGCCTGGCGCTCGACGGCCGCGATGAGCGCGCGCGTGAGCTTGGGCGTGGAGAGCTTGGCCATCGCCGCGGCATAGGCGGCGTCCACCGCGCGCAGCACCTCGTTCACGCCCTTGCCGGACTTGGCCGAGATGAACAGCGTCTGCGCGAACGACAGGAAGCCGGCCTTCCAGCCGAGCTCGGCCTTGACGCGCGCGCGCGACTCGGCGCCGGCGGCGTCCCACTTGTTGACCACGACCACCACCGCGCGGCCGCGCTCGAGAATGTAGCCGGCGACGTGCGCGTCCTGCTCGGAGATGCCCTCGAGCGCATCCAGCACGAGCACCGCCACGTTCGCCGCCTCCACCGCCTGCAGGGTTTTCACGATCGAGAACTTCTCGACCTCGGCGCCGTGCGACCTGCCGCGCTTGCGCAGCCCGGCGGTGTCCACGAGCGTGTACTTGCGCCCGCCGCGCTCGAACGGGACCTCGATCGCGTCGCGCGTGGTGCCGGGCTCGCCGTGCGCGATCACGCGCTCCTCGCCGACGAGCGCGTTCACGAGCGTGGACTTGCCCACGTTCGGCCGCCCGACGAAGGCGACGCGCGGATGTTTTTCGCTCTTTTCATCGAGCGGTGCCTGATCGGGAAAGGGCTCGAGGACGGCGTCCATCAGCGCAGGCACGCCGCTGCCGTGCGCGGCCGAGATCGCGACCGGCGCGCCCAGGCCGAGCTCGTGGAACTCCGCCGCCGCCGCCGCGGGTTCCTGGCCCTCGGCCTTGTTGGCGGCAATCCAGACGCGCTCCTTGAGCCGCCGCAGCCGCTCGGCGATGCGGCGGTCGCCGGGAACCAGGCCCGCGCGCGCGTCCGTGACCAGGATCACCGCGTCCGCCTCGACGATCGCCTGCTCGGTCTGGCGCGCCATGTCGGCGTAGATGTCTTTCGGCGCGTCGGGCTCCAGGCCGCCGGTGTCGATGACGACGTAAGCGCGCTCGCCGAGCCGCCCTTCGCCGTAGTGGCGGTCGCGCGTCACGCCCGGCACGTCCACCACGATGGCGTCGCGCCGGCGCGTGAGGCGGTTGAACAGCGTGCTCTTGCCGACGTTCGGCCGGCCGACGAGCGCGATCACCGGCGTCATGGTCTGGGAGGGGCGCAGGCCGTCAGTTCAGCGACAGCGCGTAGAGACCGCCGGCCTGCGTCTGCACGAGGAAGCCCGCGGGCAGGCGCAGCGGCGCGGCGCGGATCGGGCTGCCGTCGGTGGCCGCGCGCGCGAGGAACGCGCCCGACTCGCGCGCCATGAAGTGCACGTAGCCCTGCAGGTCGCCCGCCGCCACCTCGGTGCCGAGCGGCAGCGGCAGCGAGAGCTGCCGGTTCGCGAGGCGATCCTGCTTCCAGATGCTGCGGCCGTTGCTGCGGTCGAGCGCGTGCACCGCACCCTTGTCGTCGGCGACGAACGCGTAGCGCGCGTCGAAGCTCACGCCCGTGAGCGTGGACATCTCGCGCGACCAGATCTGGTTGCCGTTGGTGACGTCGTAGCAGGCGACGCGGCCTTGGAACGCGGCGGTGCACACCTCGCGGCCGAGCACCGCGGGATCGCCGACGACGTCGGTGACCCGCTCGAGCTCGGTCGCGCCCTTGGGCTGCGCCACGGTCGCTTCCCAGCGCAGGCTGCCGTTCGCGAGCGAGATTGCCGCGAGCTTGCCGCCCGAGAAGCCCGCGTAGGCCGAGCCCTGCCCGACGCTGAGGCCCACGGGCGATCGCACGATCAGCGCGGCGGCGGCGCGCTGGTAGACCCAGCGCCGCTTGCCGTCGACGGCGCTGAACGCGAAGATCCGGCTGTCGGCGCTGCGCACGAGCACGAGGTCGTCGGCGAACTTGGGCACGGCCAGCACCTCGCTCGAGACGCGCGCGCGCCAGCGCTGTGCGCCCGTTTCCGCGTCGAGCGCGAACACTTCGCCCTCGTCGGTGGCGACCACCGCGAGCGCGCCGTCGCTGCCCACGCCGCCCGAGAGGCGCTTGCCGACCGGCACGCGCCATTTCACCTGGCCCGAGCCTGCGTCCAGCCGCGCCACGGTGCCCGAGCGCGAGGCGACGTACACGCCGTCGCCCGCGAGCGCGGGCGTGAACACGAAGGCCTCGGCAGACCCGATGCTCGAAGTCCACAGGGTCTTCACGGGCTGCGGGCTGCTGAGCACGGGCAGCTCGGCAGGCTTGGGTCCCGTCGAGCCGCTGCTGAACCAATCCATCGGGTTCAGGCTCGGCATGTCGGGCAGGCTGGAGCAGGCGGCGAGGCCGCCCGCGAGCAGCAGCGCGGCCGCGATTCCGGTTCGGCGCATGCTCAGCCCCCGAGCGCGTCCAGGCGCAGCTGCACGCTCGTGCGCAGCGCGCTCTCGCGCTGGCCCGCCTTCTCCAGCGCGAGCTTGTAGGCGGCCTTCGCCTCCTCCGGCTTCTTCTGCGCCACCAGCACGTCGCCCTTGAGCGCCGCATACTGCGCCGCCATCGCCTCGGCATGCTTTGCTTCCAGGAGCTGGAGCGCCTCGTCGTAGGATTTGTCGTCGAGCAGCACGCCGGCGAGGCGCAGCCGCGCGAGGTCCTTCAGCTCTTCCGAGGACGAGCGCTCGGCCACCCACTGCAGCTGCGCGCGCGCATCCTTGAGCTCGCCGCGCTCGAAGTAGAAGCGCGCGGCGGCAAGCGCGCCCATGCTCGCGTACAGCGTGCGCGGGTAGGACTCGACCAGCGTGCCGCCTGCGTCGCGCATCGCCTTCGCGTCGCCCGCCTGCAAAGCCTTGACGAGGCCGTCGTAGAGCGCCGCCGCCTCGCGCGCCTGGCCGGCCTGCCAGAGGCGCCAGCCCTGCCAGCCGGCGCCGGCGATCGCCGCCGCGGCAACCAGCGCGATCACCCGGGTGCCGTTGTCCTTCCACCAGCCCTTCAATTCCGCGAGCTGCTCCTGCTCTTCCAGATCGTATGCCATCAGGGAATATTCGCTTCCAGTGGTTAGCTCAACAGTTTCTTCACGGCCTCGACCAGCTCGTCGGCCGCGCAGTCGGTCGCGGCGCGCGTCGCCAGGTTCTTGAGCTGGACCTTGCGGGCGGCGAACTCGGCCTCGCCCGCGATCAGCGCGACGCGGAAACCTTTCTTCTCGGCGTACTCGAGCTGCTTCTTCAGCTTCGCAGGCTCCAGATAGATTTCGGTGTTGACGCCCGCGCCGCGCAGGGCGCGCGCCATCTCCAGGTAGCGCCGGAACTCCTGGCCTTCCATGGTCACGATCAGCACCTCGGCCGGCGTCCTCGGCGGCGGCCGCAGCAGGCCGGCCTCTCTCAGCTTGGCGAACAGGCGCGTCAGGCCGATGGAGATGCCGACCCCGGGCAGCCTCGTGTCGGTGAAATAGCCCGCGAGGTCGTCGTAGCGGCCGCCGGAGCAGATGCTGCCGATGTCGGGGTGATCGACGAGGGTCGTCTCGTAGATCGTGCCGGTGTAGTAGTCGAGTCCGCGCACGACGCGCAGGTCCATCGCGAAAGCGCTGTCGGGCACGCCGAAATCGCGGATCGCGCCGACGATGCGGCGCGATTCCCCGAGGCCCGCCTCCAGCGCCGGGTTGCCGGGCGCCAGTCCGGCGAGCAGCTGCAGCGTCTCGTCCGTGGACCGCTTCCCCGACATGAGGTCGTACAGCTCCCTCGCCGTCGCGGTCCCGACGCCTTCGCGCGCCAGTTCGTCGAGGATCCGCGCAGCCTCCTCCTTCTCGATCTTGTCGAGCGTGCGCAGCACCGCCGCCGCCTTGTCCTCGGCGACGCCGAACCGGGCGATCAGCCCGCGCAGCACCTTGCGATTGTTGATGCGGATGCGGAATTCGCCGATCCGCATTTCACGGAAAATGCTGTAGATCACGCTCGGGATCTCCGCCTCGGCGAGATAGCTGAGGCGGTCGCGACCGACGATGTCGATGTCGCACTGGTAGAACTCCCGGAAGCGGCCCTTGCGCGCCTGCGGGGTCTCTCCGCGCCAGACGCGCTGGATCTGGTAGCGCCGGAACGGGAAGGCGAGCTCGCGCTCGCGCATCGCCACGTAGCGCGCCAGCGGCACCGTGAGGTCGAAGCGCATCGCGCCCTTGGTCACGACCTCCTCGCCCGGATCGGCGGCGAGGCGCGTGATGGCGTAGATCTCCTTCTCGATGCCGCTCTTGGAGGTCAGCACCTCCTCGCGTTCGGCCGAGGGCGTCTCGAGCGGCAGGAAGCCGAACAGCTCGAAATTGCGACGAATGAGATCGACCAGGGCGTTGAACTGCAGCTGTTCCTGCGGCAGGTACTCCTGGTCGAACCCCCTGAGCAGGGTCGGCTTGACCTTCATCCCGTCGCTTTCAGGGGAATTTCCTTGCGCCGGCGCGCCGTGCCCCGCACCTTGCCCGGCCCGTAGTGCTCGCGCACGTACTGCTCGACGATCGCCTGGAACTCCTCGGCGATGCGGCCTCCCTTCAGCGTCACGGTCTTCTCGCCGTCCACGTAGACCGGCGCCGCCGGCGACTCGTTGGTGCCCGGCAGGCTGATGCCCACGTCGGCATGCTTGGATTCGCCCGGACCGTTCACCACGCAGCCCATCACGGCCACCTTCATCTCCTCGACGCCGGGATAGCGCTGCTTCCAGGCCGGCATCTGCTCGCGCAGGTAGCCCTGGACGCGCTGCGCGAGCTCCTGGAAATAGGTGCTCGTGGTGCGGCCGCAGCCCGGGCAGGCGGCCACCAGCGGCGAGAAGCTGCGCAGCCCCATCGTCTGCAGCAGCTCCTGCGCGACGACCACCTCGCGCGTGCGGTCGCCGTTCGGCTCGGGCGTCAGCGACACGCGAATGGTGTCGCCGATGCCTTCCTGCAGCAGCACCGCCATGGCCGCGGACGAGGCGACGATGCCCTTGGAGCCCATGCCCGCCTCGGTGAGACCCAGGTGCAGCGCGTGGCCGCAGCGCCGCGCGAGCTCCCGGTAGACGCCGATCAGGTCCTGGACGCCGCTCACTTTGCAGGAGATCACGATCCGGTCGGCCGGCAGGCCGAGCTTCTCCGCGAGCGCCGCGGACTCTACGGCCGAGACGATAAGCGCCTCGCGCATGACCTCGTCGGCATCCAGCGGCGAGGCGAGCCGCGCGTTGTCGTCCATCATGCGCGCGAGCAGCTCCTGGTCAAGGCTGCCCCAGTTCACGCCGATGCGGATCGGCTTGCCGTGCTCGATCGCCGCGTTCACCATCATCGCGAACTGGTCGTCGCGCTTCGCGCCCTTGCCGACGTTGCCGGGATTGATGCGGTACTTGGCGAGCGCGCGCGCGCAGTCCGGGAACTGCGTGAGCAGCTTGTGCCCGTTGTAGTGGAAGTCGCCGACCAGCGGCACGTCGCAGCCCAGCGCGTCCAGGCGCGCGCGGATCGGCGCGACCTGCGCAGCCGCTTCCGGCGTGTCGACCGTGATGCGCACGAGCTCGGAGCCCGCGCGCCAGAGCTCGAACGCCTGGCGCGCGGTCGCATCCGCATCCGCGGTATCGGTGTTGGTCATCGACTGCACGACGATGGGCGCGCCGCCGCCCAGGGCGACCTTGCCGACCAGGACCTGGGTGGAAATCCTGCGCGTCATGGGCTTCGCGGCGGTCAGTCGAGCGTGAAGCGCGCGACTTCGACCTTGATGTAGGGCGCGAGGTCGACCGGCTTGTCGTCGTAGCTGAGGCGCACGTGCTGCGCGTTGCCGATGATGAGCGAGAACGGCGGGCGGCCTTCGATCGTCTGCTCCGTGCCGCCCGCGTTGAGCCTCGAGGTGAGCAGCTTGTCGCCGTGCGCGCGGATCTCGACCCAGGACTCGCCTTCGTACGCGAGGTGGAGGCGCCGCATGCCCTCGGCCGCCGCCGGGCCGGCGCCCGCGTCGGGCGCCGCCGGCGCCGCGTCAGGCTCCGGCGCCGCGACGCCGCCCGGGCCGATCGCCATGGCCGCCACCGACACTGCGGTCGAGGCGACCTGCGGCGGCTCCTTCGCCGCCGGCGCCGGCGCTGGCGCGGCGGCCGGCACGAAAGTGAGCCGCGCCGCGTCCGAGCGCTCGCGCTGCCATTCGAAGACCACGCCGGCGATGACCGCGAGGATCGCGAGCGACAGCGCCGCGTAGATGAGGTTGGTGCGACGCGCGCTGTCGGTGATCGGGATCGGCCGGCGCGCGGAGGCCACCGCAGCCGCGTTGTCCGGCACCGCGACGCGATCGGCGATGCGCTGCACCAGCGGCTCGGGATCGAGCCTCACCAGGCGCGCATAGGTGCGCACCATGCCGCGCGCGAACGTGCCCGCGGGCAGCTGCTCGTAGCGGCCGTGCTCGAGCGCCTCGATCTGGCGCGCCGCGAATTTCAGCTGCTGCGCGACATCGGCGATCGTGAAGCCGAGCGCCGCTCGCGCCCTGGACAGCTCCTCGCCGACGCCGTCGCCGGCGTCGTTGCGCTCAGTCATACGCGCCGCGCTGCAGGAGCTGGTATTCGCGCGAGCCGTTGAAGCGCCGCCGCAACTGGCTCGCGTAGCTCGCCTCGGCGACGCGCTCGCCGGCCTTGCGCTCCACGCGCAGCGCGAGCCAGAGCGACTCGGCCGTCGGCTCGACGAGCTTGTTGTAGCGCGACACGTACTTGCGCGCCTCGTCCAGGTTGCCCTGCCGGTAGCGGATCTGGCCCATCTGCAGCAGCGCATTGGGCTCGTTCGGCTCCAGGCGCAGCGAACGCTGGAAGTAGTCTTCGGCGTCCTTGAAGTCGTTCTTGCGCATCGCGCAGGCGCCCGCCGCCGTGTACGAGCGCCAGGGCGTCGGGTAGAGCGGATTGCGCACCGCCTGCAGGAAATACTTGATGCCGTCGGCCTCCCGCCCCGTATAGCAGAGGAACAGCCCGTAGTTGTGGTTGATGTCCGGGTCGGTCGGCGACAGGCGCAGGCCGCGCTCGAAATTGGCCTGCGCGAGCGCGTTCTCCCGCAACTCCATGTAGACCAGGCCGTACAGTCCGTAGGCCGGGGCGTAGTTGGCGTCCGCGCCCGTGGCGGTGCGCAGCTCCTCGAGCGCGACCGCCATGTTGCCGCGGCCGTAGTAGAGCGAAGCGAGCTCGGTGTGGATCTTGGCGCGGTTGCGCGGGTCCCCCGTCTCGCCGACCTGGACCGGCGTATCGATGGTCGGCTCGCTGCTCGACGGCGACGTGATGCCGGCGCAGCCTGCGAGCAGCGCCGCGGCGAGCGCGGCGCCCAGCAGGGCGAGCGGCGCGCGCGGGCTCATGCGCGCTGCTCCGCGATCGGGATCGCGCGCGTGCGCCGCGTGCGGTCGGCGACGTCCCCCGCGAGCTGGCCGCAGGCGGCCTCGATGCCGTCGCCGCGCGTCCTTCGCGTGGTGACCGTGACGCCGCCGCGCTGCAGGATCTCGGCGAAGCGCCGGATGCGCTCGGGCGACGAGCGCTTGAATTCGGAACCCGGGAACGGATTGAACGGGATCAGGTTGAACTTGCAGCGCACCGTCGCCGCGACGCCCAGCAGCGCCCTGGCGTGGGCATCGGCGTCGTTCACGCCGTCCAGCATCACGTACTCGAAGGTGATGAAGTCGCGCGGCGCGCGCTCCAGGTAGCGGTTGCAGGCCGCGAGCAGCTCGCGGATCGGGTACTTGCGGTTGACCGGCACCAGGCGGTCGCGCAGCGCGTCGTCGGGCGCGTGCAGCGACACCGCGAGCGCGACCGGGCACTCGGCGGCCAGCCGATCCATGCCGGGCACGACGCCCGAGGTCGAGACCGTCACGCGGCGGCGCGACAGCCCGTAGCCGTTCTCGTCGATCATCAGGCGCGCCGCGGGAATCACGGCGGCGAGATTCATCATCGGCTCCCCCATGCCCATGAAGACCACGTTGCTGATCGCCCGGTTCCCCGCGCCCACCGCGCCCGCCCGCACGTGTACCCCGAGCGCGCGGTTCGCGAGCCAGAGCTGGCCGATGATCTCGGCGGCGCTGAGGTTGCGGTTGAAGCCCTGCTTGCCGGTCGAGCAGAATGCGCAATCGAGCGTGCAGCCGGCCTGGCTCGATACGCACAGCGTGCCGCGGTCCTCCTCCGGAATGAACACCGCCTCGACGGCATTGGCGCCGTCGACCTTCAGCAGCCACTTGCGCGTGCCGTCGGCCGAGGTGCTGTCGCCCACGACCACCGGCGGCTCGATCACCGCGGCCGCGGCGAGCTTGGCGCGCAGCTCCTTGGCGATGTCGCTCATGGCCGGGAAGCCGGCCGCGCCGCGCCGGTGGATCCACTTCAGGACCTGGCGCGCGCGAAACGGCTTCTCGCCCAGGCTGGCGAAGAAGCGCTCCATGCCCTGCGCGTGGAGCCCGAGGAGGTTGACGGCCATGGCCGGCGCCGTGTCCCCTAGCGGGGAAACACCTCGCAACCGGGAAAGAAATAGGCGATCTCGGAGCGCGCGGTCTCCGGCCCGTCCGAGCCGTGCACCGCATTGGCGTCGATCGATTGCGCGAAATCGGCGCGGATCGTGCCCTTCGCGGCCTTCTTCGGATCGGTCGCGCCCATGAGCTCGCGGTTCCTCGCGATCGCGTTCTCGCCCTGCAGCACCTGCAGCAGCACCGGCCCGGAAATCATGAAGTCGACGAGATCCTTGAAGAACGGCCGCTCCCGGTGCACCGCGTAGAAGCCCTCGGCCTGGGCGCGCGACAGGTGCAGCATGCGCGCGGCGACGATCCGCAGCCCAGCGGCCTCGAAGCGCGCGAGAATCTGTCCGATCGCATTCTTGGCCACCGCATCGGGCTTGATGATGGAAAAGGTGCGCTCTACGGCCATGCCAGGATCCCGGTGCCTTTCTGTTGAATAATCGGCGAGTATAGCATGCTCGGCTGCAGTTTCACGTAAAAACAAGGGCTTGCGCACATGTATGCGACACTGAAAGTCGAATTGAAGGGGGCCGTTGCGACGGTCGTGCTGGATCGTCCGGAGGCGCGCAACGCCATGTCGGCGCAATTGATGCGCGAGATGATCGCCTGTGCGGCAAGGCTGGGCCCGAGGCGCGAGCTCGACGTGGTCATCGTACGCGGCGCGGGCAAATGGTTCTCCGCGGGCGCGGACCTGCGCGACGCCCGGAGATGGGGAAACGGCGAGCTGCCTTTCGACCGGCAGCGGGAGATCGCCTCGCTCGGCTTCCGCATGGCGCGCGCATGGGAGGAGCTGCCGCAGATCACGATCGCGGCGATCGAGGGCTACGCGATCGGCGGCGGCCTCGCGCTCGCCGCCGCCCTCGACTGGCGGGTGATCGCCGCGGACGCCTTCGTCTCGCTGCCGGAGATCGCGCTCGGGATTCCGCTCACCTGGGGCACGCTGCCGCGCCTGGTGAATCTGGTGGGGCCCGCGCGCGCCAAGCGCCTGGCGATCCTCTGCGAGCGCATCACGGCCGAGGAAGCCGGGGCGATGGCGCTCGTGGACTACATCGCGCCGCCCGGCAAGGCGCTGGCCGAAGCGCGCGCGCTCGCGAAGAAGGTGCTCGCGCTGCCGCGCAACTCGGTGCGAATGACCAAGGAATCGGTGAACGCCTATGCCAGCATCGGCGCTCACGCCTCGAGCCACATGGCGCACGACCAGGTGCAGCTCGCGGCCGCGAGCGCCGAGGCGCGCGCCGCGCGCGAAGCCTTCGCAAGCCGCCGAGCCAGGCCGCGCAACTAGAGATCTCCCATCGACCGAGGAATCGCCATGCCAAGCACGCTCCATGACATCAGCGTTCTCAACTACGCGCAGTTGCTGGATTCGATCGGCAGCGTCCTCGACAAGGGGCTTTCCTGCCTTCGCGAGAAGGGCATCGCTCTCGAGGACGTCGTCGAAACGAGGCTGTATCCGGACATGCTGCCGTTCCGGTTCCAGGTCCAGTCCGTCGTGCACCACTCGGTCGGCACGATCGAAGCGCTGAAGGCCGGCTGCTTCCGGCCGCCGCGGAACCTGCCGCAGAGCAGCTACGTCGAGCTGCAAGCGCTCGTGGCCGGCGCGAAGCTCAAGATGCAGGCCGTCAAGCCCGACGAAGTCAATGCGCTCGCCGGCAAGGACATGGTCTTCGAGTTCGGGGAGCGGAGGATCCCGTTCACCGCCGAGGGTTTCGTCCTGTCCTTCTCGCTGCCCAATTTCTACTTCCACGCTACGACCGCCTACGACATCCTGCGCTCCAAGGGCGTGCCGATCGGCAAGCGCGACTACCTGGGCCGGCTGCGCCTCAAGTCCTGAGCCGCGTGGTCCCGGTGTCGGCGGGCGCGTCCGGGTCGCGGAAGCGCGCCTGGATCTCGCGCACCCTGGCGAGGTTGAACGCGAGCGCCTCCACGCAGTCGGCGTCGAACTTCGCGCGCGCGAGCTTGCGCAGCCAGGCGAGCGCCTCCTCGTTGGTCCAGGAGGGCTTGTAGGGACGCGCGCTCGTGAGCGCGTCGAACACGTCGGCGACCGCGACGATGCGCGCCTCCAGCGGAATCGCTTCGTCGCGCAGCCCGCGCGGGTAGCCCTGGCCGTCGAGCGTTTCGTGGTGCGACTCGGCGATGTGGCGCAGCAGGTCGAGCCCGTCCAGGCGCTCGAGGCCGAAGTTGTGCGCGATCGCGTCCACCATCTCCCGGCCGCGCGTCGTGTGCAGCTTCATTTCGGCGCGCTCGGCCTCCGAGAGCCGGCCCTGCTTGAGGAGGATGCGGTCCGGCACCGCGAGCTTGCCCAGGTCGTGCAGCGGCGCGAACTCGAAAATCTGCTCGATCACCGCGTCGTCGAGGCTGGCGACGCCGGCGCCCGCCAGGTGCTGCGCGATCAGGCGCGAATAGCGCGCCATGCGGTCCATGTGCGCGCCGGTCTCGGGGTCGCGAAAGTGCACCATGTCGTGCGCGGTCTTCACCGCCGCGGCGAGAACGCGCACCGCGAGCATCTCTGCCGTCACGATCGCGGAGATCAAGTGCGCGTAGACGTCGAGCGTCCGCAGCGCCGGCTCGTCGAACCGACCCGCCGCGCGGGAGTTGAAGAACACGAATCCCCAGAACGCGCCGTCGAGGTGCATCGGCACGGTGTAGCTCGAGCGGAAGCCTTCCTGCGCGAGGATGCGCGTATGCAGGTGGCGGCCGCTCCTGAAGAGCTCGAGGTCCTGCACCACGCGCGGCCGACCGGCCTTCAGGATCTCGCCGAGCGAGGGCGTATCGGCGAGCCTCGCCTCGTAGCGCACCAGGTCGTTCCTGCCGGGCGAGCTGGCGAGGAACGTCTTGAGCAGGTCGGTCTTCGCGTCGTAGGCCGCGACCGAGATCCGGTCCACGAAGTCGAGCTGCGCATAGAGCGCCTCGTGGATCGCCGCGAGCTTTTCTTCCAGCACGAGCGAGCCGTTGAGCGCTTCGAGCGCGTCGTCGTGCCATTGCAGCGCAGGGCCGGCCTTCTCGTCCATGCGTCAGCGATGTCCCTTCCATTGCGGCTCGATCCCCGGACCGCTACCCGCGTTCGCGAATCTCGCGTCTACGCCCAGGCCGGGCACCCAGACCAGGTCTTCGCCGCAATAAAGCAGCGGCAGCCGCTCGCGCTCCCAGGGCGGGACGCCCGCTTCCTGGAACAGGTTCTTCAGCGTGCGGCGCGGCCGGCGCGGATCGGGCTGCAGGCGCTCGCCCCCCGAGCGCGCGCGGATTTCCACCGGACGCCCGTCGAGCCGGGCCGGATCGATCCCCCCGGCGCGCACCCTGCGAAAACGCAGTTCGCCGCCGGGCAGCCGGAGCATCGCCTCTCCGTTCCAGGCTAGCGAATTGAAGGACGATGCTCTCGTCTCCTTTTCGGGGTAGATCTTTCCCCTGAAGAGACGAAAAACCATCCCATCGTGCGACACGCTGGCTGCGTTCGCGTCGAGCTGCTTCAGCATTTCCACGAGCTTCGCCTCGCTCGGCGCGCGCAGGCCCCTGCCCTTCAGATAGGCGCGCAGAAGCGCGCGCGCATCCAGCCCGGCTGCCGCGAAGTGGCGCGCCGCGCGCGCGAGCGCTTCGCGCCAGCGCGGAAAGCGCGTCTCCAGCAGGGGGCCGACGCGCCGGCGCAGGAAATTGCGCGTCAGCGATTCGTCGGCGTTCGACTCGTCCTCGATCCAGGCGAGGCGCTGCCGGGCGGCGTAGGCGCGGATCGCGCCGCGCGGCACGCCGAGCAGCGGACGCAGCAGCGCCTTGCGGCCGAGCCTGCCTACCGCCGGCATGCCGCTCGCACCTTCCACGCCTGTGCCGCGCAGCAGATTGAAGAGAACCGTCTCCGCCTGGTCGTCGAGGTGGTGCGCGAGCGCGATTGCATCCGCGGGCGCCATGGCGAGGGTTGCGCGGCGCGCTTCACGCGCCGCCGCCTCGATTCCCTTTTTTTGTCGTCTGATTCTGACTCTGGCTGCTTTGAATGGAATGCCAAGCTCGTCGCAGAGCGAAGCGCAAAAGCGCTGCCAGTCGCCGGCGTTCGGGCTCAGGCCGTGGTTGACGTGGATCGCCGAGAGCCGGACGCCCAGGCGCGGCGCGAGGCCGCGCAGCAGGTGCAGCAGCACCACCGAATCCAGGCCGCCCGACAATGCCACCGCCAGGCGCTTGCCGCGCAGGGAAGAGAGCGCCGCAGCGACAGACGCGGAAGTCGCGACGGCGGCTTCAAGGCTCCTGCTATCGCTCGGCGGTTTCCTTGAAGCGGCCATAGGCCATGATGCGCTCGAGGCGCTCCTCGACGAGCTCCTTGGGCTTCTTCTCCAGCAGCTGCAGGAGCGTTTCGGCGAGCGCCTTCTTGAGCGTCGCCGCCATGGCCTGCGGGTCGCGGTGCGCGCCCCCCAGCGGCTCGGGCACGACCCGGTCGACGAGGCCCAGCGTCTTCAGGCGGTTGGCCGTGATGCCGAGCGTCTCCGCGGCCTCCGGCGCCTTGTCGGCGCTCTTCCACAGGATCGAGGCGCAGCCCTCGGGCGAGATCACCGAGTAGGTCGCGTACTGCAGCATGAGCACCGCGTCGCCCACCGCGATTGCCAGCGCGCCGCCCGAGCCGCCCTCGCCGATCACCGTGACGATGATCGGCGTCTTCAGGCTCGCCATCGCATACAGGTTGCGGCCGATCGCCTCGGACTGGTTGCGCTCCTCGGCTTCGATGCCCGGGTAGGCGCCCGGAGTGTCGACGAAGGTGAATACGGGCAGCGAGAACTTCTCGGCGAGCTGCATCAGGCGCAGCGCCTTGCGGTAGCCTTCGGGGCGCGGCATGCCGAAGTTGCGCAGGATCTTCTCCTTGGTGTCGCGGCCCTTCTGGTGCCCGATCACCACGCAGGCCTCGCCCTCGAAGCGCGCCAGGCCCCCGACGATCGAAGCATCGTCGCCCGCGGCGCGGTCGCCGTGCAGCTCCTCGAAGCCGCTGAACATCGTGCCGACGAAGTCGAGCGTGTAGGGGCGCTGCGGGTGGCGCGCCACCTGCGCGACCTGCCAGGGCGTGAGCTTGGCGTAGATCTCCTTGGAGAGCGCCTGGCTCTTCTTGCTGAGGCGCTGGATCTCCTCGGAGATGTCGACCGCCGAGTCCTCGTGCGCGTAGCGCAGCTCCTCGATGCGCCCTTCCAGCTCGGCCACCGGCTGCTCGAAATCGAGAAACACGGTCTTCATGGGGGTCAGTATTCTACCGGCACGGGGTCGAGCGACCGCCACAGGTACCAGGTGGCGACCGAGCGCCACGGCCGCCAGGACTCGCCGCGCCGCCGCAGCGTCGCGAGCGAAACCTTCCGGCCGCCGTGGTAGGCGAGGCGCAATCCCTTCTGCAGGCCGAGGTCGCCGAGCGGAAACACGTCCGGCCGCAGCAGGTTGAACATGAGGAACATCTCCGCGGTCCAGCGCCCGATGCCGCGCACCTGCACGAGATCGGCGATCACGTCGTCGTCGCTCATCTGCGGCCAGCGATGCACGTGCACCTCCCCGTCGGCGAAGCGCCGCGCGAGGTCCGAGATGTACTCGCACTTGCGCTCGGACAGGCCGCAGGCCCGCAACTGGGTTGCCTTCAATCGAAGAATTCTCTCGGGAACGATTTCGAGAGCGATCCCCGAAAACTTGTTCCACACGCTCTGCGCCGCCGCGACCGAGATCTGCTGGCCGACGATCGCCCGCGCCAGCGTGTGGAACGGCGCCCCGCGCGGCACGAGGTGCACGCGCGGATGGCGTCGCATGATCGCCCCCATCACGGGGTCGCGCTGCGCGAGCGAGCGCTTGGCCTTGTCCCAGTATTCAGGCTTCATTCAAAGGAAGGTTGAGCAGCAGATTCTGCGGTTTCATCCTCACTGCGCCGTCTTCGTCCGCGGCGAGCGCGAGGTACACGGACCGTCCGGCGATGTCCCCGCGCATCTCGGCCGGCTCGGCGAAGTCCAGGCGGAACAGCGCGAGGATGCGCCGCATGCGGCCAGCCTCGACCTGCTCGCCCGCCCACAGCGCGTTCAGGATCCCGGTCGCTTCGGCGTCCAGGCCCACGTGCCAGGCCCAGCGAGCCTCCTCGATCTGGCGGATCGGCTCGATGCGCACCGCGAGCCCGAGGAAATGCGCGATCCACGCTTCCATCACCCGGCAGAACGCGTCCAGCGCCGGGCGCCCGTAGGTCAGGCTGATCACCGTGTCGTGGCGCGACTCGCGCTCCCAGTAGAGCGCGGCGTTCTGCCGGTCGAGCACGTCGAGGTTCGCCGCCGCCGGCGCGACCTGCGCCTCGACGATCAGGCGCCCCAGGCTGCCGTACTGGGAGCCCGAGGCGTGCATCTCGACCGTCTCCAGGTCGGCGAGCAACACGTGGCCGTCGCGCAGGGTCGCCTTCTGCGCACGGAAGAACAGCTCGGCCGCGCGCAGGCGCAAGGGGTCCTCGCAGCCCTCCAGCAGGTTGCGCAGCACCACGTGCGCCATCTGCTCCACGAAGAGCGGCGGCACGTCGACGCCCGTCTTTAAGAGGCTCAGGTAGCAGCCCTCGACGGTGCCGGCCGCGACCAGCCGGTCGCGGAAGCGCAGCACCACCTCGTAGTTGTGCTGCGCGTCGGCATCGCCGATGGCGGCGATCGCCTCCGCCGGCACCGCGCGCCGCGGCTCCTTCATGAGCGAGGCGTGCAGCGCGTGCTCGGCCTCGCCGGATTCCTCGACCGGGTGGACCTCCGGCCTCAGGTAGTAGGCGCGCAGGAAATCGTCAGTGACGCCCAGGCGGCCGGCCGCGTCCCGCGCGAGCAGGCGGTAGCCGCTGTTGCGCCAGAACTCAGGCAGGGGCGACGACGAGCCGGGAATGCGCCGCCACGTGCTGCTTGAGGAACTCCATCTGGTCGGCGAGGATCCTGCGGTTGGTGAGGATCAGGTACTCGGCCTTGTTCGGCACGTAGGGCGCGTACAGCAGCTCGACGCCCGCCTCCTCCGGCATGCGGTTGCGCTTCTGCCCGTTGCACTGGCGGCACGCGGTCACCACGTTCATCCAGGTGTCGCGCCCGCCGCGCGACAGCGGCCGGACGTGGTCGCGCGTCAGGCGGAAGAAGCTGAATTCGCCGCCGCAGTAGGCGCAGATGTGCCGGTCGCGGCGGAACAGCTCGCGGTTGTTCAGCGGCGGGACCTGGTGGAAGCCGCGCGCCGCGAGCGCCTTGCCCTTGATCGCGACGATCGAGTGCGCGGTGATGCTCGAGCGCTCGCCGGTGAGGCGCGAAACGCCGCCGCGGAACGTGAACGTCTCCTCGCCCAGCGTCCAGGCGACGAGGTTTTTCGCGTAGTAGAAGCAGGCCTGCTGCCAGCTGATCCAGCGATGCGGCACGCCGTGGTTGTCCAGCGAGAGGATGAGGGGGCTGTCCATGGGGCGAATGGGTCTTCCGGCCGGATTCTGCCCCAATCGGTTTGTGCTTTGCAACGTCCGCAAAAACAAAGGGCTGTGAGGCAATCCTCACAGCCCGCGCAGATCGCCTGTACCCTAGCGGTCGCCGACGGCGTCCTTGAAGCCCTGGCCGGCCGCGAATGCCGGCACGGTCTTGGCGTTGATCCTGATCTCCTTGCCGTTGGCGGGGCTGCGACCGGACCGTGCCTTGCGCTTGCGCGGCAGGAAGGTGCCGAAGCCGACGACGGTGACGCGGTTGCCCTTCGCGACGCTGGCGACGATCGCGTCGAACACCGCGTTGACCGCTTCGCCGGCCGCCGTCTTGCTCAGGTTGCCGGCACGCGCCGCGGCGTGGACGAGATCAGATTTGGTCACAACGGCTGGCATCCTCTCCCCCTGCGTCGTCGAGCGAGCATCATATCGGCATCGATTCGCGAATACAATCGCCGCAGCGGAATTTTTTCCCGCGCCGAGAATTTTTTCCTGAACGCGAAACATTCTCCGGTTTTTTCATTTTGATTCCGGACACATTGCCTGCGCTGCTCGCGCTGCGCCTCAACAGCTCCGCGCCCGCGCTGTTCGATCGAGGGCGCCCGGTTTCGTATCGCGAACTCGCCGACGCAAGCGCGCGCCTCGCGCAGGGGCTGCGCAAGATCGGCGTGCGCGCGGGCGACTGCGTCGCGCTCTGGCTGCCGAACCTGCCGGCCTGGCTCGCCGTGTTCTTCGGCTGCGCTCAGCTCGGTGCGATCGCCGTCTCGGTCAACACGCGCTTCCGCAGCCACGAGCTCGGCGACATCCTGCGGCGCTCGCACGCGCGCGCGCTCGTGTTCTGGCCCGAATTCAAGGGGATAGACTTCGCCGGGATCCTCGCCGCCTGCGAGCCGGAGGCGCTCGCCGCGCTCGAATCGGTGATCGTCTACGGCGAATCGTGCGCACCGGCGCCCGCGGCCGTGCTCGGCAAGCCCGCGCACGGCTACGCGGAGCTCGCCGCCGGTGCGCCGCTGCATGCCAACGATGCGGCGCCGCACGCCGGCTGCGCGATCTTCACGACTTCGGGCACCACGAAGGCGCCGAAATTTGTGCTGCACGATCAACGCACTGTATTGAGTCACGCGTTTGAGGTGGCGCGCGGCTTCGCGCTCGATGCGCAATCGACGCTGCTGCTCGCGCCGCCGCTGTGCGGCGTGTTCGGCTTCTGCGGCGCGATGGCCTCGATGGCGGCGGGCCGCCCTTTCGTCATGGCGCCGGCCTGGCAGCCCGAAGACGCGTCCGCAGCGCTCGTTGCGCACCGCGTCACGCACGGAATCGGCACCGACGAAGCCTGCGCGCAGCTGCTCGGATGCGGTGCGGACGTGTCGCGCCTGCGCTTCTTCGGCTACGCGGCGTTCAATCCGGCGCACGCCGACGTCGTCGAGCGCGCCGACGCAAAGGGTCTGAAGCTGGTCGGCTTGTACGGCGCCAGCGAGATCCAGGCGCTGTTCGCGCGCCAGGACGAGCGCGCGAGCGCCGCCGAGCGCAGGCAGGGCGGCGGGCTGCCCGTGAGCCCGGCCGCGCGCGTGCGGGCGCGCGACCCGGCTTCCGGCGCGCTCCTGCCGCACGGCGGCCAGGGCGAACTCGAATTCCTCGCCCCCGGCAGCCGCATGGTGGGCTACCACGGCAACCCGGAGGCCACGCGCGAGGCCTTCACCGAGGACGGCTACTACCGCTCGGGCGACCTCGGCAGCACGCTCGCCGACGGCCGCTTCCTATATGTAGCGCGCATGGGCGATGCGCTGCGCCTGGGCGGCTTCCTGGTCAGCCCGGCCGAGATCGAGGCGGTGGTCCAGGAAGCGCCGGGCATCGCGGCCTGCCAGGTGGTCGGCGTGCCGCGACCCGAGGGCCTGGTGCCCGTCGCCTTCGTGATCCTGCAGCCGGGCGCCGAGCTGGACGAGGCCGGACTGCTCGCGCTCGTCGGCGCGCGGCTGGCGCGCTACAAGGTTCCCCGCCGCATCTTCGCCGTCGACGCCTTTCCGGTCACGCCGGGTGCGAACGCGACCAAGATCCAGAAGGGCAAGCTGCGCGAGATGGCCGAGGCGCTGCTACACTAGGGATTCCTTTGGAGGAGGAGAAGGACATGACCACCATGCGAAAACTTGCGCTGGCCGCGATCGTCGGTTCGGCGTTTGCGGCGCCGGCGCAGGCCCAGACCACGCTTACGTTTTCGACCTGGGTGCCGCCGACGCACCACCTCAGCGTCTGGCAGCGGAACTGGGCCGCCGACGTGGAGAAGGCGACCGCGGGCCGGGTCAAGTTCCAGGAGCTGCCGAAGGCGCCTGCCGCGCCGCCCGG